>JBJKRE010000176.1:0-4202 GCA_046704825.1 Acidobacteriota bacterium
CGTACAGCCCTTCGAAGGGCTGTACGACGGGGACCCCTTCGAGGTGTACCGCAGGCTGAGGCGGCTGAACCCGTCTCCGTATCACTTTTACGTCTCCCTCTCGGGGCGGCAGGTGCTGGGCGCCTCCCCGGAAATGCTCGTGCGGGTGGCTGGCGAGACGGTGACCACGGTCCCCATCGCCGGCACCAGGCCGCGGGGAGCCACTCCCGAGGAGGACGAGCGCCTCGAGAGGGACCTCCTCGAGGATCCGAAGGAACTTGCCGAGCACGCGATGCTGGTGGACCTGGCCCGAAACGATCTGAACAGGGTGTGCGAGCACGGCAGCGTCTCCGTGGCCGTCCAGGGCGCCGTCGAACGGTTCTCGCACGTCATGCACATGACCTCTGAGGTCAGGGGGCGGCTCGAAGAACGAGGAACGCCCCTGGAGGCCCTGTGGAACACCTTCCCGGCGGGGACGGTGAGCGGCGCCCCCAAGATCCGCGCCGTGGAGATCCTGTCGGGGCTCGAGGGGCAGGACAGGGGTGTGTACGGCGGCGCCGTGGGGACCATCGATACGGCGGGCAACCTTGAGACGTGCATAGCCATCCGGACCGCGGAGTTCGAAAACGGGAAGGTCCGTTTCCGCTCGGGGGCCGGCATCGTGGCCGACTCGCGCCCCGACGCCGAGTGGAAGGAGATCCATCACAAGGCGGGCGCCATGCTGGCGGCGCTGGGAGGTCTGCCGTGATCCTCTTCATCGACAACTACGATTCGTTCACCTACAACCTCGTCGGCATGATGGGCGCCATGCGCCCTGACCTTGAGGTGGTCCGAAACGACGCGGTGGACCTGGAGGCGGTGCGCCGCATGCGGCCGTCCGGCATCGTTCTCTCACCCGGGCCCGGGCGTCCGGAGCGGTCGGGCGTCTGCCCGGACGTCGTGCGGGCCATGGCGGACAGAGTGCCCATCCTGGGCGTATGCCTGGGGCACCAGGTCATCGTCGAGGTATTCGGAGGGCGTGTGGGCAGGGCGGTCGTCCCGATGCACGGCAAGACGTCGCCGCTCGTGCACGACGGATCGGGCCTCCTCGCGGGTGTTCCAAGTCCGGTAGACGTTGGACGCTACCATTCTCTGGTGGCCGACAGGGAGGCGTTGCCGCCCGACCTGCTGGTGCAGGGGACCACGCCGGACGGCGAGATCATGGCGGTCCGTCACAGGACCTTCCCGTGCCACGGCGTCCAGTTCCATCCGGAATCCATCCTGACCCCGTCGGGGGTAACCATTCTGAGGAACTTTATCGAGCTCTGCCGGGAGGTCGAAGATGCGTAAGGAGTTGCTGATCAAGGTAACGGCGGGAAAAACCCTCGATCGCGCGGAGGCCCGCGAGGCCGGGGAAGACCTGGCCGCCGGGCGCACCGAACCGCTGGTCACGGCGGCCTTCCTCGGTGCGCTGGCCGCCCGGGGCGAGACGCCGGGCGAGCTGGCGGGGCTGGCCGAGGCCTTCCGGGCCGCGGTCCGGCCCTTCAGGCCTTCACCGGACGCGGTAGATACCTGCGGCACAGGTGGCGACGGGCGGCGGACCTTCAACCTGAGTACGGCCGCCGCGCTGACGGTAGCGGCACTCGGACAGCCGGTGGCCAAGCACGGGAACCGGAGCGTATCCAGCTCCTGCGGTTCGGCGGATATCCTTGAGCGCATGGGTTTCCCGGTGGACGAGGCGGCGGCGGACGCGGAATCGAGGCTCGCGCGATCGGGGTTCGCCTTCCTCTTCGCGCCGCTCTACCACCCTGCCATGGCACACGTCGCTCCGGTGCGAAGGAGCATGGGCGTCCGGACGGTCTTCAACCTCTTGGGCCCGCTGCTGAACCCCGCCGGGGTGGGGAGCCAGATCGTCGGCGTCTACGATGCCAGCCGGATGAGGCTCATGACCGAGAGCCTCAGGGCCTTGGGTACTCGCAGCGCCATTGTCGTCCACGGCGAGGGAGGCTACGACGAAGCCGTGCTCCACGGGCGTGTCTTCGTGAGCGAACTCAGGGGCGGAAGCATCGACGAGTACGAACTGACGCCTGCCGATTTCGGACTGGAGGCGGGTTGCGCTTCGGACATCGCGGGCGGCACGATCGAAGAGAGTGCCAGGGCCTTCGCAGCCATTCTGGAGGGCGACGCCGCGCCGGGACTCGTGGACGCGGTGGCGGCAAACGCGGCGCTTGCTCTCAGGGCATGCGGTGCTGAGCCGGACCTTCGCGAGGGAGCGAAGCGGGCCCGGGAGGCCCTCGCCGCGGGCACGGTGGGACGCTACTTCACCGAGCTGGTGGGACACCCGCTGGAGGTTCGCCGTGCACAGGTATCTTGAGAATATCATCGCCGGGCGGATCGACCGCGTCCGAAGGGACAGCGCGGCCCTTCCGGCGGAGGTCCTGAGAAAATCCCTGAAAGCCGTGAAACGGCCCGACGACCCGGTGCCGGCCGTTCGTGAGGCCGGAGGGTTCGTTATCGCGGAAATCAAGAGGGCGTCCCCGAGCGCGGGCCTCATCGCCGAGGAAGTGGACGTCGGCGAGAGGGCCGCCGCCTACGAGCGGGGAGGGGCCGGCGCCGTGAGCGTGCTGTGCGAACCGGAGTTCTTCCGAGGCTCGAGGGCCGATCTGCGCGCGGCCGTGTCTGCGGTCCGTGTACCGGTCCTGTGCAAGGATTTCGTGCTGGATCCTTACCAGCTGCTCGAGGCCGCCGTGGACGGCGCTGGTTGGGTGCTGCTCATCGCCCGCATCCTGGGCCCCGTGCTCGGAGACATGGTGCGTGAATCCTTCGCGCTGGGGCTGGAACCGCTGGTCGAGGCGCACACCGAGGACGACATGTTCCTGGCCGTGGACTCGGGCGCCCGGCTCGTCGGCATCAACGCTCGCGACCTGGACACCTTCGAGGTGGATCTGGAAGTCCCCGCCCGTCTCGCGTCAATGTGCCCTGCCCACTGCGCGTGCATCGCCGAAAGCGGAATCAGGTCCGTCGAGGACATGCTGTGCCTCCGCCGAGCCGGAGCGGACGGCTTCCTGGTCGGGGAGGCGCTCATGAGGCAGGGGGACCCGTCGAAGGTCCTGAAGGCCTTCAAGGACGCTCTCGCGCGGGAAGCGGGAGGGAGGAAGGCCGTATGAACCGGAACCTGCGGTTGCATCAGTTACCCGGCCTTCCTTCGCGCTCCCGTCCCTGGTTGAAGGTGTGCGGCGTTTGCACGGTGGAGGAGATCGAGTGGTGCGCGCGCTGGGGTGCAACGCACGTGGGCGTCAACGCGTGGCCCGAGAGCCCGAGGTTCGTGATCGGTGAAAGGCGCGCCGCGCTGATATCGGCTGCCAGGCGAGCGGGCCTCGTCTCCGTCCTGGTAGCCCCCGGCGCGGGTCGCCTTGGTGGCGGTCGCTCGGGCGCCGTACCGGATTTCATCCAGATGACGGCGCCGCCCGTCGAGCGGGAGAGGGCGGCCATGAGGGAAGGCGGAATCAGGATCGTAGAGACCTGCAGGATGGAGGCCGGTCGCACGCCCGAACTCACCTGGGGCGACGCCCTGCTCCTCGATGCCCGGGTGCCGGGCGTGGCGGGCGGCTCGGGCAGAAGCTTCGACTGGGATCTGGCGAAAGGGGCGCCCTCGCCCTTCGTCCTCGCGGGCGGTATCGGGCCCGCCAACGTGGCCCGCGCAGTGGCGGTCTGCCGGCCTTCGGGGGTGGACGCCGCATCCGGTTTGGAGTCACGCCCTGGAGTCAAGGACCCCGCAAAGATCAGAGACTACTGTCAGGCGGCCCGAGCCGCCCTGGAGGAGATCGACCATGAGTTTTGAATGGATGAGCGTGGAGAGGGACTACGGCCCCTACGGGGGGCGTTTCGTCCCCGAGACGCTCATGACGCCGCTGCTCGAACTGGACAGCGCCTTCGAGGACGCCTGGGGGGACACGGCCTTCAGAGAAACGTTCCATGCCATGCTCGAGCGGTTTTCGGGCCGGCCGACACCGCTGTACAGGGCGGACAGGCTTGCCCGGGAAGCGGGCGTGGCGAGCGTTCATCTAAAGCGCGAAGACCTCAACCACACCGGTTCCCACAAGATCAACAACGCGCTCGGCCAGGCGCTCCTGGCGCGGCGCATGGGCAAGGAGCGGATCATCGCCGAGACCGGCGCCGGGCAGCACGGGGTGGCTGCCGCGACCGTGTGTGCCATGCTGGGGCTGGAATGCATCGTCTACATG
>JBJKRE010000177.1:0-3556 GCA_046704825.1 Acidobacteriota bacterium
GCATTCGACGACCGAGTACTTCTTGTAACGTGCCTGGGAGCCGGCAAAGAACACTGCCCAGAACGCCTGGCCGCGGCTCTCGACGTCGACTTGCTTTTCGGCGGATAGAAGCCCAAGGTCTAGCGAACCCTGCTTGATGATGAACCCGTCGTCCTGGAGGACGTTCATCATGGCCTTCATGGCGAGTCTAGTCCCTGTGTCAGGGAACGTCCTGGTCTGAAATTCACGAACCTGCAGTTGGCTTTCAACCGGTCTCTTGGCGGCACAGCCGACCAGGAATAAGGCAATGGATAACAGCAACGCGATAGAAGACGCTCTCTTCATGGAACCCTCCCTCAAAATGTGCTGGCGTGATAAGTGAATGACTCGACGCGCTGATTCCGGTCGAATTTGATGATGACGGTGAGTGTGCGCTGGGTCGTCGCGCTGACTGATCGGCTCCGGGAGAAAGAGAGGATGAGGATCGAGCCCCCGCCACCGGAGGATCGGTATCTGGCTTCCGTGCCTATCTTGTCGTAGATCCAAGTCTCCTTGCCGTCACTGTCCCGGGTCACGATGTTCGGGGAGCCGAGGGCTCCCGCCACATCCGCCTGGGACATCCCAGCGCGGATTTCCTTCTGGACCACTCCGACGGTGAGTTTTTGCTCTTTGAGCCCCTGCTGCTGGACCGCGCAAGCCGTCGCGATCAGGAGAAGCGGGATCACGATGAGAGCCGGGAATCGTTTTCCATGCATACCTCCACCTCCATGCCAGAAAGCGTAAAGGCCGTAAGTGCATGGAGTGTGCACTGAGAGGAGGCTGCGGGAATGATGACGGGACAACGTCAGTCCCGCCGGCCTATTTCTGGGAGGGGTGTGAAAGATCAGGCCAAGTTATAGGGCGCGCAATCTTATGCGCTTCCGTACATCCCCGCCATGTCCTGGACTTCACGTTCAACGGCCTTGCGGAGCGACGCGGGTCTGAGGACTTCGGCGTGGGGGCCGTACTGGAGCACCCAGCGGGCGACGCCGCCAAGGCCCGACGTGCGGAAGCGTAAGGTGAGCCCGCCGTCCCTGTGCTCGGTGATCGTCTGGGTGGCGTGCCACCGCCTTCCTCTTATATAGGGGGCCTGGTTGGAGTCGAAGCGGATGGCCACTGTGGCGGGCTTCTCGCCCATGGACACTTGGAAGGCTTGGCCGAGGAAGGCGGACAGGTCGAAGTCCCGGCGGGGGAAGAACTTCTCGTTGAGCACCCTGACGCGCTCCATGCGGCCCACGTGGAAGTAGCGGAAGTCCTTCCTCATGTGGTCGTAGGCCACGAGATACCAGTCGCCGTCATGGTTGTAGAGGTGGTAGGGCTCCAGCGTGCGCTCGCCCTTCGCGTTGCGGTAGGCCGTGTAGTAAGTGGTCTTGACGAGCCGGTGCTCGCGGGTGCCCCGGCTGAGATCCATCAGGGTCTGTTCGGGCGCGGGCGCGGCGTGGGGCGATTCGAAGGTGACGCTCGAGGACAGGGATTCCAGGTTCACGGTGATGGGACCTTTGAGCCCCTGGCTGATCTTGTCCACCGCCGAGCGGAGGGGGCCCTCGAAGGCCGTCCCGAGGTAGCGCCGGGCCAGCTCGACCGTGAGGAAGAAGGCGAGCAGCTCGCCCTCGGTGACCATGACCGACGGCAGGATCCACGTGGGGTCCTTGTAGTACCAGCCGCCCCTGTTCCGGTCCAGGGCGATGGGTGCGCCGAGGCGGTCGATCATGAAGGTGCGGTCGTTGAAGATGACCCGCCGGCTCACCTCGAGCTTTTCCGCCAGGGAGGCCGCGCTGGGGTAGCGGCCCGCCCGGATCTGCCTGTCGATTTCGAAGATCCTCTCCAACTGCTGGCGCTGTGACATGCGGATTCCCTCCTCGTCGGAGAGTATACCGCGAGAGTGCACGACTGTTGCACTGAGGGCTGTTATCTTCTCATCGTGAACAGTTCAGGAGCAGGTGTTGGGGGGAGACCGCGGAGGCCGTGCTACTCTTGCCCTGTGGATGTTTCGTGCAGGGCACGTAGCACGACGTGGCTGTGCCAACAGGGGTGGGAAGGATTAGCGCGCCCGATGACGCGGAGACACCGGATGAAGAGGCGAACCATCCAGACATAAGGAGCGGAGGTCATGGGCACGGTCAAACACAATGTCGACTATGATGGCGAGGGGTACACTTGGGATGGAAGGCATTGGTTCAGCACGAAAACATTCATCGAGCCCCCGGTGGCTGTCGTATCGCGGCTCAACACGCTCATTTCTAAAGAGCTGGACGCGGAAGATTCGGGCGTCCAGGATGTGGACGAACTGATCACCAGGGCACAGGCCGCGAGGGACAACCATCAGTTCGACCGGGCGGTCCGTCTGCTGCGTCGTGTGGTCACGAAGCACCCCAGGCACAAGGTGGCGTGGGCAGTTCTTTCTTCTACCCTCAGGAAGCAGAACGCTCCTGAGAGGGCGCTTGAGCAGACTGAAGATCTGAAGAGTCTCAACTGCGCCGCCGTGTTCGTTTCACGGGCGGCGGCGATGTGCGACCTCGGGATGTGGGAAGAGGCCAAGCACGAAGTAGCCATAGCGCTCGCCATCGGCGGGGCCAACGCGGCCGCTTTTGCCGTCGTCAACCGCATCAAGGCCAGCCGCCCCGACCTCTACGAAAAGTAGGGGCGGTTGCCAAGGCAAGAATGGATGGGGCACGCAGGGGAGGGAATCCTTGGGCCGGTTCGGGTACATGGACGAAGGATGGTTTTCGTGGGACGAGTTCGGGAGCGTCGTGGAAGACGCCTATGGGCTGTGGCCGTACGAGTTTCCCGAACGGGAGTGGGGCCGGCGCACGTGGTGGCTGGTGACGAAGGAAACGGCCTGCGGGGACAACTGGACCACCCTGGGGCGGTGGATCGCTGTCTTTCGTTTCCTGGTGATGACGCGTATCTACCTGGACTTTTGCAGGATGGCGTGGGGCGCGGTGCGCGTGCCGTTCTTCGTGGAGTGGTGCGAGAGGCTGGGCGTCGACCGGAAGACGCTCGGTATCATCGAGCGAGTCTACGATCCGCCTGTTGACCTGGAGGAAGTAGGCTGGCAAGACGTGATGTCCGACTTCCCCGGCCGCGTGACCCTGTGCATGGAGAGCGAGCGCAAGGCAGTCATGGGCGCACTCTACGCGCATCACGAGAACGCCGGGCAAATCTTCGCGGACCTCTGGCGCTCGGCGCCGCCAGAGCAGCAGGTGGTTGTAAAGCCTGGGGGCACTGAGGAATGGACACCCGACGGCCCGTTAAGCGTGGAGGTGATCAGAAACCATGTTCTCCCTCAGCAGCGAGAGACCGTCGCCTGGATCCTTCGGGGCTGCCCGGCAGTAGATAAGCCTAACGGGCTCTGACGGGTCAGGCGAGGAGCGCACACCGCTCCGAGGGCCCGTCGGGGTCAACTGCAGGGGGGCGGCCTCTGCCATCGGTACAACATCTCTATTCTATGGTCGCGCGGCAACACGTCGTGGCCTCAATTCCTTTTTCTCGCCCGTTCTTCAAAAGAAACAGTCAAAACGCTGCGGGACGTGACACC
>JBJKRE010000178.1:0-14163 GCA_046704825.1 Acidobacteriota bacterium
GGTTAACGGCGCGGTTCCACTTGAAGAGCATCTCCAGGTAGGCGTGGATTCTCTCGTCCATGCTAGGCGCGCCTCCTCTTCTCGGCCGCAAGGCGCACGATCATGAGCGCGGCGGCGGTGACGCCCGGTATCCGCGAGGCCTGGTCCAGCGTCTCGGGCCTGACGGCCTCCAGCTTTTCCACCATCTCGGCGCTCAGCCCGGCCATCCCGCCGTAGTCCAGGTCTGCGGGAAGCCGCACGGCCCTTGCCCGGGCCGTCTTTTCGGCCTGGGCCATCTCGCGCTTCCTGTAGCCTTCGGCCTTGACCTCGGCCTCCACGTACAGGCCAATGAACCGGTCGGCCACGGCTCCCGCCACGCCCAGGTACCCAGCCACGTCACGGAAACTCACCCCCTGCCGGCTGAGGAGCCGGTACAGCGTCAGTCTATCTCCCTCCCTGGTGACGCTCACAGTCCGCAGGGCATCCATAATGCGCAGCGCCAGCGCTTCCCTGCTCCAGATGAAACCCGCCTCCGCCGCACTGAGCAACCCGTCCCCCGCCACCTTCCCGGCCAGCCGGCGGTAGACCGAATGCCGGTCCAGGAGGAGCCGGTACTCGGCCCTCGAGGTAAACATCCGGTAAGGCTCCACCACGCCCCGCGTGACCAGGTCGTCGATCAAAATGCCCGTGTAGGCTTCGTCCCTGCCCAGGCAGAAGGGTGCTTCGCTCCTCAGGGCGCGCGCGGCGTTCAGCCCCGCCCAGAACCCCTGGGCCGATGCTTCTTCGTAGCCCGTCGTGCCGTTGATCTGGCCCGCGAGGTATAGGCCCCTCACCTGCTTGCACTCCAGCGACGACGTGAGCACCCTCGGGTCCACGTAGTCGTACTCCACGGCGTAGCCGTAGGTCAGAATCTTCGCCTCTTCGAGCCCCTCGATGCTGTGGACGAGGTCCTCCTGCACGTCCCGCGGGAGGGAGGTCGAAATGCCGTTGGGATAGATCTCCTGGGACGCTAGCCCGTCGGGCTCCAGAAAGACCTGATGGGTCTCATGGTGCGGGAACCTGGCGATCTTGTCCTCGATGGACGGGCAGTAGCGTGGGCCGCGTCCGCGTATGGCGCCCGAAAAGAGGGGCGACCGCGCCATGTTGCGCCGGATGATGTCGCGCGTGGCAAGCGACGTCCTGGTGAGATGGCATGGAATCTGGGGCTGCAGGGGAAACACACGGCTGAAGAGGGAGAAGGGCTCAGGGTCCTCGTCCCCGGCCTGGGCCGCGAGGCGGTCCCAGTCGATGGAGCGGCGGTCGAGCCTGGGTGGAGTGCCCGTTTTGAAGCGCCCCATGGGCAGGCCGGCGGCGCTGAGACTGTCGGACAGCCTCCGCGCCGCATATTCGCCGATGCGGCCGCCGGGCGTCTGCTCTCCGCCGACGTGCATGTGTCCGTTGAGAAACGTACCGGTGGTCAAGACGACAGCGCGGGCGGCCACGACCGCTCCGCCCTCGAGTCGCACACCGCGCACGGCCCCGCCGTCCAGCCAGAGGGCCTCCACGCGTCCTTCCATCATCCGGAGCCCGGAGACCCCTTCCAGCAAGGCCCTCACGCTCATGTGGTACAGGACCCTGTCGTTCTGGCTTCGCAGTCCCTGCACCGAGGGCCCCTTGCTCGTGTTCAGCATCCGGAAATGTATTCCGCTCATGTCGGCAGCCCGTGGCATGAGCCCGCCGAGCGCATCCAGCTCGCGCACGATGTGGCCCTTACCGACCCCGCCGATGGACGGGTTGCAGGACATGCGCCCGAGGGCATCCAGACGATCCGTGACCAGGAGCGTGTCCACCCCCTTGCGGGCCAGCGCGGACGCCGCTTCGCAGCCGGCGTGCCCGCCGCCTACGACCACCGCTTCGCAGACTGTTTTCCCGCTCATCACGTCCGTCCTGTCGCCCGCCTCGTTCGTCCTCGCACGCTCACTTGCCGATGCAGAACGTAGAGAATATCCTCTCGTACAGGTCTTCGGGCGAACCTCCGCCCAGCAGTTCGTCCAGCGCTTCCTGGGCTTCCCGGAGTCCCACGAGCGCGACCTCTTCAGTCGCCCCCGACTCCAACGCATCCATGGCGCCCAAGCAGCCCTTGAGCGCCTCCGTCAGGCACCGCGCCTGCCGCTCCGACACCATGCACAATGAGTCGCCCGGGACCAGCTGCTGCACCCAGGCCGCCACGCGCTCCATGAGTCTGTCGAGCCCCGCCCCCGTAACGGCGCTGGTCGCGATCGCCTCCGCTGCCCCGCCGTCGTGTCCGTTTAGGTCGGCTTTGTTGGCGACGCGGACCACCGGCCGCCCGGGCAGGCGCCTCATCACATCGTCCTCCGCCTGCCCCCAACCCGCCGCGCCGTCGTAGACCATGACCGTGCCGTCGGCCGAGAGAGCCGCTTCCAGGGATCGCTCGATGCCCACCGCCTCGACCGGCTCAAGCGTATCCCGTATGCCCGCCGTGTCGATGAGTACGACCGGGAACCCGCCCATGACGATCGTTTCCTCCAGCGTATCCCGCGTGGTCCCCGGGTGAGGGGTGACCAGCGCACGTTCACGCATCAACAGCGCGTTAAAAAGCGACGATTTTCCGGAGTTCACGGCGCCCACGAGCGCCAGTCGCGGACCCTCCCTTAGACACCCGAGGCGCTTTCCGCTCTCGACGGCCCTCGCCATTCGATCTATGATCTCCGCCAGGGACTGGCGGTCACCGTTCTCCGGGGCGTCCTCCAGGTCCTCCGGGAAGTCTACCCGGCCTTCCCACGCCGCCCTGAGGTTGAGGACCGATTCCCGCAGGCCTCTGAGTTCCCCAGACAGGGCCCCGCTGAGGCCTGCGGCCACGCGCAGCGCCTGCTTTTCGGTTCCGGCCTCCACCAGCGCCTGCACCGCCTCGGCCTCGACCAGATCCATCTTCCCGTTCAGCACGGCCCTGTACGAGAACTCCCCAGGCAACGCCGGCCGCGCCCCCTCCTCCACCAGACGGTCCATGACCGCGCGAACCACACCCGCAGCGCCGTGGAGGTGGATCTCCACCACATCCTCTCCCGTCAGAGACGCGGGCCCAGTGAAGCAAACGGCCAGCGCCTTATCGAGAGTACGTCCTTCGCTGTCGATTACCTTGCCGAGCGTGAGGACCCTCGGCCTGTCCCAGGGATTGCCGCCGCCGTCCGGGAGAAAAAGCCGCCGCAATAGTTCGAAGGACCTCTCCCCGCTGAGCCGAACCACACGCAGCGAAGCCCGGCCCTGGGCCGTGGCCTCCGCGACGATGGTTTGCTCGAGATCAGGCATGCGACGGCTTGGAAGGCCCCTTCGGGGTGGACTTCCGCCCCTTCTGCGCCGCCTCCTTACGCTTGGCGACTTCCTTGTTGATGAGAGCCTGCTGCCCGATGGTCAGCACGTTGTTGGCCAGCCAGTAGAGCGTCAGCCCGGCCGGAGCGGTCCAGCAGATCCACGTGAACATGATGGGCATGAACCAGATCATCATCTTCTGCATACCCTGCGACGCCCCTTCCATGTTGGTGCTGCCCATCTTCGACGAGACCACCATGGATACGCCCATGAGGATGGGCGTGACGTAGTAGGGATCGGGCAGGGACAGGTCGTGGATCCATCCGAAGAACGGCGCCGACCTCAGCTCGATGGTCCTCGGGAGCATCTCAAAGAGCGCGAAGAAGATGGGCATCTGGATGGCCAGGGGGAGGCAGCCTCCGAGGTTCCCCAGCGGGTTGATCCCCTCCCGCTGGTAGAGCGCCATCATCTCCTCGTTCATCTTCGTCCGGGTGGCCATATCCTTGCCGATCTTCTTGTACTTGGCCTTCAGGCGGTCGACCTGCGGTTTGATCCGCTTCATCTGCTCGCCCATTTCCTTCATCTTGACCATGGATTTCTGGGTGAGCGGGTAGAAGGCCAGCTTGATGATGAGCGTCAGGAGGAGGATGGCCACGCCGTAGTTGCCGCACAGGCCGTAGAGCTTCTTCAGCGCCCAGAGGAGCACGGCGCACAGCGGGCTGAGAATGCCCCAGCCCGTGAGTTTGTTCATCTGGTGGTCCATGGCCGACAGGAGCTTCCACTCCTTCGGGCCCATGAACAGCTTCGCCCGGCCCGGGATCGGCACGACGATCGATATGTCCGTGTCCGCCGGGTGGATCTTCCGCTCCGCAGGGGTGAGCTCGCGCGTGAGGATGTGTACCCACGAAATGGGCTTCTCGGGCATGAAGATGGCCGCGAAGTAGTTGTCCGTGATCGCGGCCCAGTTGATCGGGCCCTTCTCGCCGTAAGTATCGGTGACGACCGGGTGCTTCTCCGAGACCTTGGAGCGCTTGATCTTCTTGAACGACCCGGCCTCGTTCAGGCCCACGTATTCCTGCTCGTAGTACCGGTTCTTAGCTTCTTTTTCGAGCAGCTTTCCGAACCCCGGCCCCCAGGCGACCGGAACGGGTTCGAGTGCCTTGCCGTTCTGCACGGCCGTAATGTAAAGCTCCGCCACATACCCCTTTTCCGGCAGCGTGAGGGTCTTCGTTACGGCGTTGCCCTTGCCGTCGGCCCACGACATCACCACGCGCTCAGCTCCCGCCTTGGTCCTGGAGCGTTCCACGTGGAACACCGCCGCGTTCACGAGCTGGTTGTAAGCCTTGTCGCTCGACCGGATGTCGAGCGGAAACCGCCCGGTCGATCGGGACAGGGGTGACACGAGGTTGTCCGGCGGCTGGTTCTTCAGGTGGTACTTCTGGAGCGCGGCCGTCTCGATGACCCCGCCCACGTTGGACAGCTCGAGTTTCAGGTCATCGTTGGCCAGCGTGACGAGCTGCTTTGAAGCGCCCTCCACCGCGGCCGGCACGACCTTCGCTCCGGGAGCCTCCGGCTCAACCTTCGCCGGCGCCGCCGTGGCCTTCGCCACGCCGGCCTCCTTGCCTTCTACGCTCTTCGCGGCCGTCTGCTCACCCTTCGCCGGCGCGGGCTTCTGGGGCTTTTCGAACACCATCCAGACGCCGAACAGCACCACCATCAACAGCATGAACCACGCCAGGCGCTGTCCGCTGTTCGGATCTTCCTGACCGAGTTGCTCCATTAGTCGCTCCGTCTCAGTGTTTTTTCGGACAGGGGTCGTAGCCCCCGGCAAAGAAGGGATTGCACTTAAGAATACGCTTGAGGCCCATCCACGAGCCCCTGAACAGGCCGAAGCGTTCTATGGCCTGGTACGTGTAGGTGGAACACGATGGATAGAACCGGCAGGCGTTTCCGAGAAAGGGGCTGAGGGTGTACTGGTAGATCTTGATCAGGACCAGGCCCACCCACTTCATGGCCCCAGCCCCTCTTTTCGAAGCCTTTCAATGATCTTCTGGAAGGCATTCACGACGTCCTCGTAGTTCATGCGCGCGGCCGAACGCTTGGCGTTCACGACCACCGTACACCCCACAGGCAAGTCTCCCCTCGTCGCGCGAAACACCTCCCGGATCCAGCGCTTGATCTGGTTCCGCTTGACCGCCGCGCCGACTTTCTTGGGAACGGTACACCCAAGCCTGCGCTTCGATGTGGGTCCCCTCTCGGCATAAAAGACCAGACAGGAGGTATGCATCGCCGCGCAGCGCTTGTAGATGGACGTATATTCAGGTCGCTTCCGGACCCGGTCCTCTTTCTTGAAGGGTCCAGTAGCGGGGCTCACGCCGGTGTGAGGCGCCACCGCCCTTTCGCGCGCCTGCGGGCCAGAACTTCTCGCCCGCCCTTGGTCGACATACGCGCCCTGAAACCGTGTGTCTTCGCTCTACGATGCCTGTTGGGCTGGTAGGTTCTCTTCATGGATCCTTACCTGTTCACCTTGCCGGCCTGTTTACCTGGGTTCGCGCGCCGCCTTGGCCGCAACCTGTAGCCTTACTAGGGCCTTTTCCAGAGCAAACTGGGCCTGGAGAAAGTCGGCGTCAGGGTGTTTCAGTTTAGCCTGAGCCGAGTCGGCCTGCTTTTTCGCCCGTTCGACGTCGATTTCTTCCGCACTTTCGGCGATGTCCGCCAGAACGGTGACGCGATCGGGCAGTATCTCGGCGAATCCCCAGGACACACTGAGATACTTCCACGTCGTTCCAACCCTATATTTTATCTCACCAATCTTTAAAGAAGTCAACAGCGGCGTATGTCCCGGCAGGGCGCCCAGGTACCCGAGCATCCCCGGCAGCACGACCTCGTCCACCTCCTCCTTGACCATTTGGCGCTCGGGGGTGACGACGCTGAGGTTGATCTTCTTCGGTATCTCAAAGGTGGCCATGGTTACCCCTGCTGGGCGAGCTTCTCGGCCTTCTCCATGGCCTCCTCGATGGTACCGACCATATAGAAGGCCTGCTCAGGCATGTCGTCGTGCTTCCCGTCCAGAATCTCACTGAAGCCCTTGATGCTCTCCTGGACCTTGACGTATTTGCCCTTCATGCCCGTGAACTGCTCGGCCACGTGGAAGGGCTGCGACAGGAACCGCTGGATCTTCCTCGCCCGCGCGACCGTGAGCTTGTCCTCTTCCGACAGTTCGTGGATCCCCAGGATGGCGATGATGTCCTGCAGGTCCTTGTAGCGCTGAAGCACGTTCTGCACGCGCCGGGCCACGGTGTAGTGCTCTTCGCCGACGACCCTCGGGTCCAGAATCCTGGACGTCGACGCCAGCGGGTCTACCGCAGGGTAGATGCCGATCTCGGTCAGCGCCCTCGACAGAACGGACGTGGCGTCCAGGTGGGCGAAGGCCGTGGCCGGCGCCGGGTCGGTCAGGTCGTCGGCGGGCACGTAGATGGCCTGCACGGAGGTCACCGATCCCTTCTTGGTCGAGGTGATGCGCTCCTGCAGTTCGCCCATCTCCGTGGCCAGGTTGGGCTGGTAGCCCACGGCCGACGGCATGCGGCCCAGCAGGGCCGACACCTCGGAACCCGCCTGGGTGAAGCGGAAGATGTTGTCGATGAACAGCAGCACGTCCTGGCCTTCCACGTCGCGGAAGTACTCCGCCGCGGTCAGCCCCGTCAGGCCCACCCTGAGGCGCGCTCCCGGCGGCTCGGTCATCTGCCCGTATATGAGCGCAGCCTTGGACTTCTGCCAGTCGTTCGGATCGATGACGCCCGACTCGGTCATCTCCAGCCAGAGGTCGTTGCCCTCCCGGGTACGCTCGCCCACGCCGGAGAAGACCGACACGCCGCCGTGGTGCATGGCGACGTTGTTAATCAGCTCCATGATCAGAACCGTCTTGCCTACGCCGGCACCGCCGAACAGCCCCGTCTTTCCGCCCTTCGAGTAGGGCTCGAGCAGGTCGACCACCTTGATGCCCGTCTCGAACATCTCGGTCGTCTTCGCCTGGTCTTCAAAGGAGGGGGCTGGACGGTGGATGGGGAAGCGGTGCTCCGTTTCCACCGGACCCTTCTCGTCCACCGGCTTCCCGAGGACGTTCAGAATGCGACCCAGCGTCTGCTTGCCGACCGGCACGGAGATCGGCTCGCCCAGGTCCACGGCCTTCATGCCCCTGACCATACCGTCCGTGGGCTCCATGGACACGCAACGCACCCGCCCTTCGCCCAGGTGTTGGGCGATTTCGGCGGTCACGTCGATGGGCACTCCTGAGTCTCCCCCCTCAGAGGCGATGTGCACGGCGTGATAAATTTCCGGAATGTGGTCGACCGGGAACTGTACGTCGACCACGGGCCCAATGATCGCAACGACTTTTCCTTCCACTGCCATGCGAATATCTCCCATCAACCCAGGGCCTGCGCCCCGCTAACGACCTCGATGATCTCTTTCGTGATCGCGGCCTGCCGAACCCTGTTCGCATACAGCGTGAGCCGCTCGATCATTTCCTTGGCATTCTTTGTAGCGCTCTCCATCGCGGTCATCCTGGCCGCGTGTTCGGCCGCCACCGACTCCAGCATCGCGTGGTAGACCTGGAAGGTCACGTGCCTGGGCAGCAGGTGTTCGAACAGCTCCTGCTCCCGAGGTTCGTAGAGGTAGTCCAGAAGCGACTCCTCAGGCTCGCCCTCCAGTTTCGGGATCGGGAGCAGGCGTTCCATCACGACCCTCTGTGCGATCACGCTCTTGAACTCGTTGTACACGATGTAGATGGCGTCGCACTTCGTCTCGGTGTACCCCTCGATAAGACGGCCCGCGATTTCGCTGGCGTCGTCGTAGGTCACCTTGGCGAAACGCCCCGTCCACTGGTTGCCGATCTCGTAGGAACGCCTCTTGAAGAAATCGCGGCCCTTCCGGCCGATGAAGTCCAGCACGATGGACTCGCTCGTCGTGGCGAGCTGCTCCAGCTGGGCCGAGGTGAAGCGGATGATGTTCGCGTTGAACGCGCCGCACAGCCCCCTGTCCCCGGTGACGACGATCACGCGCACCCTGCGTTCGGGCCTGACGTGAAGGAGCGGGTGCACCCCCTGGTCCGCCCTGGTCGCCAGGGAGTTCAGGACCTGAAGCATCTTCTTCGCATACGGTCTGGCGGCGAACATGCTCTCCTGAGAGCGCCGCAGCTTGGCCGCGGAAACCATCTTCATGGCCTTCGTGATCTGCTGCGTGCTCTGCACCGACCGTATGCGCCGTCTGATGTCACGTAAGTTCGGCATGGCCCTACTTCGCTTCCTGTTCCTTGATGAACTGGTGCTTATAGGACTTGAGAAGCTGGTCCAGCTTGTCCGTCACGTCGTCGTCCAGCACCTTCTTTTCGAGCAGAGTCTTGGTGTACTCCTGCCCGTTCAGGTCGAGGTGCTTGTAGAAACCGGCCTCGAAGCCCTGGCAGTCTCTCACCGCCACGTCGTCGAGCCAGCCCTGGGTGGCGGCGTAGATGATCGCGATCTGCTTCGTGACTTCCAGCGGCGTGTACTGGTCCTGCTTCAGGATTTCCACCAGCCGCTGGCCGCGGTTGAGCTGGGACTGGGTCGCCTTGTCCAGGTCCGACCCGAACTGTGCGAAGGCCGCAAGCTCGCGGTACTGGGCGAGCTCGAGCCGCAGCGTACCCGCGATCTTCTTCATGGCCTTGATCTGGGCGTTGCCGCCCACACGGCTGACCGAGATCCCCACGTTCAGCGCCGGACGGACGCCCTGGAAGAACAGGTCGCTCTCCAGGTAGATCTGGCCGTCGGTGATCGAGATGACGTTGGTCGGGATGTAGGCGGACACGTCGCCGGCCTGGGTCTCGATGACGGGAAGGGCAGTGAGCGAGCCGCCGCCGTGCTTCCCGTTCAGTTTGGCCGCGCGTTCGAGCAGCCTCGAGTGCAGGTAGAAGACGTCGCCCGGGTAGGCTTCGCGCCCCGGCGGCCTCCTCAGCAGAAGGGAAATCTCGCGGTACGCAGCCGCGTGCTTTGAGAGGTCGTCGTATATCACCAGGGCGTGACCGCCCTTGTGCATGAAGTACTCGCCGATAGCGCAGCCCGCATACGGTCCGATGTACTGTAGCGAGGCGGGCTCCGAAGCCGACGCGGCCACCACGATGGTGTGCTTCATCGAATCGTAGTCCTGCAGCGTCTTGACCACCTGGGCGACCGTGGACCGCTTCTGGCCGATGGCCACGTAGATGCAGATGACGCCCGTGTCGCGCTGGTTGATGATCGTGTCGATGGCCAGGGCCGTCTTGCCGGTCTGCCGGTCCCCGATGATCAGCTCGCGCTGGCCTCTGCCGATGGGGATCATGGCGTCTACCGCCTTGAGCCCTGTCTGGAGCGGCTGCTTCACCGGCTCCCTCTCGACGATGCTCGGCGCGATGCGCTCGATGGGGTAGCGCTCCTCGGAGTCGATCGGGCCCAGCCCGTCGACGGGCAGCCCCAGCGGGCTGACGACGCGCCCGACCATCTTTTCGCTGACCGGGACGGACATGATCTGGCCCGTGCGGCGAACCTCGTCGCCCTCGCGGATTTTGTCGGTCTCGCCCATGAGCACGGCGCCGATGCTGTCCTCCTCGAGGTTCAGCGCCATGCCGTACATCTCGTCCGGGAAGGCGAGCAGCTCGCCGGCCATGACCTTCTCCAGCCCGTAAATCCTAGCGATACCGTCGCCCACGGAGGTGACGTAACCCACCTCCGCCACGTCGATCCTGCTCTCGTATCCTTCGAGCTGGGCTTTCAGAATATTACTGATCTCGTCTGTCTTGATCATTCTCGCCTACCCCTTTACGAGGGCCTGCCGCAGAGAGTTCAAGGCTCCCGCTATGGACCCGTCGTAGACCGTCGAACCGATTTTGAGCTGAATGCCCCCCAGCAACTCTTTCGAAACCCTCGGCTCCAGAAGCACGCTCTTGCCGAACACCTTGCCGAGCCGGTCCGCGAGGGCGTCCGCCACCTTCGGTGCGACGGGCTTCGCCGTCACGACCCGCGCCCGCACGACGCCCGCGGCCTCGTCGCAGAGCGCCCTCAGGTCTCCCACCATCTCGTCCCACTTGTCCAGACGCTTGTTCTGAATGACCAGCAGGATGAATCGCTTGGACACGTCCTGGAAGCCCCCGCGTTCGGCCAGCGCCTCCACGACACCGACCTTCACGTCGTGCGGAATCCCCGGATTGGCGATGGCCGTCTTGAGACCGGGCACCGAACCGAGCCATTCTCCGAAGGTTTCCAGGTCGGCCAGCACGGCGCCCTGCGGCACGTCGCCCAGGACGGCGCACAGCGCCTGCGCGTAACGCCTGCTAACCGCGCTCATGACCTTCGTCCTCCATGCTAGACATGAACCGTTCCTGGAGCCTGGACTCGTCGGACTCGGCGATATTGTCGGCCAGAATCTCCTTCGCCATCTTCACGGCGAGGTCGGCCGCGTAGGCCCTGAGGTCCCGGCGGGCCTCCTTGAGCCGGCGCTCCATTTCTTCGGCGGCGTCGCTCCGGATCCTCTCCTTGGCGGCCTCCGCCTCTTCCAGGACCCTTTGCCTCTCGGCTTCGGCGGCCTCCTTCGAGCTTCGCTCGATCTCGGCCACTTCGTCCGACAGGTGGGCCATCTTCGACTCCACTTCCTTCAGACGCGCGTTGGCCTCTTCCTTTTCCCGCATGGCCTTCTCGAGCAAATCCTCGATTTCCTTGGCGCGGGTGTTGAAGAACGTCGGCGCGGGGCGCCTGAGCAGGTACACGAGGAGCCCCACCACGATCGCGATGTTTACGATCTGCCAGACGATCATCGGCACGTGCCAGACGGGGCTCGCCCAGCCCGAAGCGGCGTGCTCGCCGCCTTCTTCTGCCAGGGCGGTGAGCGCGGGAAGCAGCATCACGAGGGCCAGCATCATCTTCCGTCTCAAGTGCCCACCTCCCTGCCGAGAATCTTCTGCGCGATGGTGCGGGCGAAGCCGGGAACCTCCTTCTCGAGCGAGGCCTTCACGTCGTCCACGTTGCTCCGCATGGACTCCTCGCTCTTCTTCAGCTCGGCCTCGATCTCGGAGCGCACCTCGCTCAGCACGCCGGCGCGGTATTCGTAGGCCTTGTTTCGGGCCTCTTCCTTGATGTGCGTTCCCCGCCTGTGGGCCTCCAGCACGGCCTGCTCGTACTCCTTCAGCCGGCTCTTGAGGCTCTCCTTCGAAGTCTCCGAAAGAAGCGCCGACTCGCGGATGCGCTTCTTTCGTTCCGCCATGACCGCCTGGACGGGTCTGAAGAAGACTTTGTTCAGAAGCCATCCGTAGACCAGCATCATGGCCATCAGGATAGGAATGTGCCACCAGTTATTTATGATTTGTTCTAGCACCTTTTGACCCCCCGGAACGCCCTGCCGGATCTTCTGATAAAGAAGAAGAAGGGTAGCAGATCGTCAACACCAGGTCAAGGGTTTCGGCCGGCCTTACAGCTATATCCTATCGAGTCGGCTCTTTTGCCCCGCCGATCACGGAGAGGCCCGAGCGCAGCCCACCGACAGAGCCCGCCAGGGGCCGGACCGGGCCCTGCAGAGGCGGTTTGACCGCCCCGCCCGGCATCGTATACACTTCAACGACCGGAGGGCGGTTAGCTCAGCGGGAGAGCGCCTGCCTTACAAGCAGGATGTCACTGGTTCAAACCCGGTACCGCCCACCACACCAACCCTTTTATATGCAGTGGTTTACGCGCTGCGGACGACACCCATCGCTGGAGCCGGATCAGACACGATGTTAGTTTTTTGTTGGTCCGGCTCAAGAAGGGCCACCGCCTCCTTAAGGTGCTTTTGCAGAAGGTGCACGTACCGGTCGGTCATGCGATTGCTCGTGTGTCCAAGTAGTTCCTGCAGGTCCCGCTGCTGCACGTGACCGGTCATGGCCAGCCGCGTCGCGAAGGTGTGCCTCAGATCGTGGAACCGGAAATCCTCGATCCCGGCCTTTTCAAGAGCCTTCGTCCAGCGCCGGCCGAGATTGCCATCCACATTGCCCTTGGAATTTCCAAACACAAGCTTCTTGCGATCGATGGGGCGCGGCAGCTCTTCCAGGATGGAGAGGGCCACCGAATTCAGCATGACGAACCGATCGTGCCTTCCCTTCGCCCTGGCCGCCGGGATCGTCACGACCCCGTTTTGCGCGTCCACGTCCGTCCACCGTAGGTTCATAATCTCGCCCCGGCGCATCCCCGTGTGGAGGGCGAAGAGGACGACCCTGCGCAGGTCCGGACGACAGGCGCCCAGCAGACTCTGCTCTTCTTCTTCAGTAAGGAAGCGCTGCCGTTGGGTATCCTCGTTGAACAGCTTCAACCCCATGGCTGGAAGGTCGCGGTAAATCTTCCACTCGTGCACGTAAAGGCGCAACATGCGCCTGAGCCTGCCCAGAGATATGTCCACCGTCCGCTTCGAAACCTGTCGTGGGCCCTCGGCCTTCGAATGGTTCTGCGCTGCGGTCCCCAGTACACGACGCTTAAAGGCCTCGACATCCAACAGGGTGATCTGGTCCAGGTTCTTTCCAGCGAAACCCTGGAAATCCAGCCACTGCCTGCTTGCCCACTGGTCGATTTTGTGGGTCTTCGGCCGTACGTTCGTCTTGCTCCACTTAAGGAACTCCTTCACTGCATTCCGAAATGAGACCCGCTGTGGTTTCCGCTCGAACGTGCCCATCCTGATGGTTGCCCTGGTTTGTTCCCGCCATATCCTGGCCTGGGTCTTGTTTGGAAAGATCCTCCTAATGTTGTGCCCCGAGTGCCAGACGGTCGCGCGGTATCTGCCGTCCGTCAGTCTCTTGATTCCACGTTCACCTTGTCTCATCGTTTCCGTCCTTTTCACTCCGATTGCGCGTCCTCCTTTCATCCTTTATATCAGAAGATCCCGCAAGGCGTTCCGGGGGGTGGAACAAATCATAATTAACTGGTGGCACATTCCTATCCTGATGGCCACGATGCTGGTCTACGGATACCTTCTGAACAAAGTCCTCATTTTGCTCCCCCAATCCCCTCAGACACGCTAGCACCTCATGACCCATTCTTCTTCATGGCCTTTTCTGCCCAGCGCCACCAACCCTCTAGGCGTTCGGGCTTATCTTCCCTCAAGGGCAAAGGGTTCTTCGCGTCCCAAGCAACGAAATCCTCCTTTGTTCCACCGTGGCGCAGGATCGCCTTGGCTTTCGCGCCCGCTACTTTATTTCTTCCGCCGCGGCAGACGTGCAGTTCTCCCCCTGCGTCCGTCCATGCCAATCCGGCCTCCTTCAGCTCAGCTACCGTAGCCTGAAACGCTTTGGCCTTCCTGCTCCCCAGGGTGTGGCTCACCTTCCACTTCTTGGGTCGGTACCCCGGAGGACCTTCTGCCACACTCAGGCCCTTTGGGATGACGCTGCTGTCGTTGACCTCCACCTTATCCAAAGTGACCATAGCCGCATCTGAGTCCATGATCGGCTGCCCCTTGAAAAAGGGAAGGAAGATGGCCCCACCCCCTCCGGCCGCGTTGGGATATACGTCAACGCTCCCGAACTTCATGAGTTGCTGCGCCAAGCCGTGAAGAAAGGTGCCGAGGGCGACAGCCGGTACTCCGGGCTCATCAAAAAGAATGTACACGTGGGCTCCGAGCCCATGACGGGAAGGGCTCCAATAGGCAACCATACCCATTCGCCACAGAACCGTGACGACCCACATGGCCTCCGCCCAGCGCTTTGGTGCCCCGGAAGAGTGCGCGTCGAGATCGAGAGCCCCCACCAGGCAAGTGCCGTCGGATCGCACAGGAAAGATCCCGGTGCGCTTTGTTCCCTCGATATGTTTAAGGTAGTGCCGTTCCCACTCATCCTCACTGCGGACCCTGTACGTCGCC
>JBJKRE010000179.1:0-11080 GCA_046704825.1 Acidobacteriota bacterium
GGCATACACCATGGCCCCATGGGACAGAACGTGTCGAAAGACTTGGCGCGCGTGAACTGGACGTCCAGCTTCTGCAGGTCTCTGGCCGTGACGTCGTTCAGCGGCGTGACGCCGAGCACGTAGTCCATGGGGTTCTCGGTCGGCGGGAGGTTGCGGCAGCGCCGGCCGATGACGACGCCGATCTCGCCTTCGTACTCCACCCTGCTCGAATCCTCGGGGAGGACGATGGTCCCGCCCGGATTCAGGAGGGCGGAGGGCGGCTTCAGGAAGAGCAGCGGTCTTTCGGGCATGGGGTTGCCCAGTTCCTGCGCATGCGCCCTGTAGTTCCGGCCCACGCACACGATCTTGCTCGGGGCCGTCGGAGTGAGGAAGAGCAACTCCCCGGCGGGCACGACGCGGCCGTCCTCGGTGAGGATCCGGCCGGTTTCGTCCTTGCGTACGTGGTGTTCCGCCCCGCGGTAGATAATTCGTCCTATCAGCATTCCAGCGCCTCCTGAAGCGATTCTTCGGATAGGAACCCCCGGAAAACGACCCTCGCCTCACCCCTGAGCTTGAAGGGAAATGCGCCGGGGTTGCCGGTTGAGATGGTGACCTGGAGATCCTTGCCTGAACGCATGCGCAGAGAAACCGTCGCGCCTGCGTATCCGAGGTGATGCAGAACCCATGCGGTAGCCGTGGCGCCGGTGCCGCAGGCCAGGGTTTCGTCCTCGACGCCCCTCTCGTAGGTCCTCATGGGGAAGGGTTCACCGTCACCGACGGAGACGAAATCGACGTTCGCGCCTCCGGGGCCGACCTCCGGGGCATTTCGGAGCGCCCGGCCCAGGGTGGACACGGGGACGCCCTCGAGATCCCTGACAAGGACAACTAGGTGCGGCACGCCCGTGTCGGCGAGGAGGGCGGGGACGGACCTGCCGCGGATCGTGACGCTTACCCGCCTGGGCGGATCGGCCCTCCCGGGGATCTGCACCTGGACCACGTTGTCGGGAAGCAGTTCGGCGTCCACGATGCCGGCGGGGGTCTCTATGGTCATCCTTCGCCCGGCGATCACCTTGAGAAGGGCGAATCTCGCGGCGCACCGGGCGCCGTTTCCGCACATGTCCGATTCGCTTCCGTCTGCGTTGAACACCCGCATTCGCAGGCTGGCGCGGTTGGAGGTCTCGACCAGGATGAGACCGTCCGCCCCGATGGAGAGGCGGCGCCGGCACAGTCCCCGGGCAAGCCGGTCCAGAGGCCACCTGTTCCATTCTCCGCGGCGGTTGTCGCCGAGAATGAAATCGTTGCCGGCACCCGTCATCTTGTAGAACTCGAAACGGTCAAGCATGCTTCTCGCTTTTCGGGGGCGGGGGCTGCTGGGGCTTCGCGCTCCCCGGGTAGTGAAGGTCGCGCCGGGGGCTGGGAGGAGCCTTCTGCCCGCAGCCCGCGATCAGGAAGAACACCACGCAAATCGTCAATATTAAGAGTCTTCTCACGCTGATCTCCTCCCGGCAGATTATAGCACGGATGGGCTGTTCTCCCGCCCCGGGGCGCCCCGGGGCGCACGGCCATGGGACAGGGGGCGGTAACTCAGGTAGAAAATCACGATGGAGAGGATCAGTGCCGCCTGGATCGTTCGCGGACGTGTTCAGGGTGTGGGATTCAGGTACTTCGTGCTCGCTACGGCGCGGGCGCTGGGCGTCTGCGGGTGGGTGAGGAATCTGAGAGACGGATCGGTGGAGGTGCAGGCCGTTGGGGAGCCTGGTGCGGTGCGTCGGCTGGAGGCCGCCCTCAGGGAAGGTCCGGGCCACGCGCGGGTGGACGAGCTGGTCGGCGTGCCCCCCTCCGGAAACCTTGAAAAGGCCGAGGAATTTACTATAGAATACTGAGCGGCCTTAAGGAGGCCGGGTCCCGATGTGCCTGTAGCTCAGCCGGATAGAGCACCTGCCTCCTAAGCAGGGGGTCGTGGGTTCGAATCCCGCCAGGCACACCACATTTCAGTCGCCTCGAAGGAGACTTTATGTCGCGCAAGAAGCTCACCAAGAAACAGATGCGGGAAGATCAGTTCAGGGATATCCTGGAGGAGTTCTACTTCGGAGTCATAGAAGGCTTGGAAAAGCACTGGGCCACTTATCTGGCCGGCCTTCTAGCGCTGCTCATCGTGGGCTTCGGCGCGCTGTATTTCTGGGATTCGCACAAGAGTCACGTGGCCAAGTCGTCCTATCTGCTGGCGCAGGTCATGGAAGCCTACAACGCACCGGTCGGCAAGGACGCCCAAAAGCAGAACGGCGACCAGCTGCACTATGCGACGAACGTCGACAGGCTCCAGGCGGTGGACACCCGGCTCAAGAGCCTCGACAAGCAGGCAGGCAACGACACAAGCGGCGACCTGGGAGTGTTCTACAAGGCCCTTGCACTGGCCGACGCGGGCAAGGTGAAGGAAGCGATCTCCACGGTGGGTCCGCTGACTTCGAACAAGCGTCTGGCTCCCATCGCGCTCGGGCTGCGTGCCCGCCTCTACGAGTCGTCGGGCGACTGGAAGGACGCGGAGGCCGATTGGAAAGCTCTGGCCAACCTGAAGACGGAAGACTATCCCGCCGGCGAGGGGCTGTGGGAGCTCGCGCAGTTCTACGAGCGCCGGGGCGACGACGCGAAGGCCATCGACACCTACAAGAAAATCGAAGGGGCCGCTTCCGGTTCCGAGAAGGATGCGCAGGGGGGACTCGCCCAGAGAGCACGCTCCCGCTTGGAGGCGATTAAAGGCGCGGCATGATCGACGACAATACGTCAAAAGTTCCTGACGACCCCGTTATACCGGACCAGCGTCAGGATCTGGAAACGCTTTACAGGCTTGCGTACGTCGTTCATTCGTTCACCGATCTCCAACCGCTGCTCGAGAACCTCATAGACCTTGCGATCTCCCATCTCAACGCGGAACGGGGCGTCATCTTTCTGATCAACCCGCAGGGCGAACTCTACCCGACGGTGGCCCGCTCTCTCTATCCGGACGAGCTGGTGGACGTGCAGAAGGTGGCCCTGTCTGTGGTTCACGCGTCCATCAAGAAGAAGGAAGGCATCCTCAGCGCGAACATGCAGCAGGACCCTCGCTTCGAGAGCGAGAGCGCCATCCACTACAACATCCTCTCGGTGCTGTGCATGCCCCTCATCCACGGAGAATCGCTGATCGGGGCATTCTACGTCGATCACGGCAAGCGCCACGGCGCCTTCAACGAGCGGGATCACAAGTACCTGAAATCCTTCGTCGATCTGGCCTCATCGGCAATTCAGAGCGCCCAGGAACGGGAGAACTACCGCATCGAGAACACCTACCTGAGGCAGATGGCCGCGGCCGACCAGGGTTTTCCCGAGATCATTTCGAATTCGCCCAAGATTATCTCCATCCTCGAGACCGTCGAACTTGTTGCGGCGAGCAACGTGTCGGTCCTCGTGATGGGGGAGAGCGGCACGGGCAAGGAACTGATCGCAAGGGCCATTCACTACAAGTCTTCTCGCCGCGATAGGAAATTCGTTCCACAGAACTGCGCATCGCTCCCCGAGACGCTCCTGGAGAGCGAGCTCTTCGGCTACAAGAAGGGTGCCTACACGGGCGCGACGCACGACCGGCCGGGCCTGTTCGAGGTGGCGGACGGCGGGACCCTCTTTCTCGACGAGATTGGAGACCTCTCCCTCTCGTCCCAGGCCAAAATCCTCAGGGCGCTCCAGGAGGGTGAGATCCGGCGGATCGGCGACAACAAGTCCAGGAAGGTGGACGTGAGGATACTTTCGGCCACCAACAAGGACCTCCAGGAACAGATCCAGCGCGGCCTCTTCAGGGAGGACCTCTTCTACAGGTTGAACGTCGTGACCATCAAGCTGCCCCCCCTCAGGGAGAGAAAAGAGGACGTCGCCCTCCTGTCCCGTCACTTCCTAAACTTCTTCGGGGCGAGGATGGGGCGCAAGAACGTCGGGTTTAGAAAGGAGGCCCTGGAGGTCCTGACAGCCTACGTATGGCCCGGGAACGTCCGGCAGCTCAAGAACGAGATGGAGCGCCTGGCGATCCTGCTCAGCGACGGCGAGATGGTGACGTCGCACCACCTCTCGGAGGTGATTCAGCAGGCGGCGATCCTCAACGACTCCAGCAGCGGGACCCGCATGAAGGACTCGCTGGAAGCGGTGCAGCGCAAGATGTTGCTTGAAGCTCTTCAAAAATACAAGTGGAACAAGACCCGCGCGGCTGAGGATCTCGGTATCACCAGGCGCGGATTGATTAAGATGATCGAGCGGTTCGACCTCGATCGGCGGAAGCGTTCCCGATAAACGATGTGGGTAATTTCCAGCATACGGGCGCGGATTGGTACTGTGACGCGCGGCGGTGGCGGCGAATGAGACGCGATACCTTCATGAACCTCCCCAACCTGCTGACCGTGTTCCGCATATTCCTGGTGCCGCTCATTGTGGTGGTGCTCCTCACCGAGTTCCACTTCGAGAAGTGGTTCTTTTTCAACCGGGAAGAACTTGCGGTCGGCATATTCCTGCTGGCCTCCCTGACGGATCTCCTCGACGGGTATCTGGCCAGGAAGCGCCACCAGGTCACCACGGTGGGGCAGCTGCTCGACCCCATCGCCGACAAGCTGCTCGTCGCTTCTGTTCTCATCTCGCTGGTGGAGATGCACCTCACCCCGGCGTGGGTGGTCGTGGTGATCGTGGGCCGGGAGTTCAGCGTGACGGGTCTGAGAATGGTGGCCGCCATCCACCAGGTATCCATTCCTGCTGGCGTCCTGGGCAAGTGGAAGATGGTGGTGGAGGTGATGGCGATCTGCCTGATCATCTGGGGCAACCAGCGCGAGTGGGAGTGGGTCAAGCTCGCCGGAAACGCCCTGCTCTACTTCGTTGCCTTCATCGCGATCGTCTCCATGATCGAGTATTTCGTGAAATTCGCTAAGCGAATCGATCTCTTCCAAGGACCCGCCGAGTGAAAACGGTCCTCAACTCCCTCAAGAAATCCTTTCTGACGGGACTCATTCTGGTCCTGCCCCTGGTCGTCACGATCTGGATTCTGTACCTCGGGTTCGAGCTGATCGTCGGGGTTTCGTCGCCGCTCGTAAGGTTTATTTTCACGCGATTCGGGCGTGTGCCTTTTCCCGGGGTGGCCGAGGCCATATCCCTGCTCATCACGGTGGCGCTCCTGATCCTCCTGGGGCTGATGGGACGCTCCTACCTGGGCAAGAAGGCGTGGGCGATCTTCGAGAACCTGCTCGTGAGGCTCCCGCTGGCCAAGCCCGTATATACGGCGACCAAGAAACTTCTCGACGCGTTTCAGCGGCAGAACAGCTTTCAGCGCGTGGCTCTGGTCGAATTTCCGCGGAGGGGATGCTGGGTGATGGGGTTCATAACGAGCGCCAGCCTGGGGTCCCTCAAGGAGCGGACGGGCAAGAACTACTACAACGTCTTCATTCCGACCACACCCAACCCGACCTCGGGCTACCTCATCCTGGTTCCTGAAGGGGACCTCATGCCTCTCGACATACCGGTCGAGCAGGCGTTGACTTTCATCATGTCGGCCGGCGCCGTGGACGTGGACCTTCGGCTCAAGGAGGCCGTCGGCGAGACCAAAGGGAGCAAACCGTGAGAGAGGCCATTCTCAGGCACCTCGCCCGGATATGCGCACACGGGTACAAGTGGGTCTTTACGGGTGCGGCGCTCATCGTAGCCGGAGCCATTGCGCTCTTTATAGTAAAGCCCCCGCACATCCAGTCGGATATCCTCGACCTGTTGCCGAGGCACAATAAGGTCGTGGAGAACTTCAGGATGGCCACGGAGGACTTCAAGAGTCTGGACTACCTGTTCATCGTCCTTCGAACGAAGGACCCCAAGGGCCATCCCATCGAGAACTACGAACCCTTCGCCGACGAGATGGCCGCAGGCCTGAAGAAGAGCGGCATGGTCGAGGGCGTGGAATACAAGCTTCAGGACTACGAGGGGCTCGTAGACACCATGTTGCCGTACACCCTCCTGTACCTGTCTCCGTCGGACCTGCACGAGGTGGCGGGACGATTCAGCGACGCCCGCATAGAAAAACAGATGGCCTTCAACCGCCAGCTCATCTCGAACCCCGCCTCGCTCATGACGAAGCAGATCATCCAGTACGACCCCTTCGGGCTCTTTCCCGTGCTGAAGAAGCACTTCATGGGGAAGACCCGCCAGCTCAAGATCGACCTGTCTGACGGGTACTATCTCTCCAGGGACGGGACCTCGCTGCTCATGATCGTCCGCCCCAACAGGCCGGCGCAGGACATCCCCTTCGGCAAGAAGCTGATGGCCTACGTCACGGCGCTCGAGAAGAAGACCCGGGGGGAGTGGAAGCAGGACACCGGGCAGTCGGCCCCCTTCCTCAGCGTCCAGTACGGCGGAGGCTACCCGATCGCCCAGGACGACGCGAACCTCATCAAGCGCGACGCCGTGGTCAACACCGTGAGTTCGGTCATCCTGGTGATGCTGGTCTTCATCTGGGCCTTCAGGCGTAAGAGCGCCCTCGTCTACGGGTGGCTCCCGCTGCTTTTCGGCCTCATCCTCACGTTCGCCGTGGCGCACCTGATCGGAGTCACCATCAACAGCCTCACGGCCGGGTTCGGGGCACTCCTGATCGGGCTGGGGATCGATTTCTCGATCGTCATGTACGGGCGGTACATCGAGGAGCGCAACAGCGGCAAGAACGTGGAAGAGAGCATTTCGACCATCATGGGGAACACGGGCAAGGGCGTGATGGTGGGTGCCGTAACGACGGCTTTCACCTTCGCCGCACTGCTCCTGACGTCGTTCACCGGGATGCAGCAGGTGGGGATATTCACGAGCCTGGGCATCCTGTTCTGCGCGGCGAGCGTCTTCGTACTGCTCCCGGCCATGCTGTACCTGCACCACGTGCACAAGACGAAGAAGGGTATCGAGCCTTCCTTCCACATGCACGGTTTCGGGTTCCAGGTCGTCGCACGCTGGTCCCACCGGAACCCCAGGTGGACGCTGGCCATAGCGGGCCTGCTCACCGTTGTGATGGGCGTCTCGGCCCTGGGTATCAAGCTGGAAGACAACATCCAGAACCTAAGGAGTCCCAACAACAGGGGCATAGCCGTCACAAAAGAGGTTTCCCGGGAATTCGGGGCTTCGCTGACGTATATGATGGCCGTAGTGGATTCGACCTCTCCGCAGTGCGTTCTCGAAGACTCTCACAAGGTCGTGGACGCCATCGGGCCCTACCTGAAATCGGGGGACGTCCTCTTCACGGACAGCCTGACCACCTACCTGCCCTCGATCAAGACGCAGGACGAGGTGCTGAAGGTCCTCCACAAGGACCCCGGGGGCGAGTTCTCCTACGACAGGATTCACTCGGCATTCACGAAGGCGTGCGACAGGTACGGGTTCAACGTGGACTACTTCGCCCCCTACCTGAAGAATCTGCGCAAGATGCTGGACCCGTCGGGGCCGTTGACCTACGAAGACCTGGAGAAGGGGCCGCTGGCTCCGCTTGTGTCCCGTTTCATCGTCAAGAAGGGACCGGACCACTACAGGGGCGTCGTCTACCTGTACATCCCGTCCGAGTTCAAGCGGTTCGCACCCCAGGGGCTGGTGCGGACGGTGGAGGACGCCGTCCCGGGGGCCCGCGTCGTCGGCATCAACGTGCTGAGCAAAGTCCTCAGGGGGCAGATCAAGAAAGACGCGCTGCTCGCCTTCGTGGTGGGCAACATCGTCGTCTTTCTGATCATCATCCTTGATTTTCGCAACGTGCGCCTGGCTTTCTTTGCGCTCGTCCCCCTGGCGGTCGGACTGGTCTGGATGCTGGGGACCCTGAGGCTCCTGGGTGAATCGCTGAACATGATGAACATATTCGTCACCACGCTCATACTGGGCATAGGCTCCGATTACGGCATCCACTTCGTGCATCGATACATGGAGGAAGACGGGCACGACATGACGAGGGTCATCCAGGAGATAGGGGTTCCCATCGTCATCGCGGCCCTGACCACCATCGCCGGCTTCGGTTCCATGTCCCTCTCCTCCTATCCGGGCTTGAGGAGCATGGGCTACGTGTCCCTGCTGGGGACCGTCTACTGCATGCTGGCGACGCTCACGGTCCTCGTGGCCCTCCTGACGGTCGTGGACAGGCGCAAAGGACCGCGGAAAGGGGACAAGGCGGAATCCGGGATCGACGAGGGATCCTGAGCGTCCCGCTGAACCGTTGCGAAAAGCGGCTCTTTAAAATACATTGGAACTTGGGCCAGCGCCCCGGGAGATGCGGTGATGCCGGATTCGGACTGCCTCGAAGAAAAAGTCGAAAAGCTGCACGGCATCCTGGAAGAGATGAAGGCCGGCGCGCTCGTGGCCTTCTCGGGTGGAACGGACTCGACGCTTCTGGCCTACGAAGGCGGCGAAATCCTCGGCGAAAAGTGCGTGGCCGTGACGGCGGATACGCCGACCCTCCCCCGGGAGGAGTTGGATGCGGCGGCGGCGTTCGCCGTCAGGTACGGACTGAGGCACCAGGTCCTCCGGACCGAAGAGATGTCGAATCCCCGTTTCGTCGCCAACGACGCGTACAGGTGCTACTACTGCAAACAGGAACTCTTCGGCAGGATGAAGCGTCTCTCGGGGGAGTTGGGGCTTCCGTGGATCCTTTTCGGCGCCATCGCGGACGACGCCGGCGACTGGCGTCCCGGAATGGATGCCGCAAGAGAGGCGGGCGTGAGGGCGCCGCTGCTGGAGGCCGGGTTCGGGAAGGCAGACGTCAGGGAGCGTTCCCGTCGGCTGGGGCTGCCGACGTGGGACAAGCCGGCGAGCGCATGCCTGTCCTCGCGCTTCCCGACGGGGCGGCCCATCAGCCTGGAGGACCTCTCCCGGATCGAGCGGGCCGAGGCCGAACTCCACGGTCTGGGGTTTGCGCAGTGCCGCGTCAGGCTCTTGGGCGATTCGGCGCGGATCGAAGTGGAGCGCGCGGAACTGGCCCGTCTTCTGGAGGAAGGCGTGCGCCAAAGGGTCTGCGGGGCCTTGAAGAGGCTAGGTTTCCGGTTCGTCACCGTGGATATGGAAGGCTTCAGGTCGGGGAGCCTCAATCCCTTGCATACGGAGAAACCCCATGGGATCCGTCGGTAGTCCTGAAATCCTCGTTATTCTCCTGATAGCCCTGCTTCTGTTCGGTCCGCAGAAGCTGCCCGAGATGGGCAAGTCCCTGGGTAAGGCCATCCGGGAGTTCAAGAAAGCGACCGCCGATCTGCAGGACACCATCGAAAGGGAAGTCGAGGACCTCAAGCAGGACGTGAAGGAACCGGCGAAAGAGACGCCGCGTCCCAAGGGCGCCCTCCCGTCGCCGAAGCCCCGGCCGGTGTCGGAGACGGCGCCGGAAGAACCGGTTCGGCCCGCGGCCGAACCGGAAGCGGGCGATGCGGAAGCGACGGCTGGCGTGAAGAAGGACGACGCCATACCGGGACCCCCGGAGGGCAGGGGCTGATGGAAGCCGACAAGGCGGCAAGCCGGGGCGAGATGACCTTTCTTCAGCACTTCGAAGAGCTGAGGATGCGCATTTTTCGTGCGTTCTACGGGCTGGCGGTCGCCTTCTTCATCGTGTACTTCTTCATCAACAAGATCATGGCCATCCTGGTGGCCCCGTACTACAAGTACCTCCCGAAGGGGCAGCAGAGCCTCACCTACACGGGCGTTACGGAGGTGTTTTTCGTCTACATGAAGATAGCCGCCGTGCTCGCGATCGTGGTGGCCTCGCCTTGGATTTTCTACCAGCTCTGGGCCTTCATCGCGCCGGGCCTCAAGAAGAAGGAGAGACGGTGGGCCCTCCCCTTCGTCCTGGCGACGTCGGCCTTCTTCATCTCCGGGGTGGTTTTCTGCTACTACATCGTCCTGCCTTTCACCTTCCGGTTCTTCTTCCAGTACAACGAAGGGTTCACGAACATCGTGACCGTTTCCTATTTCTGGAACTTCGAACTGATGTTCCTCCTCGGCATCGGCCTCACATTCGAGACGCCGATCCTCATCCTTCTGCTGACGCGTCTGGGAATCGTATCCACTTCGACCCTGCTGAAAAAGTACAAGTGGGCGATCCTCATCGCGTTCATCGTGTCGGCGGTGATCACGCCCTCGGGAGATCCCGTTACCCAGACGATCGTAGCGGTGCCCATTATCATTCTGTACGGCCTGGGCGTCTTCATCTCGTGGTTCTTCCGCAAGCGGCCGGAGCGTGCGGAAAACGACTGATCTGTGCTAGAATCACCCTCAACACCATGTGTGCAGAAGCGTGTGTAACCGAGTGTGTGCGTACCGGTCTGGACGCGATGTTGATTGCGGGGGCGGACGGTGAGAATCACGGCGGTGATTGAGGATGAAGAGTTCGAAACCCTGAAGCGGGCGGTGACCGAATGGCAGCCCGACTTACCGAAGATCGAGCGGTACGGGAGCGACCTTGAGGCCGTTCAGGGCATGTACATCCAGGGGGTTCCCGATCTGCTGGTGATCGATCTCGACATGCAGGCCGTCATCGGCCTGGAAACGATCCGTGCGCTCAGGCAGCAGGACGGTTTCGAGGGCCTCCCGATCATGGTCATCTCCGACCAGGAGGTCAAACTCGCCGCGCATTCGGCCGGAGCGGGCCTCTTGCTGGCGCGGCCCATCGGAGAGGAGACGCTCAGGCAGGCCATCCGCTTCGTCATGAGTTCCGCGCCGACGGGGCCGCTGCCGGGGAACGCCCGGCCGGAGCCCAAGGCGCCCGCGTACGAGAACCGGAAGGCCATCCGCAAGCGCTTCGAAACTGCGTGCATCGTCTCTACGCTCGGGCAGAAGTTCAAGGGGCTCATAAAAGATATCTCTCTGTCTGGCGCGCAGATCGTACTGACGGGGGACCTGGAACTGAACTCGCTCATCACCCTGATCATCGGGGTCCCGGGGACGCTCCCGCTGAAGGTCATCCAGTTCAAGGCGCGCATCGTGCGCCGCACCAAGGCGGGTTACGGCGTGGCATTCAGGCAGATGGACACGGACACGCGCGCCTTCGTCATCAGCTACACGCAAAAATAGGCAGGAAGACTCCCCCCGGCGGGCGGTCGAGGGGTGCAAC
>JBJKRE010000180.1:0-8597 GCA_046704825.1 Acidobacteriota bacterium
TGCTTGTGCCCGACACGGGCGCTTCGAGCCAGACCATGAGGGCGTAGAGGGGCGCGAAGAGCGCGGGCGTGAAGGGCCTGAGGCGCGCGTGGCCCAGAAAGAGGAACAGTCCGCCGACGAGGCAGGCCGTGGTGGCGGTCTCCCCGAGGAAGGCCGCCCAGACGCCCCAGGCCGGGCCGGGCACCGTCGCCCCGTAGGAGATCGAAGCCCCCATGGCACCCCACAAGAACAACGGCAGGGCGCCCGCTGCAGCGCCCGCGAGCTGGGCGGCCGCGTTGCCGGCCGCGTGTCCCGGATCCATTTTTCCCCGCAGCCAGAAGGCCAGGGTCACCACCGGGTTGATGTGGGCGCCCGAGATCTTCCCCACGGGCGAGAGCGCGATGAGTCCGCCCACCGCGCCGAAGAGGAACCCCGTCAGCGCCCGCCTGGCACCGGCGTCCGGTATGGCCCGCGCCACCGGGCTCCCGGTCCCGAAGTCCAGGATCACCACCGACACGCCGACGGCCACGAGCAGCGCCGTCCCCACGAACTCCGAGACATAGAGGCTCCAGGGGACTCTTGCTCTCACCACGCGCCTCGGTTCCGTTTTGCGTCGGGACATTCGCAAACCCCCGGCCCTATCGTTTCTTCAGCTGCTCCCAGTGGACGTTCGAGTGGATGTTGGGGTTGAAATTCGGCGAGTCGGAGACGACGTACCCGCCGAGGCTGTTGGCCCAGACGTGGTCGTAGCCCGAGGGCAGCTCCACCTTCCTCTCCTTGTACGGGTCGTAGTAGGCATCGACGCCCCGGATGGACTGGTCGAAGCTGTCGGCCATGGCGTCATTGATGCGCTGACGCGACTCGTAGGACTTCATGTTCTCGTCGGAGATCTGGTCGCTGGTCTCGGCGACGATCCGGCTGATCTCGCCCAGGCTCCGGATGTGCTGGATCTGCGCCTGGATCAGCCGGTTCACGAGCTGGCTGTACGTGTTGTACCACTGCACGTCGAGGCGGAACGAGTAGGCGATGGTCTGGAAGAGCTTGGCGTACTTCGGTAGGGTGCCTTCGGGCGCCCGGTACGCGTGGATGTAGTCGGGCCCCCACAACACGTTCGTGACCATCTGGCCCATGACCGGGACGTTGGAGCCGACCTCCTGGACGATCGTGTAGATGCGTTCGTCGCAGGTGGTGCCGTTCTGCCTGTATTCCACCTGCACCATGCCGCCCGACGCCTGGCTGGGGTGTCCGCCCCGGAACGGCGGGAACTCGCGTGCCAGGCCGGGAAGGGATCGTTCGTCCACGACCTTGAGGTCCTGTACGTTTCGCCTGTACCGCGGCAGGATCATGCGCCTGAGCGCCTCCACCGCGTTCACCGGAGGTTCCACGAGGTTGCCGAAGTACCTGGAACCGGGCGGGAAGTAGGCCAGAAGGCCCCGGTTGTTGGTCCAGAAACACGGGATAGCGGGCAGGATCTCCACCGCCGCCCGGCCCGAGGGGCTCTCGACGAGCAGGTGGATCCCGGCCGGGCTGCCGGGGGTGTCCAGGCGCCACTGGACGCCGCCCCTGACGGTCCAGCCCTCGGGCACCAGCACGCGGAATGCCGGCCGGCCGATGCCGTCGCGGTCCATGCACGTATACGTCTTGAGGCGGATCACGTTGCCGTCGGCGGAGGCCTTGCCCGTCTTCGCCGCCTGCGCGCCTCCGCACCCCACCGTCAGCAGACACGCACACACCAGCGCCGTCACCGTTCCCGAAACCCGTTGGATTCTCATGGCCGACCTCCGCGTTATGGTTACAGTATAACGCTGCGACCTTCTGGGTGCGCTTTGTGCGTCCGCCCCCTTTGGGTTTGAACCGGATCGTCTTCAGGATGGGGGTACCTCGATCACAGTGTCGTGGCGCCGGCGGATGCGCCCTCAAGATCGCAGAAAGCGGATACTATCCCGGGATCGAAGAGAATGCCTGCATTATCGCCTAAATAGGCGAGGACCTTTTCGCGGGGCCATGCCGCCCGGTACGGTCTGTCGAAACTCAAGGCGTCCCAGTTGTCGACCACGGCGAACACCCGCGCCGCAACAGGGATCTCTTCTCCTTTGAGTCCCCGCGGATAGCCCGAGCCGTTCCAGCGCTCGTGGTGACAGTAGGGGATGTCCAGCGCGGGCCGGAGATAGGTGATGGGCAGGAGAAGCGTGAGCGCGAACTCGGTATGCCTGCGCATCACGACCCATTCTTCGTCCGACAGCGGACCGGGTTTCAGGAGGATGCTGTCCGGGATACCCATCTTGCCTATGTCGTGCAGGAGGGCCCCCCTGCGGACGTGAGTCAGCGCTTCGTCGTCCATGCCGACGGCCTTCGCCAGGCGCATCGTCATGTCGGTCACGCGCATCGTGTGTCCCTGCGTTTCCCGGTCTTTCAGTTCCAGGGCCCGCGACCAACCCTCCAGCGTGACTTCGTAGGCCTGGCGAAGGTCTTCGTTGGACCTCTGCAGGTTCCTGAAGAGCCCGATGTTGTCCAAGGCGATCGCCGCCTGGCCCGCCAGCGCTCGAAGATAGTTCTTCCATTCCTCATCGGGATTCAGCATGTCGCGGTGGAAGACCTCGAAGACGCCTTCCACCTGGCCGCAGGCGATGAGTGGGGCGGCGAAATATGCGTGGAAACCCTCGGACATCAGCAGATCGGAACGAGAAAACTCACGGGGCGTTGCGGACAGGTCGCGGACCTCCACCATTCGCCTTTCCTTGGCGGCTCGGCCCGCATAGCCGTCCCCCATTGAAAGGTTCGTATGGTGGATGGCTTCGGTTCGAAACCCCCGGCCCGCCCCGAATTCCAGCCTGTTTGTCTCTCTGTTGAACAGGAGGATGCAGGCCGCATCCACTTCCAGTTGCTGCGTGACCTGCTCGAGCAGAACGGAGAGCGTCAGTTGGAGATCGTGACTGCCCGCGATGGCCATGTCGATTGCGCGAAGTCCCTCGAGGCGCCTGATCTGGAGCTGGATACGAGACTCCGCACGCTTGCGCTCGGTTATGTCCCGCACGACCGAGACCCGCACTTTCTTGCCCTTGTAGGAGGCATCGCGCCCCTGGGTTTCCACGTAAAGGAGGGATCCGTCGACGCGGCGGGCCGTGTGCTCGAAGAGTCCTCCCTCCTCGGAACGAATACTATCCATGACGCCCTTTACGTGCTCGGGAGCGACGAATTCCTTCACCTCCCGCCCGATGAGCTCGTCGAGTTCACAGCCGAACATTTCCGCAAGCTGTCGGTTGGCATCGATGATTCTGCCGTTTTCGGAGATGCCGATGCCTTCGAAGGTGGCTTCGGAGAGTCGCCGGAAGCGGTCCTCACTCGCGGCCAGGGCTTCCCGGGCCTGCCTCCTTTCGGTGGTCTCCCGCGAGGTGAGAACAATGCCCCCGACGGCCGGGTCGTGCAGCAGGTTGTTGCTCAAGGTTTCCACGTAGGCCCACGTTCCGTCCCCGCGCCTTATCCGGTATTCGGTCGGGACTCCGGTGTTCGTCCGAGCCAGGGTTTCCCGCAGCCCCCTCGTCGCGATCGCCAAGTCGTCGGGGTGTACGATTTCGAGGAGGTTCCTCCCGGTGAGCGAGCCCGGGGCGTACGCCAGGATCCGCGAGAGGGACGGCGTCTCGTAGAGGAGCCTCCCCTCCGCATCGTGTACCGTGATGATGTCATAGGAGTTGTGGACAAGGGCCCGGAAGCGCTCTTCGCTCCGGCGCAGGGATTCCTCCGCTTTCCCCCGCTCGAGGATCTCCGCCTCCAGGTCACGGTTCGCCCCCGCCAGTTCGTCGGTCCTCTCGGCGATCCTTTCCTCGAGGTGGTCTTTGGCCAGTTCGAGCTGGCGGTAGAGCCTTCTGTTGTCGCGTGCGGCCCACTCCTGATGGGCCACAACGAATCCGATCATCGCCAGCACGAACACGGCGCTTATGATCGAGAACTGCTCCCTGTGGGCCCACAACAGGACCAGCACCGCACCCGCCAGACATGAATATGCGAGATAGAGAGAGACCCTTCGAGGCAGGAACCGCCCTGCGGGAACTTCCTTGAAGGAGGGGGGCACCCCCTCGATCAATTGGCGAAGCGCCGCGAGGACGGCCATGAGCTGACTGGCCGTATAGCTCAGACCCACCCAGATCATCAGCCGTTGATCCCGGCCGACGAGCGCGTAGCTGTAAAGCATGTCGCTCGCGATGAGAATGCTGGCGCTGGCGGCCAGGAAGGGAAACGTCCCGGTCCTGCCCGGCTTCCTCTTTCTGCCGAAGAGAAGCGTGAGGAACGCCCAGAGAAGGGCGAGGTCGCCGGCGGGATAGGCGGAGGCGATGACGGTTCTGATCCAATTTGCAGAAGCGGCGCCCGCGACAGGCCTCTGGAGCAGGTTCCAGAAAACCATGGCGGCCGCCACGGTTACGATCCCAGTCTCGAGCAGGAGGTTGGTCCGTTCGCGTCGGTCGAGCGAGACCCTTGGGAGACCCAGGGCGCCCAGAAGGAAGAACGGGTAGTACAGCAGGTAAAATGCGTTGAGCAAAATCGACGCGTCGCTGCCCGACAGAGGGATTCGGAAGACGGCCCAGCACGCGTCTCCCAATCCCGAAAACAGGAAGGCGAGCCCGAATGACAGCCAGGCTAGAAACAGGCGCCGCGACTCTGAGCGCATCCGCCAGGCCGTGAAGAACATGACGAGCGTTACAGCCAGGGACTTCCCCACCTCCACCGCATCGACAGCGCCCGGCTGTCCGGTCCGGGTGCCGGGGGAGAACAGGAGAAAGGCCTGCAAGCACATCAGGGCCACAGCCGAAAGGACGCCGCATCGCCAGAGCCATACGCCCCCCCCGGATCGAACGCGGGAGCATTCCGTCGGAGAGCCCGCGGCGCCTCCAGGAGGATACGGCCTTTCCTCGTCCATACTCTCCCTCTGTCGGCCGTCGGGACCACGGCCGAAGTCTCTGGAGCAGGTCCTTGCAGGATCTACGATCCACAAGGCCCTCTCGCCTAGGACGCGAGCCCTCGTCATCAATCTGTGAAGCCTAGTCACGGCGGCTGAGGACGGATAGTAAATAGTATGTGTCCGGCGGACCACAAAAGCAATCGAAGGGCCTTCCACGGCCTTTCAGGAGGCATCTTCAGCAGCCTTACGGACACGCCCTCCTATCCCGCGGGCGCCATCGCCCCATCCGGGCGACGGCCCAGGTGGCGAGAGCGCCGGACGGATCGGTTCCATACGGGCTGAGACCATCTGCGGCCTCCCTCGGAGCCCCGTCGAAGACTATTGACTGTCATCCCGGAACGGGCCTATCTTTTTTTCAGAATCGCCTCTCCGGCCACCCCAGCCAGCACATCCGACGGTTCAAGCCGGCGTTCGGCCGATTCGGTGGAGGGGGTCGAGATGGCAGGACACGTCAAGAAACTGGCGGTGGTGTCGGTGCTGGTGTTCGCGGTTTTGGGGGCTGCTCGTACGTTTGCCGGCGAGCCCGAGGCGAGGCTGAAGGCCTTCCGGAAGGATCTGGCCCGGAAGGGCTTCGTGGTCCAGGACGGCATCCTGGATTTCCCGGAAATCCTGGGCATGTGCTGCGCGTGCAAGCTCCCGTCGTGTTTCGCGAACAATCCATCCAGCCCCTACGGGCTCGCCGTCCTGCCGCCCGCGCCCGACCAGTCCCCCTCCGTTCCCAACCCCTACTCCGAGTGGTTCACCGAAAACCACACCTATCCCGATGGATTCAGCTGGTTCTGGCGCCTGCGGCCCGACGAGGCCGTGGTCTTCATCGGCACCACGCCGCCCAGGATGAAGTACTTCGGCTTCACGGCGTACCTCTACGACCGCTACCATCTGCTTCCCCAGCCGCCTCCGGCGTGCCAGGCCGACACCTTCGTGCGGCCCGCCCCGCTCTCCTCCTACAACCGCATTCCCCTCTTCGCGAGCCTCGGCGACACGGTGAACCACATGACGGTCCGCACCAGCGGCGACGCGTCGAACCCGTTCGGCAGGAACGTGGTCTTCATCCTCGCCGCGGACAAGAACATAGAGGCCAGAGTCCGGCGGGCCCTGCTGGATGCGGGCTATCCCAAGTCCATCCTCAACACGATCGTGGTCCCACCGGACATCGCGCGGCTGGGCGTCGAGAGCGAGGACGACACGCTGGCCTTCGTCCTGAGGATGGCCACGGATCAGAACCTGGACGACTACAAGAAGGCGCCCAGGGCCCTGCTGCGGATATCCCCCGCCACGCCCGTTCCCTCTTCGTCCCTCGTCCCGCTGGAAACGCCAAGGCTGCGCGTGCGGGGCGTCGGCAAAACCGAAACCGAACTGCTGCCCGCGGTGGACGCCCTGGGCCGGGCCATCGTCGCGGCCTACCCCGGCTACGACGCAAAGCCCATCTACACCACCAACTGGTACGAGGGCTACAACTGCATCGAGAACGGCCAGAACTGCCTGGGCGACAACCGCGACACGCCGTACATCCCGCCCAGCTTCAACCCCGTCACGGCCAGACTCACCCAGGAAGACGACATGATCCTCCAGCCGGGCGAGTTCCTGGTCGCCTACGGGGTGAACCACGTGGCCACGAAAAAGGCGGTCTACGCGAACATCGCCGTACTGGGGTGGAACCACAAGGCGAGCCCCGCCGTCATCGACGACTCGGAAATGGCCGGCACCGCAGAGTACTTCCTGGGCCCGGGCGCGGACCCGGCCACGGCGGACATGCTCTACGCGTGGAAGATCACCCGCCCCGAGGGCTGCACGGGGGATGACACGCCGAATTGCAGGGAGATAGACACCTCCTGCCTGCACGGCGTGGGTGCCGACGAACCCATGGCCATCGTCTTCAGGGCCTATCTGGAGAAAAAGACGAAGGTCGGCGCCGCCTACGGAGAGATCGTCATCGACCGCATCCTCAAGTTCACGCCGAAGACGAACTGACCTCCGCGGCCGATTCGGCAAGGCGCCGGGCGCCCTGAAGGGCCTGGCGCCGGACCAGCAGGTGGCACGCATTGATTATGGCCGGACAGGCCACGATGAGCCCCAAACACACCCACTTGCCTGCCGCGTTCTGCGGCTGTCTGAACAGGGACCACGCCATCGCGACGATGATGAGGGACTGCCCGAGCACGGTCCAATAGCTCGATGCCAGTTTCATTGCCGTCTCCTGAAGATTTCTTATGAGAGAGCCACCCCAGCATTACTGCAGGTTGGATCGCCAAACCGACCACTTTGCCGTACTTGAGCTGGTGCAAGGCCGGGTCCTTTTCTGCAGACTTCGACCAGAACTGGTACAAAGAAACCAGAGCCAACAGCAGTGAAAGCAGACATACGTAAGTCATCACCAGGTAATACCACGGCTGGAAGGGAATTTCCGAAATAATGGAAGAGTCCACCGGTCAGCCTCCGCGTTGCCGTCTATTCATCAACAAAGATGAAGGGATATCAAAACTCGTCGTGAACTTCTTCTTCAGTGTGAGTCACTTCGGGGTGCATCCCCGCACGGGATTCGTCCACGATTCCCCTCTCCGCTGTCTTCGCCCAAGATGGTTATTATAGTACCTTCGACCGCACACGGCCTCCAACCAGAGCTGTAGATGGCCGCCGGACGTGCGCCCGGCGGCCAGATGAACGAGTTATCGAGCAATCAAGTCAATAGTTGTGTGCAGGGCCTTCGGAGGCCAGCCCCCTGCCGCTTTCCAGTCTTCTCTTTAGCCCTTAGCCTTTCGGCCTTAGGCTTTGGGAAAGGACAATTTCCGCAGTTCTTTTCCGTTTCCCAATTCCCGAATCCAAAATCCAAAATTCCCTTCGCAATCGGCCCACGAAGGTATTACTCCGCCTTGTGCAGGTGCACGTCCCGCTGGGGGAAGGGGATGCTTATGCCCGCGGCGTCGAACCGCTTCTTGATGCTCTCCTGCGTCGCGAAGAAAACATCCCAGTAGTCGGATGTCTTGACCCACGGCCGCACGGCGAAGTTCACGCTGCTGTCGGCCAGCTCGAGCACGCCGATGGTCGGGGCGGGGTCCTTGAGGATTCGCTCGTCCTTCGCCAGGATCTCCTCCAGCACCTTCCGGACCTTGTCGAGGTCGTCCGAGTAGCTCACGCCGGCCGTCAGATCGATCCGCCGCATGTCTTCGGCCGTGTAGTTGACGATGTTGTCGCCCATCATCTTGCCGTTGGGTACGATGATCTTCCTGTTGTCGGGCGACCTCAGCTCGGTCGTGAAGATCCCTATCTCCTTCACGACGCCCGCGACGCCCCCGCCCTCGATGTAGTCGCCCGCCTTGAAGGGGCGGAAGATAATCATCAGGACGCCGGCCGCGAAGTTGGCCAGCGAGCCCTGGAGCGCCAGGCCGATCGCCAGGCCGGCGGCGCCCAACACGACCACGAAGGATGCCGTCTCGACGCCTAGCTTCCCGAGCGCGGCGATGATGACGAACGCCATGATGCCCACGTAGCACAGGCTGGCCACGAACGACACCAGGGTGGCGTCCACGTTCGCTCTTCGAAGCATACGTCGTATGAGCGCCCGCACCCCCCTGGCGGCGAACCAGCCCACGACCAGAATGACAATCGCACCCACCACCCTGAGCCCGTACAGCACGAACCATTCCTGCACCTTGACGATCACCTG
>JBJKRE010000181.1:0-5361 GCA_046704825.1 Acidobacteriota bacterium
CCCCCGGCCTCTGGCAGCGGCTGCTGGCAAGGAGGGGCGAGCCGGCCGCGACCTCGCCCGGCGAAGTCCGGGCGCTCATCGGGGGCCTGACCTTCCCGGGCACGCAGTTCTCCCTTGCCGACGTCGCCTCGGGCGACGTACTGGCCGATCCCGAGGCCTACCTCGCGAGGCTCGCGGCGGCGACGGAGGCCGCATGAAGACAACGATCTGGAACGTGCTCCACCTGGTCCTCTGGGTCGTCATCGCCGTGGTGGCGGCCTCCCAGTTCGCCCTGCCCGTGGGCGTTTTCGCGGCAGCGGCCGGTACCGCGGCCGGCGTTCTGGCCGGCGCACGCATGGCCCCCACGCGTCTGCGAGGATCCGTTCTTCTCGTCCTGTGCTCCGGGTCGGCCGGACTGGCTCTCCTGCTCCGGATCCTCCTGGTGGGATTCACCGAGCCCGCTGCCGCCCTGGGTCCCGCGGCGGCCTACGCGGCGGCGGACGCCGTCCTCTGGCTGCTGCTGCCCTTCGCCACGGTCACCGGTCTGGAAGCCTTCGCCCGAAGGCGGCCGGCGCTGCGCGTCCTCGAACTCGGCCTGGCCGGCTGGTTTTTCGCCGCCCTGTTCGCCGCGCACAGGCAGGGCTTCATCGATCGTCCCTTCGCCTTCGTCGACCCCCTCTGGAGCCGCGGGAAAGACCCTCTGGGGTACTTCCTCCTGCTGGGCGCCGCGCTGACGGTCGCGCTCGTGCTCATGATGGCCCGGGGGACGGCGGGCAGGCGCTCCGCCGCCGGCATTCTGACCCTCGTGGCCCTCGTCATGGGTCTCTTCCTCATGCTGCCCCAGGGCAAGCTCAAGAACGTGGTGGAACTCCACCGGGTCATGGGCGACAAGGGGCGAGACAAGGAAGAGCGGCAATCCGGGAAGTCCGGCAAGGAACGAGAGCGCAGACCCGACGAAGGCCGGCGTAACGGCCGCCTTTCCAGCGACGGCGACCCCGGCCTGCCCGAGTCCTTTTCGGACCAGAAGGCCGGGGAGAGCAACGCCCCGGTCGCCGTGGTCGTTTTTCATTCGGACTTCAAGCCGCCCCTCGGCTACTACTACTTCCGGGAGACGGCTTTCAGCACCTTCAACGGCGAACGGCTCGTCCGGGACACATCGGAGCGATACGACCGGGACGTGGCGAGCGGGTTCGCAACGGGCGAAATGGACCTCCCGTCTGCCGGTCAGCCGTACGATGCGTCCCGGATCCCGGGGGTGAAGGGCGAAGCGTTCACGAGCGTTCCTACCACCGTCGCCCTTATGGCGCCCCACCCGCGGCCCTTCGGCCTGGTCAACCCGGCCCGGATCGCCCCCGAGCCCAACCCGGACCCGCGCCGGTTCTTCCGCGCCTATTCCGTGACCTCCTCGGCACTGGTGGCCCCTCTGTCCAGCCTGCTCCCCGAAGAGGCCGGGGGCCGCTCCTGGTCGTCCGCCGCCTGGCGTCACTACACGGCGGGCCCGTCCGATCCGCGATACGGGGAACTCGCCGACCGGATCGTCTCGGGGCTCCCGGCCCGCCTTCGCCACGACCCCTTCGCCCGGGCGGTCGCCATCAAGCTGTGGCTCGACAAGCACGGAACCTACAGCCTGACGTCGAACCACGGCGCCAGCGCAGACCCCGTGTCCGACTTTCTCTTCGGCAACCTCACGGGGCACTGCGTGTACTTCGCCCACGCCGCCTGTCTGCTCTACAGGGCTGCGGGCGTGCCCTCGCGCGTGGCGGCGGGCTACGCCGTCAGGGCGAGCTTCATGGGCGGCGGGGCCTCCCTGCTGATCCGCAGCCGGGACGCGCACGCCTGGCCCGAAATCTGCCTGAAGCAGGTGGGGTGGATCCCGCTGGACATCAGCCCGGCCAAATCCCTGGCGCCGCCCGAACAGGCCCCGGACCAGGGGCTCCAGCAGATGCTGGGCGGCATGGTGAACAAGGCCAGCCGGCAAAAGAACGTGCCGCCCGAGGAACCCACCGGACCGTCGTTCTGGACCCGCCTGAAGCATTGGCTGGAAGCGCTCTTCTGGGTCTTCCTGGTGCTGCTGGCGGTCATGGTGCCCGTCGCCTACGGCGTCAAACTCTGGCGGAGGTGGATCCCCTACGCCTGCGGGCGCCGGCTGCCCGTAACGTCCTACCGCGCCAGCCTGGACCTGCTGGCCGAAGCAGGCATCCGGCGAAGCTTCGGCGAAGCGAGGGAGGCCTTCGCATCCCGCGTCGCCCGCCGCAGCCCCGCCTTCGCGGCCCTGACCCGCTGCCACCTCCGTCACGCATTGGGCGCCCGGCGGCTGAGAGACGACGGCGACTGTCTGGCGCTCTACCGGGCCGTCCGGAACGAAATCAGAATAGCGAGCCGCCCCTTCGCCCGGTGGCTGGGCATACTCAATCCCGTCTCCTGGTGGCGGGTCCGCTGATGGCTACGGTCCTTACAGGAGGAGTTTTGGCATGATGGAACCGACCACGTTGGAAAACACGTCCGCCGGGGAGCTCGGCACGGCACGGAGCGTCCTGCAGCGCCTGAGGGAGCGCCTGCGATTCGCGGTCATCGGCCGGAACGAGGTCGTGGACCTCGTCCTGGTGGCCCTTCTGGCCGACGGGCACGTCCTTCTCGAGGACAACCCGGGATCGGGCAAGACGACGCTCGCCAAGGCGCTGGGCGATTCGATCGAACCCGACGACGGACAGGCCCTTCCAGTGTTCCGGCGGATCCAGTTCACGCCCGATCTCCTGCCCTCGGACATAACCGGCGTCTCCGTGTTCGACCCGGAAACGGGGCAGTTCCACTTCGGGCGGGGGCCGCTCATCGCGCCCGTGGTGCTGGGTGACGAGATCAACCGGACCTCGCCCAAGGTGCAGGCCGCCATGCTCGAGGCCATGGGCGAAAAGCAGGTGACGGTGGATAACGTTTCCTACGCGCTGGACGACCTCTTCTTCGTGATCGCCACGCAAAACCCGCGTGACGTGGCCGGAACCTATCCCCTGCCGCTGCCCCAGCTCGACCGCTTTCTGATGAAGATCAGGATGGACCACATCGACCGTGAGTCGGAGATCGCCGTGCTCAACACGCGGGTCGCCCGCCGGGCGGCGCCCGACCCGGAAGCCATGCCGAGGGTCGGCCGCGCCGAGATCGTCCGGGCCCGGGAGATCATCGAGGGCGGAGTCTACGTCAGCCCGGCGATTCACACGCTCCTCGTGGACCTGGCCCGGGAGATCCGCGGCCACGCCCAGGTGGTCCAGGGCGTTTCGACGAGGAGCCTCGTCCTGCTGGTGCCCGCGCTGAAGGTCTCGGCCCTGTCGAGGGGCCGCGATTTCGTCACCGCAGAGGACGTGGAGTGGCTCGCCCCCCGCGTGTTCGGGCACCGAATGGAACTGGGCCCCGGCGCGGCCACGGCCGCGGACGTCGTCCGCCAATGCCTCAAGGGACCCGTGGAGGCCCTCAGCCGGAGCACGCTGAAGCCCGGAGGATGAGCATGCGCACCGCCAAAACCGTTCTGGCCGCCCTTCTCTGCTGCGCCGTTTGGACCGCTGTCTTCGCCGACGTCCCGTCCTTCATCACAACACCGCAGGAGAAGGACTTCGTGGATCTCTACTACAAGGACCACAAGCCCATCGCGGCGGCCGAGGCGGCCCAGGCTTACCTGGCCCACCACCCCGACTCCTACATGGCCTGGATGGTCCTCGGGTGGATCCGCCTGCGCGAGGAGGGCGACCTGCCCCGCGCGTACTACGACTTCAAAAAGAGCCGGACCATCCTCGAGGGGCGCTACGACGGCCGCTGGAGCCCGAGCACGCCCTGGCGGGCGTACGCGAGCACCCTTCTGGGCTTCGCCGCCACCGCCCAGCAGATGGAACGGTACGACGAGGTCGTGAACACCATGCGGACGTTCAACGACATCTTCCATTCAGCCCGGCCCGCCAACGCAGCGTGGAGCCTGATGAAGCTCGGCCGGAGCGAGCAGGCCCTGAGGCTCATCAACCAGGCCCTGGCAGGGAAGAGCGTGGTCCAGCAGGAGATCGCCATGAACACCCTCGGCGCCTTCGAGGGGGAATCGGACGAGCCCAGGACCGCCTACCAGACCTTCAGTATGCTCTACGACCTCATGAAGCGGCAGCCCGACGGCTACGTTGTGACCTACGCGTGCAATCTGGCCTCTACGGCCGAGAGCCTCCTGCGCTTCGGGGAGGCCGAAAAGCTCTACCTGGAAGCCACAAGGCACTTCGATCCGAGCTCGGAAGACAACCCGTGGCAGGACCTGGCGGGCCTCTACCTGGAAGAGCGGCGGCTGCCGGAGGCCATCGACGCCGTCAAGAACATGCAGAGTTGGGCGTACCACTCCATACCAGCCATCGGCCTCGATAACTGGAACTTGAGGGAAACCATTACGGCCTCGCTGCTCTACTTCTGCGGCCAGACGGGCGAAGCGCTCCGCCTGGCCCGACGGGTGGCCTTCCGGCCTGACCGGCACGGCAATACGTCCGCGCGGCGGGGCCAGTTCGAGGCCAGCTCCCTCCTCTTCTACCGGCAGGTGCTCCTGGACCACGTCGCCCGGCTGGAAGAGGAGATGAGCTGGGCCCGGACGACGGCCCTGCCCGGCCTCTACCTCAGGCTGCTGGAGGACAGGGCGGATATCTGGTACGCCTCGAGGCGGGCCGGGCGCATCATCATGTCCCGCCCGAAGTGGCTGGCCGACACCCTCAGGATCATCGGTCCGAAAACCGTGGTGGACTACCCCGGAGGCGAGGTCACCGTGCCTGAGGTGGTGGGACCGGGCGTGGCGGAGGCGGAGTGCCGCCGCCTCCTGGCCCGAAAGGGGGAGAAGGCCGACCGCGAGCGCCCCTTGGTCACGCTGCTCCTCGGGGTCTGCCAGCTCGAGTCGGGCCACCCGCGCGAGGCGCTGAAAAACCTGCGGGAGGCCCGTAAAACGCTTCCCGGCGAAATGGAGGTGACGCGGGACGAGGCCGTGGCATTCGAGGCGCGCGCCTGCGGCGAGGTCGGCGACGGAGGGGGATTCGCCAAGGCCATCGCAGACCTCATGAGCCGAGATCCCGGCACCATCCGCCGCTTCGGCCTGAGCCTGCCCGCCGTCGTAACCGCCCGCGGGGGGGCGGCCGCCCGCAAGGCCGCAGAGCTGCTGAAGGACTCGCCCCGGCTCTCGCCGGGCAGAGCGGGTTACGCGGTCACGGTCACGCAGAATAACGACGGCGCCCTCCAGGGGGACCTGGTAGCGCCCGACGGCTCCGTGCTCTGCCGACTGCGGGTGAACCCTGCCGAGGATCCGTCGGAAACGGCGCGCGCATTCTGCCGTCTGTTTCACCAGAAGGCCTTCGCGCCGAAGATGGACCTGTCCCAGGAGGA
>JBJKRE010000182.1:0-4370 GCA_046704825.1 Acidobacteriota bacterium
GCCCCGGGGCGGCCGCTTACACTCCTCCCCCGGCCCCCCAAAAGCGTCTCTCGCTCGTTCATAGGCCTAGGCTACGATTGTGGCGTCCGTCTTACGGCTGAACCGATCCCCTCCTCCCGTTGCGTTCTCGACGATCAAAGATACCACCCGGATTATGCCGTGCAGAGTCTTCACCGTCAAGCGATGCGGAGAACGGTGTCATAGTTTCTTGAATGTTTGCCGGCCTTCTGTCGTCTTTTCCAGGTCCCCTTCTCGCCGGCTTGAACTCTTCCCTGCCTTGCCTCTCTCAATGATGCGGCACCCCCTTGATCAATGGACGCCGAGATAATCCGCTGCGGCCTTCTGGGCATATCCGTGGAGAACGCGGGCTTCTCCTGCCCGGGGGCACCCATTCCCTTAGGCAAGGGCGCGGGGCCGAAGCCCCGCGCCTTTCAGATCGGATCTGTCGCCCATTTGGTTAGGGAGGTGTAACCGTCTGGCAGACCTGGGGATCGTCCGTGGTGTCCGAATCCCAGAGCTGGACGTAGCTACCCGTGGCGGGCTGATAGAAGTATCCCCACGCCTGGTGGTTTACACGGTCGTAGTACAGATACATGACGTTCGAATCGCCGGGCATACTGAAGTAGATTGCCCCCGCGTTGTAGACGGCCGCCGTCCCGCTGTAGGTGCCCGCGTTGGCCCCAGTGAAAATGTTCCACTGGTAATGCCCCGTCATGCGGTTGAGACAGACCTGGCACTGACCGTTGTCGTCGAGCGGGAAGATCAAGATCTCCACCCACGGGTCCGTAATGTTCATGGTCATGCTGTCGGAATCCGTGTTTCCCTTGCTGTCCGTCACGGTCAGCGTTACGCCGAACGTCCCGCCCATGAAGTAGGTGTACGACGTGTTCTGAGCCGCCGAGTGGCCTCCTTCGCCGAAGTCCCAGTCGTAGGTGTACGGCGGAATGCCGCCCGTGGCCCCCCCGGTGAAGTTGACCACCATCGGCGCCTGTCCCGAGGTCGCGTCTGCGCTGCAGTTCGCCACTAGCGGTTCCAGCACGTGCAGGGTGACGGGGACGTTTACCGCACCATAGGGCGTGTTGTTATCGAACGAGAGCGTCGCCAGGTAGTCGCCCGTCGCAAGCCCAGTAGTATCGTAGTTGATCGTGACGTCCTGGCTGCTCGAAGCACCTACATTTCCGCTGGCAGGCACCTCGTCGATCCATGGAATGTCCGAGGGGACAAAGGTTTCAAAAGCAAGACAGTCCACTTCGGCGCCACTCGGGAAGGCACCCACCAAAGTGGTGGCGCCGGTGCCCGTGTCGCAGGTCCGCAGTTCCCCCTGGTACGTGTCGTAGTTGAAAGCCGCCAGATAAAGCGTTCCGGAAACCGGTTCGAAGGCCATGCCCTGGGCGTAGTTCGCCGAGAAGCCCACGGAGCCGATGACCGTGCCGGCCCCCGTGGCTGGGTCGATCTTCACCAGCTCGTCGCTGATGATGTCAAGGCCATAGAGATCGCCGGCGGGGTTGATCGCGATATCGATGATGAGTTGCGCGTTGGTTATCGTACCCACGACGGTCGTCGCCCCGGAAGTCGGATCGATGGTGTAGAGCGTGGAGACGGTGCCGGATCCATTGGCGGAGCTTGCGTACATGACACCCGTGTTGGAGCAGGTCATGCCGCACCAGCTGTCGCCGGATATGGGCGTTGCCGGGCCGATAACCGTTACGGCGGCCGTCCCGGTGTCCACCGTCACCAATTCGTCCGTGTCGTAGTCCAGGCAGTACAGTTTGCTGAAATCACCCATGTAGAAATCGCCTGCGAACAGGGAGCGTCCGGTGGATCCCAGGGTCGTCCAGGTTCCCGGTGCGGCCGAATCAAACGTCTCGAGGTCGCCGTCGCCGGGATAGAGGTTGATGCCGAACGCGGTCACACCTGCCGGAAGAAGCTTCCCGAGGTTCTTTGCGGGCACGTGAGAAACCGATGGCCGGTTCGCCCTGGAAACACGCTGGAAGGTCTTGACGGCGGGCCGTTCCATGGCTTCCTTTTCGCCCTTCTCGCCCCGCTCATTCTTTTCGTCGATTTCGCGTTTCCTCTCATTTCGTTCCTCGACCATCTCCTCCTTGAAAGCCCTGGTCATGAACTGGACCTTCGTAAGGCTGGGGGACGAGAGCTTCCCGGCGAAGAGATTCCCGCTGGGCGCCGAGATGTGCCCCTGGCGTTCCTTCACGTTCCAGTCGACGGTCGCGTCCCCGATGTTCTGCAGGGTCAGTGTCTGAGACCCCGTGTCGCCCGGAACCAGCGTGATCTCGAGTGAGTTCGGTGTCGCCGCGAGATGTCCGGAGGCCAGGTCGAAGTCCTGCTTCACAACCCCGTAGTGCGGTACGGTCGGGCTCTGAACGTTGCTTCCGTAAAGGTTCATGCTGGCCGTCAGCGTGTCGGCGCCCTCGACCCCGTACATGCAGTAGAAGCCGTCGTCAACACTCGGGTCGGGCGTCGCCTCGGTGGTGACCGTTTTTCCCGTGGCGGCGTTCGCGACCGACGCCCCCGCGAGGACGTTGCCCGTGTTGGCGTCGTAGACGTTCCCGTAGATGAGTCCGCCGCCGGCTGGGGCTGCGCACTGGGGTGTACCCACGCTCACGTCGTCGATCTGGGCGTACCAGTCCCACGGATAGGCCTCCGAGGTGTAGTAGCGCCAGCGCAGCATCACGTTCGTGTCGGACGCGTAGGCCGAGAGGTCGATCGAGTCCGACGCTCCGGGCGTGCCGTAGAGGCTTCCCTGGTCCGTGGTGAAGTGCCTCAGGTTGGTCCAGGTACCGCCACCGTCCGTGCTGACGTCGACGTCGAGCGCATCGCTTCCACTGTAGGACTGGAAGTTGAGGAGGTAAGTCAGAGTGTAGCCCGTGAAGGTTGTGAAATCCATGGCCGGCGTGCGCAGTTCGGTGTCGTAAGGCACGCCGCTGTTCGAATCGCTGTTCACGTCCGCCGCGTGGCCCGTACCGCCCGTGTAGTTGTTGTCGCCGTAGGCGCTGTCCAGGTTCCACTCCAGGCCGCCGCCCAGGTTGCTCGTGACCGTCCACCCCGGGGGCGGCCACGCTTCGAAATGCTCGGCCAGCCCGCCCGTGATCACGTAGCCGGGCGCCACACACGCGCTCGTGACGCTCAGGGCGAAATCCCGCGTGGCGTCGCCGGAGAGCGGCCCGACCGTGGCCGTCCCAGCCGTATAGCCGTTGACCCAGGGCGTCGCGGTGAAACTGTACGTCACCCCGTCCACCAGCGTGATGCTGTAGCTCCCGTCGGCTGGATTCGTGTAAATCGTCGTTCCCGGGTAACCCATGTCGCCCGTGATGTGGATGGAAGCGTAGAGAGGCCAGGACGTGCTCTGGTCCGTGACCGTACCCGAAACGACGTGGTTGGATGCCGATGTGAGGGAGAAGTTCTGGGTGGTGGTTCCCCCGTCCGTGACGTTCAACCCGTAGACCGTGGCTGTCGAGTATCCGAATGCCGACGCCGTCACGTCGTACGTGCCCACGGGCAGCGTCAGTGAGTAGGTACCGTCCGCGGCGGTTTGGCCGTTGATGGTGATGGTGCCGTCGGTCGCGGCGATTGTGGCGCCCTCGATGGGCGTGCCGCCGGAATCCGCCGTGACCGCTCCGGTCAATGTTCCCGTCGGACCGATGGAGCAGTTGGCGAACTTGAAGGCACCGATCCGAGTCGCCCAGTCCCAGCCGCCCGAGGCTTCGACGTATTCCTGCGTGTACCAGAATGTGCAGTCGTCGACTGGGTCCACGCTCATGGTGCTGTAGTCACCCCAGCGGCTGTAACCGGTGTTCTGCACTCCGGGGCCGCTGTAGAGGATCACTTCCGACTGCGGCATCGTCCCAGCCGGGTCCCCCGCGAGGCGGCCGGCGTAGCCGATCGAGGGTTTCGTGGAGGTGTCCGACATGCTGTAACCCACGGCGATGTTGCCCATGTGGTCCTGGGCGGCGCTGGCCATCCACCGGTTGACCGTATCCGCCGGGGAGTACGTACCCTCCTGGTAGAGGTACCAGTCGGCGTGTGTCGAGTCCTTTCTCAACTCGAACCACCGGATGCCCGCCCGGCCCGATCCGGCGTCCACGGTTATGTTGAAGACCATGGACTGGTAATCGCCGTTGTTTCGATACGCACAGCGATACATGGCCCTGTCGCCGATGGCGTCCAGCTGCTCTCCTCCAGAGGGCTGGGGTATGCAGGAGCGAGTGCCGATACAGAGCGGCGTGAAATCTGCAATGGGAATCTGAAGGCTCGGATCTCCGCTGTTTCCGACGGTCATCGTCCCTGTGTTCCAGTCGACTGCGACCTTCCAGATGCTGATCATGTCGCTGCTCAGAGTCGGTGTCCACCAGCTG
>JBJKRE010000183.1:0-11560 GCA_046704825.1 Acidobacteriota bacterium
ACGCCGGGCAGGCTGCGCGCCAGCAGGAGTGCCTCCTCGCCCACGTCCTCCGGAGCGCTGTCAGGCCCAACGAGCCGGGCACCCTTCGTCCGTCGCCCGTAACCGCGGAGCAGGACCGCGGGCCTCAAGCCCATCCGCTGGCAGGTGCGGGCCAGGTCGACGGTCACGGGGGTCTTCCCGGTGCCGCCGAAGGTCAGGTTCCCCACCGAGACGACGGGCGCGGTCAGGCGCCGGGGGGTTGAAAGCCGCGTCCGGAAAAAGACGCGCACCTTTCCGGCCAGCAGGAACAGGCACCCCAGCGGCCACAGCAGGAAGGCCCAGCGCGGTGGGCGTGTCGCTTCCGGTTTTCGGCCGCCTCTTTCCATGCCTGCGCTCCCTCCAGGGTTTGATGCCCCATCTGACACAGGATACCCCACGCGCGCCGCATCGTGAACGCCCGGTGTGTTCCTGTCAGATCCGAATGCACAGTGAGACAGCGAGGCGGTGAGAAGGGAATAGGGTGGACGGCTGTTTTCCGAAGGCTGAGGGCTAAGGCCGAAAGGCGAAAGGAAAACGGCAGGCGGAAGACCTTCGGAGCGATACAGGGTATCGTCCAGAAGTCGTTGCTTACTATTTGGCCCTTCGCCCTTAGGCCTTAGCCCTTTTTGAGGCTCGGTCACTCGATCACTTCCCCCCGGGGCGGGCATCAAGCGGACAATGCCCGCCCCGGGGGATGCTCTTACGATTTTCCGAGCAGGCCCTCCTTGAGTTCGACATTCGGCGGCTGGGGCCCAAGCCACACGGAGAACAGGGCCTCGGCGAAATCCAGGCCCTCGATGGTGCCCATGTCCTTGCCCTTGATCTCGACCTTCGTGCCCTGGCCGGGAATGTAGGTCATGACCGCCACGTCGCCTGTCTTCATGTCGGACCAGTACCCATTGAAGGTCCCCAGGCGGGCCTTGAGTCTCGGCATGGACTCGCGGGCGTTCTTCTCGAAGCCCTCGTTCCAGGCCTCCACCAGCTTCTTCTTGCCGACGTCCTTGTAAAGAAAGTGCATCACGATCTGCTTCGGCTCGTCAGACGTGATGATGGCTGCCGCGTCAGAGGTCTTCTGCGGCAGGTAAAGCCCAGCCACGTATACCTTCACCCCGATAAAGAGCACCTTCTTGGTCCGCAGACCCATCCCGTTCAAGACCAGGGAGTGCTCTCCCACGGTCACCTGGTCCGGCATGGTCACGCCGGCCAGCTCCCCCGCCAGCAGGAATGTCCCGATCAGCAGCGTCACCGCCGCCACCGCGATCACGGTCCGTCGCATGGCATCCTCCTCTCGCCCCTACAAGGCCTATTGACTTGCCCTCATCATATCCTGGTGCGATGTGAAGCTCAATAGGGAGCAAAGATGTCCGACAGTGAGGCGGTGAAGAGCGATTTGGGATTTGGGAATTGGGATTTCGGACTTGAACTACGTCCGGGGGACTGGCCTCCGAAGAGCTCCCGCACTCATTTTGCCCTTCGGCCTTCGGCTCTAGCCCTTCCGCTGACTCGATCACCATTCACTGGATCACTGGATCACTCCCCACCTACATCCCCAGGTATCGGGCGTAGAGGGCACGGGCGCGGGTGGGGTCGCCGGTCTTCTGGATCATGGCGCGGCCGTCGGCGTAGAGGGTGACGGGATGACCTTCCCACTCGGTCTGGAGCAGGTACTTGTTGGAAAAGACGGGGGCGACGGCCTTCAGGCGCTCTTCCAGGCGCGCGAGGTCGAGCTTCGTGCCCTTGGGGGCAAGGATCATGATCCCGTCACGTCCGCACATCCTGTGCGTGCGGCTTCCCGCGCTCTCGTCGAGGTAGTCGAACCGCCGCGCTCCGCAGCACGGGCAGTCGTGCACGCGAGGGACGCCGACGCGCGCCATGGCGAGGGTCATGAGGTCCACGGTGACGATCCCTGTGGGGCACTGTTCCGAGCGCCCCGCCAGCAGCTTAACGGCCTCGCCCGCCTGGATGGAGGCGACGGCGCCCACCGCGGGGCCGAGGACGCCGGCCGTGTCGCAGGTGGGGGCCGAGCCGGGCGGCGGGGCTTCGGGGAAAACGCAGCGAAGGCACGCGGTGTCGCCCGGGCGGATGACCTGGATCGAGCCGTAGGTGGAGACGGCGCCCGCGTAGATCCAGGGCTTGCCGGCGGCGACGGCGGCGTCGTTCAGGAGGTAGCGCGTCTCGAAGTTGTCGGTGCCGTCGAGGACCAGGTCGCAGTCCCCGAACAGGCGCACGGCCAGCTCGGCGTCCAGGTCCGCGTTCACGGCTTCGATCGCCAGGTCCGAGCGGATCGCGCGTAGTCGCCGTTCGGCGGCCACGGCCTTGGGCAGCCGCAAGGCGCAGTCCTCTTCGGTGTACAGGATCTGCCGGTTCAGGTTCGTGGCCTCGACGAAGTCCCGGTCCACGACGAACATACCGCCGACGCCAGCGCGGGCCAGGAAGACCGACGAGACGCTGCCGAGGGCCCCGAGGCCGACGACGCCCACGCGGGTCTTCGAGAGCCTTGCCTGGCCGTCCTCCCCGAGCCAGGGCAGCAGGGTCTGGCGAGCGTAGCGGTCCGTCACTGCGCGAACCTCCGCGTGCGGACGTTCACCGCCAGGCCCACGAAGAGGCTCATGCTCATGAGGAACGAGCCGCCGTATGACAAAAAGGGCAGGGGAATGCCCGTTGTGGGCAGCAGACCGATGACCATGCCCACGTTGACCATGACGTGGTACAGAATCACGGCCAGGGCGGCGAGCACCAGGAACCGGCCTTCCGCGTCTCGCGCGTCCCGTATGGTGACGACGAAGCGGGTCAGGAGGCCGAAGAAGGCGAGCAGGATGCCCGCGCTGCCCAGGAAGCCCGTCTCCTCGGCGACCACGCCGAAGATGAAGTCCGTGTGCGGCGCCGGCAGGAAATTGAGCCGATTCTGGGTCCCCGAATACAATCCTTCACCCGTGAGTTCGCCCGAACCTACGGCAATTCTGGCCTGGTTGACCTGGTACCCGGCGCCGCGCGGATCAAGCGACGGGTTCAGGAATGTGAGGATTCGCTCCTTCTGGTAGGGCTTGAAGAAGGTGAACCAGCCGATGGCGAAGAGCACGATCAAGAGGACCGTCCCCGCCCCCATCCACTTCAGGATCTTGGCGAGCGGCATCTTGCTGAAGTAGAACGCTGCGGCGCCGCGCGGCAGGAACGTGGTGGCGGTCCCGAAGTGGGGCTGGAGGTGGGTGAGCAGGCCGGGCAGGCCTATGATGCCCGCAAGGACGACGAGTTCTCTGATCCCCACGTTCTTGTCGGGCAGGCCCTTGATGTAGGCGGCGCTCGCCAGAGCCGCCGCCACCTTGGCGAATTCCGAAGGCTGAAATCCCAGCGGCCCGATGTAAAGCCAGGACCTCGAACCCGCCACGGCGTGTCCGATCACGAGCACGGCGAGCAGAGATGCGATGGAGGCGATGTATATCAGATAGCTGTACTCAAGCCATATCTCGTAGGGCACGAGCACGGCCAGAAAGAACAGCACGAGCGCCAGTCCCGTCCAGATCATCTGCCTGGAAGCCAACGGGGCATACCGGGTGCCGAAGGTGGCGGAGCGGATCATGACGTTGCCCGTGACGAGCAGGGCGAGATAGAGCAGGATGGCCAGGTGGTCACCGTAGAGGAACAGGTTGCGAAGGGCGTTTCTCATGGGGTCCCGCTCCCCCGGCCCGGTCCGCCCGCATCGGGCGCGTTCGGCGAGAGTCCGGCCTGGAGCTGCTCAGGAATGGCCGTGGGCTCGTAGTCCTTCTTCGGCTCGTCTTTGGGGAAGACGCCGTCGGGGATCTTGCCGTAGAAGAGGTACTCCAGGCCCGCCTTGGCGATGGGCGCGCAGACGTTTCCCCCGTGGCCCCCGTGTTCGACCATGACCACAAAGACCACGCTGGGGTTCTCTCTCGGAGCGAAACCGGCGAACCAGGCGTGGTCCCTCTCGCTCTTCTTCAGGTCGTAGGTGTCGACGCCCGCGCTGGCCTTGACCACCTGTGCGGTGCCGGTCTTGGCGCACACGTTCAGGCCCGGTATGCGGCACGCGGTGCCCGTACCGGCCTCGTTGACCACCTGCCACAGCCCCTCCTTCACGATGTCCAGGTCCTTGGGGGAGATGTCCACAGAACTGAGAAGACGGGGGGGGCGGTCGACCAGCAGGGGCTGGTATCGCTTGCCGCCCGTCGCGAGCGTCGCATAGAAGCTCAGGAGTTGAAGCGGGGTCACCGTGAGGTACCCCTGGCCGATGGCAACGGGCAGCGTCTCACCGGGATACCACGGACCCAGGCCCCTGGCCTTCTTCCACCCGGGGGAGGGGAGGATCCCGCTCATCTCGCCGGGGAGGTCGACGCCGGTTTTCTGCCCCAGGCCGAATATGCGGCCCCATTTGGCCAGGGCGTCGATGCCGATGAGGTCTCCCACGTGGTAGAAGAAGACGTTGCAGGAGTTCTGGATGGCCGTGAGGATGTTGACCGTGCCGTGCCCCCCGCGCTTCCAGCAGTGGAAGACGTGCCCGCCGAACTTCCAGTAGCCCGGGCAGAAAAAGGTCGTCTTCTCCGTGATCACGCCCTCCTCCAGACCGACCAGGGCCACGAAGGGCTTGAAGGTCGACCCGGGTGGATAGATACCCTGGATGGGCCTGTCCAGCAGGGGATGCCTGGGGTCGTCGGCGATCTTGTGCCACTGGACCGGCGTCATGGTGTTGGATATGACGTTCGGGTCGAAGTTGGGCAGGCTGACCCAGGCCAGGATCTGGCCCGTGTTCGGGTTCATGAAGATGGCCGAGCCCGTCTGGTCCCCGAAGGCCTTTTCGAGGATGGCCTGCAGGGTCATGTCGATGCTCAGGTGTATGGTCTTACCAGGCACGGGTTCGCGCACCACGCCCACGCCGGGCAGACGGAGCCTGGGGTCGTCGACCTCGCGCCCGAGGCTGTTGACCTGCGCGATCCGCCGGCCGCTCTCGCCCATCAGGAGGCGGTTGGCCGTCTTTTCCACCCCCGTCTTGCCGACCTCGATGAAGGGGTCCACGTCCTTGATGTGCATGGTTTTAGCTTCGTCAGGGGACAGCAGGCCGACGTACCCGATGGCGTGGCTGGCCAGCTCGCCGTACGGGTAGTTGCGCCTGAGTTCCATCTCCATGTGGATGGCCTTCAGCTCCATCTGGTGCGCCTCGACCTTCTGGAGCCAGGCGACGGGCACGTCCCGCGCCAGGACCGCCACGTGGGGGACGGCGCTCCGCTTGAGGGCGTCTTCCACCTGGGCGCGGGTCATGCTCACGCCGAGGACCCGCTTCATGGCCGCGAGTGTATCGTCGATGGAAACGCCCCGGTCGCTGTCGTAGACGAGCGAGAAGGAAATGCGGTTCCGGCAGACCACCCTCCCGTTCCTGTCCAGCAGTTTGCCCCTCGCACTGCGCAGCACGACGGACCGCGTGTAGTTGTTCTCGCTCAGCGTGTGGTAGTAGTCGCCCTGGAGTATCTGCAGGTAGAACAGGCGGACCGCGTATATGAGAAACACGGCCCACAGGGCGAAGAGCAGGAACTGGAGCTTGGGACCCAGATGGCGATCCGACGTTGCCTTCATGTTCTTTCCTCGGGCCAGAAACGGGAGGCCACCGCCTCCAGGCCCGCCGTCAGGAGGGCCGTGATCACGCTGCCCGCCAGAGCGAGGACGACGAAAGGAGACGGCAGGGGTAATCCGAGCATGCGGTACAACAGGGCGACCACGGCCGCATCAAGAACATAAGCCCCCCACCCGAAAAAGAACAGCGGCAGCACGCCCTGGATGACCACCTTGTTGCCGATCCAGCCCAGGAGGTACCCGGCGAGCGTGAAGGCTATCCCGTGGAAACCCACGTAAGGAAGGAAGTAGGCGTCGCTCACACCACCGAGAAGCGCACCCCACAGGACTCCCGCGAGCTTGCCCTGGCGCAGGGCCAGCACCGTGAGCAGTGCGAGAAACGGGCTCGCGATGGTCAGGTCTCCGGACAGCAGGGGCAGGAGCGTCTGCACTCCGACGGCCAGCACGGTCAGCACCAGGACGGCGATCAGCTTCCTACGCATGTTTGACCTTGAGCAGCAAGACCCACCTCAGTTTGCCCAGCTGGGCCAGCGGCGAGGCGGTGATCTTCTTCAGGTAGTCGTGCCCGTTCTCGACGGACGTGACGACGCAGACCCGGACGCCGGCGGGGAAGTACCCGTCCTCGCCCGAAGTCACGAACTCGTCTCCCACCTTCACGTCGGCCTCGTTGGAAACCCAGTGAACGGTCAGGTGGTCGCCCGCACCCACGGCGACGGCGTTCACCCCGGTCCGGGCCGACACCACGCCCACGGCGCTGTTGGGGTCCGTGATCAGGAGGACCCGGTAGAGGTCGCCCGCCTTGCCGATGACCCGGCCCACGGCGCCGTCCGTCGACATGACGGGGGTGCCGTCGGGCACCGCCACTCCGGGCGGGCAGGACACGAGGAGGTACCGACCGAAGGGCGCGCCGAACTGGGTCAGGGCCCGCCCGCCCACGATGTCGACGTCCCTGGGTCTGGGCGCGTCGATGAGCGCCCGGAGCTCGATGATCTCCTGTTCGAGGTGATCGTCGAGCTGGATCCTGGCCTCGAGTTCCCGGTTCTTCATCTCGGCTCTGTCGGCCCTGAGGGCCGCATCCCGCTGCCAGATGTAGGCCTGGACACCTTCGTGCGTGAGGCCCGAGGCCGCGTTGAAGAGGGTCAGGAAGGGCCCGAACGCGGCCATGGCCAGGTTGCCGAAGACGGTCTTCTCACCGTGGCGCACCTGCACCGTCAGGAAAACCAGGTAGCCGACCACGATGAGCAGGAGCAGTACTTCGGGGCGGCGGGACAGGGTGCTTCGTCTGATCACTCTACGGCGACCCTCTTAAGAAGCTCGAAGTCGTCGAGCATCTTTCCGGCGCCGAGGACCACGGAGGACAGGGGATCGTCCGCCGTGAGGACGGGTAGCGCCGTCTCTTCCCTGAGCCGCTTGTCCAGGTTTCGCAGCAGCGCGCCTCCGCCCGTCAGCACGATGCCCCGGTCCACGATGTCGGCGGCCAGTTCGGGCGGCGTCTGCTCCAGGGCCTGCTTGACGGCGTCGATGATGATGGAGACGGTTTCCGAAAGGGCCTCGCGGACCTCCTCCGACGAGACCACGAGCGTTTTCGGGATGCCGTCGACGAGGTCCCGGCCCTTGATCTCCATGGTCTGCTCTTCGTCCATGGGGTAGGCCGAGCCCAGCCGGATCTTGATCTCCTCGGCCGTCCGTTCGCCGATTAGCAGGTTGTAGCGCTTCTTGATGTACTGCGAGATGGCCTCGTCCATCTCGTTGCCGGCGATCCGCACCGTCCTCGAGTAGACGATGCCGGCCATTGAGATGACGGCCACGTCCGTCGTGCCGCCCCCTATGTCCACGATCATGTTGCCCGTGGGCTCGGTGATGGGCATGCCGGCGCCGATGGCCGCCGCCATGGGCTCCTCGATCATGGCCACGTAGGACGCCTTGGCCCGGTAGGCCGAATCGCGCACCGCGCGCTTCTCGACCTGCGTGATCTGGCTGGGGATGCAGATGACGATCCTGGGCCGGACCACGAGCTTTCGGTTGTGGGCCTTCTTGATGAAGTAGTCGAGCATACGCTCCGTGTGTTCGAAGTCCGCGATGACGCCGTCCTTCATGGGCTTGATGGCCACGATGTTGCCGGGCGTGCGCCCGAGCATGTCCTTCGCCTCCGTTCCGACCGCCTCTATTCTTCCGTTCTTCTGGTTCATGGCGATGATGGACGGTTCGCGGACGACGATGCCTTTCCCCTTGACGTAGACCAGCGTGTAGGCGGTGCCCAGGTCGATGGCGAGGTCGTTGGAAAGGAAGGAAAACGGGGATCGGAGGCTGAAAGGCATATAGAGCTCCTAAGCGTAGAGGGCGCAGTCGTTCTTCGTGGATTCTTTTACTCGATACATGGCCTGATCGGCCCTCTGAATGAGCCGGTCGGGCGTATCACCGTGGATGGGGAAACAGGAAACTCCGAAACTTGCCGAGAGGGTGAAGGCGTAGCCCGGATCCGCCGCGTAGTCGTGTTCGCAGACGGCCTGTCTGAGTCGCTGAGCGACGAGCATGGCACCCTCCGAGTCCGTGTTGGGCAGTATGAGCGTGAACTCGTCTCCGCCGTAGCGGGCCACGATGTCCACGTTGCGCACGAGGTCTTTGAGAATGCCACCCACGACCTTGAGCGTCTCGCTGCCGACCAGGTGTCCGTAGCGGTCGTTGACCTGCTTGAAGCCGTCGAGGTCAAGGAAAAGGACCGCCACGGGGTAGTCGTAGCGGCGCCCCCTGGTGATCTCCACCTCGAGGGCCTGCCGCAGATACCGGGCATTGTAAAGCTGAGTGAGGTCGTCGACAAGGGACAGTTGCTTGATCTTCTGGAACATGAAGGCGTTTTCCAGCGCCACGGCCACCGGTTCGGCGAAGAGCAGAACCGTGTCCAGATCCGCCTCGGTGAAATCCTTGCCGCCCACCTTGTTCAGGACCTCGAGCACTCCCAGCGTCCTCCCGCGGCTTCGGAGCGGCACGCACAGCACCGACCGCGTGGTGAATCCCGTGCGCCGGTCCATCTTCGGGTTGAAGTGGGGGCTGTGTTCGACGTCGTTCACCATAAGGGGGTACCCCGTCTTGGCCACCTGGCCCGCGATGCCTTCGCCGACCTTCAGCCGGGAGTCCTTGAGACCGTGCGTCAGCATCCCGAGCGCTTCCTTGAAGATGAGCCACTCTTCCGTCTCGTCGAGGAGGAGGAGGCTCCATGCCTCCGAGTGGGAGAGCATCTGAACCCGTTCCATGATGTACGAAATGAGGGCCTCCGGCTCCAGCATAGAATTGGCCGTCCGAACCACTTCGCCCATGATGCGCAGCTGCTCGGACTTCAGCCGGTAGGCCTTCTCCAATTCCTGATACTTGTTCTCAAGAGACCTGTTCACGGCCGCGGGCCCCGTGCGCCAGTACTAGTAAGCGACGGACTGGAACTGCTTACGCCAGATTTTTTCGTTGCCTTCGTCGTCGAAGGCTCGGACCTGAACCGTCTGGGTCCCGACGTCGGAGAACAGAAGGATCTTGCTGAAGGTCCCGTCCGTGTTCACCGGGATTTCGATGTCGTTGACGGAAACCGATACGCCCGGGTCCGTGCTCCCCTGGATGATCACGCCGTCCCCGATGGGGGTGACGTCGACGGTGAGCTTGATGTCGCGTTTGATCTTCGGACGCTGGTATATCTGAAGCAATCGGAACCTGTAAATCGGAGACCAGTAGGTCTTCTTCTTCGGACCCTCCGACCGGACCCTCCAGTAGTAGGTGCCGGCCGGAAGACCGTCTACCGTGATCTTACCGCCCGAAACGAGCTGATCGGGCGCCAGCAGTTTGGAGAAGAGCGGCTTGGCGGATATCTGGAACTCGGCCTTCGGCGAGCCGCCCGTCCACTCGAAGCTGATCGTCTGGCGGACGGGATCGTCCACGCGGAGGACCTGCTGATCTTTGGGGTACTCGGCCGCGGGTGGGGCGATGAGGGCTTCTCTGGGCGAAAAGCCCGACGAGGTGGTGATGATGGACGCGCCGGAGACGCCCGCTTCGACCGTCTCTTTCTGACCGGCCGCCTCGATCTCGGTGGACCCCGAATAGACCGACGTCACGACCTGCCCGGTCGGTGTCTGGGCGACGCCGACCCTGGAGGCGGGGGCGGGCCTGACCTTCGTGGACTCCGTGGCGATGATGCTCTCGTCTCTGGGAGTCATGTCCTTGGGCGTCTGGGTCTCGACGAAGCCCTGCTTCAGCGCGACCTCGATGCGGTTCGCGCCGTCCGAAGTGGTGAACATAACCTGGATGACCACCAGCGAGTCCGGATTGACGATCTGGACCTGGCCGTTGTGGTACTTGATCTTGGCGTAGCTGTTCTGGCCCGTCCGGACGATGTCGCCGTCCTCGAGTATCATCTGTTCTTTGGCTCCGCTGAAGAGGTGCTGCCCCGTCCGCTTGACCTCGACGGAGCCTTCCGTATCGACGAGCACCGCGTACTTCTGCGCGCTGGGCGAGGCGATCTGGATGTTTTTCAGGGTGGACAGGATGTCCTTGGCGATCGCCAGGGCCTTGGGGTAATGCCTGGCCTGGTACTCGGCCCGGCCCTGGTTCAGCATGTTCCGCGCCTGGTTGATGGTGGCCCTGACCTCGACGGTCAGGTTGGGCGTGTCCATGGTCTCGATCATGTGCTCGGCCCTGGACAGTGCCCTTTCGGCCTGGATCTGGGGGTTGCCGTGCCACCGCCAGTAGATGAAGGCGCCGCCCCCGATGGCCACCACCGCGACGATAACGCCGATGATCGCGAAAATGTCCTTGTAGCGTACGGTGATCCAATCCAACTCCCTGACTCTTCCCTTGGCCATGCGGGTGCTCTCTCCTTCACGAAGCATAATACTCCATAAAGCTTCAAGGGCTCAACCGATTGGCGGGACTTGTCTGGGGCACGGAGGGCCTTCATAATGGACCTTGTCCGGTCATCCGGATCGAGCGAGTGGAATGAGTTGATTCGTACGAACACCTGCGCCGGGCGCGGCCTCCTCCTCCGGGGACGGATCGGGAGGTGCTCCCCAACGAGGTCGTCACGCCGGCGCGTCGGCCACCAAGCGTCCCCCGGCAGCCCGAGCCTGGCGGGTGCGGCGCCGGGAGAAAAACATGGCAAATAACGGCGGGTCCCAGAAAAAGAACGGTTCCTCCAATATCGCTTGGGTCATCATCGGCGCAGCGCTGGCTATTCTTGTGGTGTACGTCCTGCGCGCCGGACTCTTCGGCGGCGGGCACATACGCGGCGGCATCGCGGCGTCGCAGCGGCGTGCGGCCCCGCAGGTCACGCTGCCCTCGGCCCGTCCGGCGGGCGCAAGCCTGGACCTCGCCTCGCTCAAGGGCGACGTGGTAGTCCTTCACTTCTGGGCCACGTGGTGTCCCCCCTGCCGGGCCGAATTCCCCGAATTCGCAAAGTACGCGGCGAGCGCTCGGGGTGAAAAAGGCGTGGTCGTGGTTCCCGTGTCCGTGGACAACTCCAAGGCGCCGGTCGGCCAGTTCCTGAACGGCGTAAAGGGGACTTTCCCCGTATACATGGACAGCGGCAACCTGGCGTCGGACCTCGGAGTCAGCGCCATCCCCACCACCATCATCCTGGACAAGAAGGGCCGGGTGGCCTGGGTCCATCAGGGGGCGTCCAGCTGGTCAAAGGGCGGCGTCCCATCGATCGTCAAAGAGCTGGTGAATGGCTGAGATTCCGCTTGAGCCGCGCCGCACGGTCGAAGGCAAGGTCCTCATCGGGGGAGAGTGGTACGAAAAAGACGCCCGGTTCGAAAGCCTCGACCCCGCCACCGGAGAACCCATCGGCACCGCGCCCCTGTGCAACCGGCAGGACGTGGAGATGGCGGTGGAGGCCGCCCGGAAGGCGCAGCCAGGGTGGGCCTCGCTCTCCCTCCAGAGGCGGTTCGGTCACCTCGAGGTCCTGAAGAACCTCGTAAGGGAAGAGGGC
>JBJKRE010000184.1:0-4543 GCA_046704825.1 Acidobacteriota bacterium
TGTCGTGCTGACTTATTTCGTGGAAGGACCCGCCCGGTTCTGGGCCGACTGGCTCATATGGTTCGTCTTTCTGGAGGTCGTCGCCCTAGGGGCCAAGTTCGTCATCGCCCTCCAGCACGTGACCGGCGCCGACTGGAGCGTGCCGGTCAGGCGGGCCCCCGAGCGCGTGGCGGCTATCACGCCGTGGTTGATCCCCGTGGCGGCCGTCGCCCTGTTTTCCCTGCCGGTCCTCTTCTCCTGGACGCAGCCGGGCGCGTCGCACGTCCGCATGATCGTGGAGAAGTCGGCCTGGCTCAACACCCCGTTCTTCATCATCAGGCTGGTGATCTGCCTGATCGTCTGGGTGGTGTCGTACCGCATCCTGGTGGGGAAGTCCGTCCTGCAGGACACCACCCGCGACCCGCGCATCACCGTCATGCTCAGGCGCTACTCGCCCGTGTTCATGGTCCTGCTGGGCCTGACCATCACGAGCTTCGCCTTCGACTGGGTGTCCAGTCTGGAGGCGGTCTGGTACAGCGACATCTTCGGCGTGTACCTCTTCGCGGGTGCGGCCCTGTCGGGGCTGGCCGCGTCGTCCCTGGCCGGCATCTACCTGATGCGCCGGGGCCGCCTGCCGAACGTCACGGAGGACCACCTGTACAACCTGGGCGGCCTGCTCTTCGGCTTCACCATCTTCTGGGGGTACATCGCCTTCTCGCAGTACCTCCTGCAGTGGTACGCCAACATGCCGGAGGAGGTCTTCTGGTACAAACAGCGCACGGTCGGCGGGATGCTGATCGTGTTCATCATCCTGGGAATAGGTCACTACTTCGTGCCCTTCCTGGCCCTCATGACCGAGGACGCGAAGAAGAAGTGGAAGCGGCTGCGCTGGGTCTCGGTGTGGCTGCTCTTCATGGAGCTCGTGGACCTCTACTGGATGATCTTCCCGCTCCTGGGCAAGAACATGAACCTGGGCTGGCCCGAACTGGCCTTCGCCCTTTTCTTCCTGCCGGGGGGTGTCCTGGTGATCAAGCGCGCCATGGAGAAGGGATCCGACGTACCGGTGGGCGATCCCTTCCTGGAAGCCGGGATGGAGTTCCACCTCTAGGCTCGGGCCGTCCGGGGCCGCGGGAGTCCTCTCCCGCCGCCCCGGCGTCCCGGCCGGGGTGTCGCAAGAGGAGACAGCGTGAGCGGCGGCCGTAGCCGGACGCCGCGTACCGGGCGGGCTGGGGAGCCCTTAAAGGCCCGGGTCAGGGGGATCCGACATGAAGGGAAAAGGCGTGTGGTCGACGCCGGGAGGCGTGGTCGTCCTTCTGGCCGTCGGTCTGTACGTGGCCGTGGCGGCAGTTTACCTGGGCACCAGAGGGTACTTCGTGAGGAGCCCGGACAGGGACTTCGCCTCGGCAGACTACCAGCCGGGTGACATCGTTTTCGACCCGACCCGAATCCCCGAAAAGCAGGGAAAGAAGGCCCAGCCGATCGACCTGGCGAAAGCCGCGCAGGAGACGCCCGCCGCACTGTCGAAGGGCAAGTCTCTGTTCGACGCCAACTGCGCGGCCTGCCACGGTCAGAACGGTAAGGGGGACGGGCCGGCCGCGGTGGCTCTGACTCCCCGGCCGAGGGACTTCGCCAGCCCGAGGGGCTGGACAAACGGCTACGCCCTGACGGACATCTTCAGGACGCTCTCGGAGGGCGTCAAGGGTACGGCCATGGGGTCCTACGACACGTTGAGCGTGCAGGACAGGTTCGACCTGGCCCATTACGTCCAGTCCTTCGGCGCCTTCCCGCACGGGACCGTGACGCGAGCGGACCTCGAGCACCTCGACGACGAGTTCCACCTGTCCGAGGCGGGCGAGGAGCCGAGCCACGCGCCCGTCTACAGAGTCATGGCCGACATGGTGGCCGACTACCGGGCGAAGAGCCTGCCCGCGTTTCGCACCGGTGCCCTTTCGCCGGCCGAACTGCGGCTCTACCGGCGCGCCGTGACCGATCCGGCCCGCGCGGCGCACGCGCTGGCGCTCGTGAAAGGGTGGAGATCAAACCCCGAGGCGTTCGCCGTGGCCGCCGCGGGCGGAGCGCCCGGCAACGGGTTCTCTGCAGCAGTGGGGACCTTCTCCGACAGCGAATGGAGGGAACTGCAGTCGATTCTGGCCGGGTCCGAACCGGCGAACTGAAGGCCGACTGGCTCGGGAGGGGAGAGTATGGATTTTCCGATCTTTCATCTGGATTTTTTCGGCAACCGCATGCTGGTGGCGTTCATCGCCATCCTGCACGTGCTGATCAACCACGCCATGGCCGTCGGCGCCCTTCCGCTCGTCACGTCCCTCGAATGGTGGGGCTGGCGAAAGGGGGACGAGAACTGGGACCGGCTCGTCTACAAACTGGTGGTGGTCTACTTCATCATCACGACGTCGATCGGCGCCCTGACGGGCGTGGGCATATGGTTTTCCACGTCCCTGGTGAACCCCTACGCCATCGGGAGCCTCATCCGGATCTTCTTCTGGGTCTGGTTCTCCGAATGGATCGTGTTCGTGGTCGAGGTCTGTCTGCTGCTGACGTACGTGCTCCTCTGGAAGAGGTGGACGGGTGAAAAGAAGCCGCGGCACATCCGGACGGGCTTCTTCCTCAGCCTGGCCTCCTTCGGCACGCTCGTCCCCATCGTTTCCATCCTGAGCTACATCATGGATCCCGGGCTCTGGCGCTTCGACCACAGCCTCTTCTACGCCTTCTTCAGTCCCGTCTACATGCCTCAGCTTCTATTCAGGCTCTGCATGGCCATGATCCTGGCCGGTGCACTCAGCCTCTTCCTGGTCCGGTTCTTTACGAGGCGGGACCACGACCTGCGGGCGCGGGCCGTGCGGTTCGTCTCGATCTGGATACTCGTCTGGGCGCCTCCTTTCGCGTTCGCCTCCCTGTGGTACTACGACGTGGTGCCCAGGCTGATGATCAAGAACCTGCCCGTCGCCCTCGCTACGGTCGAGTTCCAGAACCTCTATGCGAGCATCCTCAAGTTCATCGTGCTGTCGCTGGCGGCGGTGGCGGCCGCCTCTCTGTGGGGTGCGTGGAAGCCGTCGAGGGTGCCGCGGTGGACATGGGCCGCGCTCATCGTCCTGGTCGTGATCCTCACGGGACAGTTCGAGCGGGCGCGAGAGTTCATCCGCAAGCCCTACATGCTGGGCGGCTACATGTACGCCAGCGGGATACGGGTGTCCGACTACCCGCTCCTGATGACCCGGGGCATCCTTCCCAACAGCGTCTACGTCTCCATGCACAAGGTGACCCCCGGCAACCACCTGCAGGCCGGCAAGGACATTTTCATGGTGGCCTGCTCCAGGTGCCACACGCTCAACGGGCTGAACAACATGCCCGCGAGACTCCGGCGCCTCTACGGGGACAAGCCGTGGAACGCGAAGGCCATCGTCACGTACGTCAGCACCATCCACGGGGCTCGCCCCTTCATGCCGCCCTTTCCCGGGACGGTCCGGGAGCGGAGGGCGCTGGCTGATTTCCTGGTGTCCCTTCAGACGAAGCGTTACGACGCGGAAGGCGCTCAGACGGTGGGCGTGCCTTCGGGCAGAGAGTAGGAGGGCCCGGCCATGATGATACCCATACCGAAGGACATCCCGCTTCCCCAGCCCGCCCCCATGTTCTTTTTGAGAGTGCTGGTGGTGGTGACGTTCATCGTCCACATCGCCTTCGTCCTGCTCATGGTCAGCGGGTCCATCTTCGCCCTCGTCTACGAGGTCGTGGGACTCCGGCGGCCCGAATACGACCGGCTCTCGAAGGAAATCGGCAAGACCGTCACCGTGACCAAGAGCCTGGCCGTGGTCCTGGGCGTCGGCGTCCTGCTGATCATGAACACGCTCTACACCGTGTACTTCTACACGGCCAACGCGCTGACCGGTACCGCCTGGATCATGATCATCGCGCTGGTGATCGCAGCCTTTCTCCTGTCCTACGCGCACGAGTACTCGTGGGACCTGCTCGCAGACCGCAAGGGCCTGCACATCGCGCTGGCGGCCGGGGCGGTGGGGCTCTTCCTCTTCATTCCGCTCATCTTCCTGACGAACATCAACCTCATGCTCTACCCGGACCAGTGGGACAGGGTTCACGGTTTCCTGTCGACGCTGGTCCTGCCCAACGTCCTGCCCCGCTACCTGCACTTCCTGACCGCCACGGTCGCGGTGACCGCATTCTTCCTGGCCTGGTACTTCGGCCGGGAGCGCTTCCCCGCGGACAGCGCACTGCCCGGCTTCACAAAGCCGCAGCTCAGGCGCCACTTCTACGGCGTCGCCCTGGCGGCCACCGCGGCCCAGCTGTTCTTCGGCCCCCTGCTGTACCTGACCCTGCCGGCCCAGACCATCAGCTGGGGCATGACGGCGGTGATCGGCACCGGCGCACTGGTTGCGCTGGGCGTGCTGGGCCTGCTGTGGATGGAGAGCCGGGCGCCCGACGAGCGGGTGGGGAGCCGCTTCTGGGGCGTGGCCGGCCTGCTCTTCGTCACCGTGACCTTCATGGCCACGGGGCGGCACATGGTCCGCGAGAACGCGATCCGTCCCCACCG
>JBJKRE010000185.1:0-2643 GCA_046704825.1 Acidobacteriota bacterium
TCGGGCGCCCGCTCAGGGTCAGGGTTCCCGCCTCGCCGAAGCGCGTTCCTCACTTGCGCTGGCTCTGAAAGCCCGGCGCGTAGCGCGACGGACCTACCCGGCCATCACGGACCGCCTCGGCCTCGAAGAGTCCGCAAATGCCGTTAAGAAGGCCCGTGCCGCGCTCGCCGCCGCGCTCGCGCGCTGGCGTTTCGTCCGGGACGGCGGCGTCGTAAGAGCGCCCGCCTCCGGGGTCGTAACCGAGCTTCTCGTCTCGAACGGCGACACCGTGCGGGCGGGAGAGCCGCTGCTCGAGATGGAAAACCCCGACAGTCTCTGGGTGTACGGGATCTTCTACGGATCCGCCGCCAGGGAGCTTGACCGCGGTATGGCGGGCACTTTTGCCCCCCTTGATGGAGGACCTGCCGTTCCGGTGAAGGTCGCGGGCCTCATACCCGCCGTCCGCCCGGACGGGGGAACGGGCGCGGACTGCCGGCTCGGGGGCCGCGGCCGTCTTCTCCAAGGCGAGGCGGGAACCCTGACCCTGAGCGGGCGCCCGATGGAGGTCACGGTCGTTCCCACGTCCGCCCTGGTGCTCGAGGGCGGGCGGTGGTACGTCGTCCTTCGAGCGAAGGACGGCGACAGCCACGCACCGGTCGAACCGGGCCGCACGCTGGGCGAATGGACCGTCGTCCGCAAAGGCCTGCGTCCGGGCCAGCAGGTCGTGGCGAAGGACGCCTATCTCGTCTTCCACAAAAACGTGGCGCGCGCCTACACGCCGCCCGACTGAAGGCCGCCATGAACATCGAAAAACCGTTTGCCGCGGCCCTCAGGAAACCCGTCGCCACGGTCCTCGTCTACGGAATCCTTCTCGCCGTCGGCGCCTACGCGCTCGTCCGGATTCCGGTGGAGGTGCTCCCCCGCTTCGACTACCCCGAAATAGCGATCATCGTGCACTATCCCGGCGCGACCACCGAGGACATGGAAAACCAGGTCTGCCGGCCGCTCGAGGGGCGCCTCCTCGTGCTGCCCGCGCTGTCCTCCCTCCGCTCGGTCATGGGGCAGAACACCCTGGAGATCGACGCTCGATTTCGCCGGGGAAGCAGTGCGCAGATGGACCTCCAGGCGACCTACAGCGCCATCGACCGCACCCGCGCCCTCCTGCCTCCGTCGGTGCATCCCCGCGCGGAGATCATGGGCGCGGCCATCGATGAGGTGGCGGACTACGCGCTGGAAGTCCCCGCGGGCGTCCGGCCCATGGTCGCCCAGCGCACGGTGCTGACCCGCATAGCGCCGGCTGTGCGCGCGGTCGCCGGGGTGCAGAGGGTGGAAGTCTTCGGAAGCGGCACCGAGTCGCTCTGGATCCAACCGGACCCGACGGCACTGCGGCACTACGGAGTGTCGCTGGCCCGTCTCGCGTCGGCGGTGCGCAAACAGGTTCTGCTTGGCCCCGCCGGCTACCTGAGGCTCGGACACCAGGACGTCCTCATCCAGGCCCGCGACCTGCCGAGGCGGGTCGACGAACTGGCCTCCGTCACCGTCCCCGCCGCCTCAGGTCCCGTCCCGCTGCGCGCACTGGCGAAGATATCCTTCGCCGCAAGACCCATCCGTTACGGGGAGGAGCTTGACGGCCGGCAGACCGTCGCCATGCTCGTGTTCAAGCATGCGGGCGCGTCCACCCTGCCCGTCACGGCGGCAGTCGCCCGGACGGTCCGTTCGCTCTCGGTCGAACTGCCCGCCGGTACGCACTGGATCAGGATTTACAGCCAGGGGCACCTGGTCCGTCTGATCGGTCACGACCTCGGCAGGAACCTGGTCATCGGCGGCATCCTGGCGATCCTGGTCCTCTTCTGGCTCCTCGGAATGCACAGGGGCGTATGGATCCTCGCCGCGAGCATCCCAATGTCCCTCCTGCTGGGAATCGCAGGTCTGTATTTCACGGACCAGAGCCTGAACCTGCTGACCCTTGGCGCCCTTTCGGTGGCCGTCGGCCTCCTTGCGGACGACGGCATCATCGTTCTCGAAAGCGTCTACCACCGTTGGGAGCTAGGGTTCGAGGGTCGGGAGGGCATCCGCCTGGGTCTGCAGGACATTGCTTCCCCCGACGTGACGGGAACCATGACCACCGTGTCGGTCTTCCTGCCTTTCCTCTTCGTCGGGGGCCTCGCGGCGCTCTTCCTCGTACCCTTCGCACTGGCCATGGGCCTTTCGCTGCTCGCTTCGCTGATCATCTCCCTCACCCTCATACCGCTGCTGCTGGCCCTGGCCGGCCCTCCGAGGCGTGGCTCCAGGGCAGCCGGGGCAGGCGCCGTCGGCTGGCTGGAAAAACGCAACGAGCGCCTCCTGGGTCTCACGCTCTCCCACCCCCGCTGGAGCCTGACGACGGCCGTCGTCCTCCTGTTCGTGAGTATCGGCGTCCTTGCCTTCGTGCCCTTCGACTTCCTGCCCCTTCCCAACGAAGGCGTCCTGCTTGACAGCTTCACGCTCCCGCCCGGCACGGCGCTGAAAGACACCCGAGCGGCCGTTTCGCGCCTGACCGCGAAGTTGCGCGCAGACCGTGACGTAGCCCACACCTTGACGCGCATCGGTTCGGCCGGGGGCACGAGCTACACCGAACCGGACTACGCAGGCGAAATACAGGTGCGGCTCAAGCCGGGAGTCGAC
>JBJKRE010000186.1:0-7679 GCA_046704825.1 Acidobacteriota bacterium
TCGTCCTGGTCTTCGGCGTCCTGACCGTACCCCTCGCGAGCCTTCTCGCCAGGCGGCTCGCCGCCGCCAGGCAGCGTTCGGGCCAGGACGACGAGGACAAGGACCCCGAGATCGCCGCGCTCATCAACGTGGGCCGCAGCGAGGGCATCCTGGAAGGGGAGGATTCCATACTGATTCGCGGGGTCCTCGAGTTCGGGGACACGGTGGCCCGCGAGGTCATGACGCCCAGGACCGACATGGTCTGCGCGCCGGCCGTCACGCCCATGAACGCAGGCGCCGAACTTCTGGCCAAGACGCGCCACACGAGGCTCCCGATCTACGACGGCCAGATCGACAACATCGTGGGCGTCGCCTACCTGAAGGACTTCCTGGCGCCGCTCCTGTCCGGAGAGGGGGACAAGCCCATCTCCGAGGTGGCGCGCCCGGTCCCGTTCGTCCCCGAGAACAAGCCCATCTCCGAACTGCTCAGGGAGTTTCAGCAGCAGAAGCTCCAGATGGCCATCGTGGTGGACGAGTACGGCGGCGTGGACGGACTGGTGACCACCGAGGATCTCCTCGAAGAGATCGTCGGCGAGATCCAGGAATACGACGAGGCCGAGGACGAGCCCTTCCGTGAAGTCGAGCCGGGCGTGATAGAGGCCCTGGGCCGCTCATCCGTGCACGACCTCGCGGAGCGCCTCTCGGCGGATATCCACTACGGCAACTACGACTCCATCGCCGGATGGATCAGCACGGCGCTGGGGGCCATCCCCCAGCCCGGGCACCGGCTTCATTTGAACGGCCTGGACGTCCAGGTGGTCTCGGCAGACCGCCGCCGCATCCACAAGGTGCGTGTGGCACGCAGCCCGGCAGCGGACCCCGGGGACGCGTCCGGAGACTGAGGTCCCGAGCACGCCCAGGCTGGCCGCCGCCCGGCGGCCGCGTCACCGCAAGGAGGACCCCGATGGTTATCGTCGAAGTATCCTACGTCCCTCTTGGCACGGGATTGTCGCTCTCGCCCTACATCGCCGAAGTGGAGAAGCTGATCCGCGCCAGCGGGCTGCCCCACGAATTCCACTCCATGGGTACCAACGTCGAGGGCGAGTGGGACGAGGTGATGGCACTCGTGAAGCGCTGCCAGGACAAACTGTTCGACATGGGGGCGCCGAGGGTGACCACCACCCTGAAGATCAGCGAGCGCCGCGACAGGGCGCTCAGGATGTCCGACAAGGTGGGGCACGTGGAGGCAATCCTCGAAGGAAGGGACTTCGAGCGCCGGCCCTGAGGAACAATGCCGCAGGGGCATCGAAGAGAATGCGATCCAGGGAAGGGGAGGCTGTCATGAAACAGGTCCTGTTCATCGTTCTGGCTCTGGCCGTCGCGGGAGTACCGATGATCGCGAAGACGCGGGGCGCGGCCCCCCGCGCGTTCACGTTCTCCATCGTGGCGAGGGATGCCGCGACCGGAGAGATGGGCGTGGCCGTCCAGTCGCACTGGTTTTCGGTGGGGTCGGTGGTACCGTGGGCCGAGGCCGGTGTCGGCGCCGTTGCGACACAGTCCTTCGTGGACGCGTCATACGGTCCCCTCGGCCTCGACCTCATGCGGGCGGGCAAATCCGCACCCGATGCCCTCAAGGCCCTCCTGGCCGGGGACAAGGGGCGGGAGGTGCGGCAGGTGGCCATGATCGACGCGAAGGGGCGAGTGGCGTCGTACACGGGCAAGTCCTGCATCCCCGCCGCAGGGAACGTCACCGGGGACCAGTTCAGCGCCCAGGCCAACCTCATGGAGAACGACCGCGTCTGGCCGGCCATGGCCGAAGCCTACCGGAAGGCGAAGGGCGACCTGGCGGACCGGCTCCTGGCCGCCCTCGACGCGGCCCAGGCGGCAGGCGGCGACATCCGGGGCATGCAGTCTGCGGCGATCATCGTCGTCAAGGGGTCGTCGACGGGACGGCCCTGGGCCGACACGGTTTTTAACCTCCGCGTCGAAGACTCGCCCCACCCGCTGAAGGAACTCCACAGGCTCGTCCGGCTGCAGCGCGCCTACAACCACGCCTCGGCCGGTGACGACTTCATGGCGGAGAACAAGGTAGACCAGGCGCTCAAGGAGTACGCGGAGGCCGCCAGGCTCGCGCCCGAGGTGTTGGAACTCCCCTACTGGGAGGCGGTGACCCTCGCGTCCAACGGGCAGCTCGACAAGGCCCTGCCCATTTTCAAGAAGGTCTTTTCGGAGGAGCCTCGGTGGGCCGAACTGACGCCGCGCCTGCCGGGCGTCGGCCTCCTGCCGAAGGACCCCGCACTCCTGGCGAAGATCATGGCCCAGGCCAAGAAGTAGCACGGAGCGGCCTGAGGGGCCGGGGTGAAATTTACCTTCCGCACGATGGGTTATCAACACGACCTCCGCACGGTCGAAGAGGGCGGGGGATGGGGTGCGCCCCGGAGAGGACGAGCCTTACTTGACGAATGACCGACGGGTTCGTAGAATGACCCACCGGTCATTTCCAGGGTCGCGACCGGCAGAGAGGAGTGAGGACATCTTGAACGGCGGGACAAAAACCTCCAAGCGACAGGAGCGCCAGTTTCAGTGGGAAGCCATGACCCGCCAGGCCATCCAGGACGCCGTGGCCAGGCTCGTGGCCCGGCGCGGGACCCACGCGCTCACCATGGAACAGGTGGCCTCGGAGGCCGGCGTCGCGAAGGGGACGCTTTACCTGCACTTCAAGAACAAGCAGGACCTCATGGACTCCGTGAAGGCCTCGAGCCTGGAGCCGCTGCTTCAGGAGTCCGAGGAGATACTGGAGTCGTCCCTCGGGCCCCGCGAAAAGATCGAACAGGTCATGGCCAGGCGCTTCAGCTACTTCGACCAGCACCGTGAACTCTTCCGGTTCCTCCTGGAAGACAGGCAGGTCGCCCAGCTCCAGGCCGAGTGACGAAAGAACAGCCGTTACAGGGTGTTGCTGGACAAGATGGCCGCGGCGGTGGCGGCCGGCATCGAGAGCGGGGACTTCCGCCCCATGGACGCGCGCAAGGTGGCGGCCATGCTCCTCGAGGCCAGCATAGCCGTGATCAGCCAGAGATTGTGGGACGAAGCCCCGGGCCCCTGGGAAGAGGACGCCCGGGTCCTGATCGACGTCTTCCTGCGGGGCATCGCCGCAGGAAAGTCAATTGGAGAGAGGAACCCATGAGTGACCGTTACGGTGAAGGCGCGCGGGGGAACCCCCGCCTGACAGCGACCATCCTGCTCTCGTGTACGCTCTTGCTCGCGGGATGCGTCCACAACCCGCCCAAAGTCTACGGCGAACCGGGGACGTCCCCTTCACCCGACAAGGCCTGGACGCCTCCGCCCAAGATAATACACGCCGCGAATGCGGCCTCGAGCCAGGTGGGGACCATCCCCGCGGACCTGCTCAAGGAGAGCGAGCACCTCACCCTCCTGGACATCGTGGACATCGCCCTCAGGAACAGTCCGCAGACGGCCGCCGCGTGGGCCCAGGCCCGTTCTGCCGCAGCCGCGTACGGGAGCCAGAAGGGGAACTACTATCCCCAGCTGAGCGCTACCGCCAGCGTGACGCGAGCCCAGGGGAGCTTCGCGAACGGCAGCATTTCATACTTTCAGCGGAGCTACCAGCCAGAGGCGGACCTTAGCTGGCTGCTGTACGACTTCGGAGGAAGAAAGGCGTCCGCAGTGGAAAAACTGGATGCTCTGGTTGCGGCGGACTTCACGCACAACTCCATCATCCAGAACGTCATTCTCGCCGTTGAACAGGCCTACTATCAATACGTGAGCGCCAAGGCCCTTTACGCCGCCCAGCAGGTGTCGGTCAAGGATGCGAAGACGAACCTGCAGGCGGCCGAGGAGCGGCATAAGGCAGGAGTTGCGACCATCGCGGATGTCCTTCAGGCCAGGACGGCACTCGCTCAGGCCAGGCTGTCGCTCGAGACCATCAAAGGGCAAATCCAGACGACGCGCGGAGCGCTGGCGACCGCCATGGGACTGCCCGCCAACGTGCCCTACGACGTGGGCGAACCTTCGGGCCAGCCGGAGGTCAACAAGACGCTCGGGGAGGTTGAAAAGTATTTGGACAAGGCCGAGGCGAACCGCCCCGACCTGGCGGCATCAAAAGCTCTCGCCGCAAAGGCGACTGCACACGTCAAGACCATCAAGGCACAGGCCTACCCCTCCATCTCCGGCACGGCCAGCCTCTACCGGACCTACTACGACAACCACGACGTGTACGGCAACAGCTACAGTGCGGGCATCTTCCTCAAGGTGCCTATCTTCACCGGCTTTTCGCACCAGTACGATGTCCTCAAGGCTAAGGCAGATGAGGATACGGCACGGGCACAGTTCGAAAGCCTCCAGCAGGAGGTCACTCTGCAGGTGTGGTCCAGTTACTACAATCTCAAGACGGCAAGGCAACAGGTCCTGACGAGCAGAGACCTGCTGAAGAGCGCGAAGGAATCGCATGACGTGGCCCTGGGGCGCTATAAGGCTGGCGTAGGCAGTATCCTGGACCTCCTCGCGGCTCAGAGCGCCCTCGCCAGTGCAAGGGCACAGAGAGTTCAGGCCGACGCAGCATGGTACACCGCAATCGCTCAACTCGCCCACGACACTGGAGCGCTTACGGTCGAAGAACAGAAGAAGGAACTCGGCAAAGCCGTCACGGTGGAAAAGGAAAGAGAGCCATGACACGACGTTCATCAACCGTTGTTTTGGAAGCATCTCCCCGCCCGAGAGCCGGGCGCACGGCCTCCATGTGTGCGGCCGCGGCGGGTTTGCTAATACTCCTCACTGCCTGCGGACATAAACAGTCCGGTGGTTTTCCACCCGCACCCGTGACGGTGGCCCAGGCGATGGCCAAGAATGTGCCCTTCTACGTTACCGCCATCGGAACGGTTGAACCTTACAACACGGTTTCGGTGAAATCGCTGGTGAGCGGAGAGATAACTCGCGTCGCTTTCCACGAGGGGCAGGATGTGAGGAAAGGGGACCTGCTTTTCGTCATCGACGTGAGGCCATACAAGGCAGCCCTCCAGGCGGCTCAAGCCAATCTGGCGAGGGACATGGCGCAACACCGGAGCGCCGAGCTTCAGGCAAGGCGCTACGCGCAGTTGGTCAAGAAGGACTACGTGACGCAACAGCAGTACGACGACGCCGTGGCGAGCGCGGCCGCCTTGAAGGCAAGCGTGGAAGCCGATAAGGCAGCCGCAGAGAACGCCAGGCTTAACCTCTCCTACTGTACGATTCAGGCCCCCATCTCGGGCAGGACCGGCAATCTGCTTGTGCAGCTCGGGAATGTCGTAAAGCCGAACGACGTCCCTCTGGTGGTGCTCAACCAGATCAAGCCCATCTATGTGAATTTCTCGGTGCCCGAAATGTACCTCTCGGAAGTGCGGAAGGCGCAGACCGAAGGTCCTCTAAGCGTTACGGCCTCTTCCCCATCCGGTGGTTCATCTTACGAAGGAAAACTCTCTCTGATAAACAATGCCGTCGATCCCACCACGGGGACCGTACTTCTCAAGGCGACCTTCCCGAACAAGGACGAGGCGTTGTGGCCGGGGACCTTCGTGAATGTGACGCTGCGGCTTGCCACCACCAGGGATGCCGTGGTCGTGCCTTCACAGGCGGTGCAGCGCAGCCAGCAGGGAGAGTACATCTACGTGGTCAAACCCGACATGACCGTGGACATGCGCAGCGTCACGACGGGGCAGACGGTGGACGGTGAGATAGTCCTTCTTAAGGGCGCCAAAGCAGGTGAGCGCGTCGTCACGGACGGCCAGCTCCGCCTTTATCCGGGCGCAAGAGTCGTGATCAGGCAGGGTAAAGGATCTACTGGAAAGGCCTCTTCATGAGCTTCAGCGAGCTCTTCATCCGCAGGCCGGTCATGACCACTCTGGTCATGTTGGCCATCCTCCTCTTTGGAATCACGGGCTACAGACTGCTTCCCGTGAGCGACCTACCCAACGTGGACTTTCCCACGATCCAGGTCAGCGCCCAATTGCCGGGTGCCAGCCCGGAAACGATGGCCTCGGCGGTGGCGCTGCCCCTCGAGAAACAGTTCTCCACCATCGCCGGCATCGATTCGATGACGTCCACGAGCTATCAAGGTTCTACCTCGATCACCCTCCAGTTCGCCCTCGATCGAAATCTGGACGCCGCCGCCCTGGACGTCCAGTCGGCCATCTCCGTGGCCCAGGCGCAACTGCCGTCTGATATGCCGACACCGCCTTCCTATCAGAAGGTAAACCCCGCGGATCAGCCTGTCCTCTATCTGGCCCTTACTTCGCCCACGCTCCCCATGAGCGACGTGGACGAGTACGGCGAAACGCTTATGGCCCAGCGCATCTCCATGGTCAGCGGCGTAGCCCAGGTTCAGGTGTACGGTTCTCAAAAGTACGCCGTGCGCGTTCAGGTGAATCCGAATACTCTCGCCAACCAGGGCATAGGTTTGAACCAGGTTGCCTCGGCTATCTCCACCGGCAACGTGAACCTTCCCACAGGAACGCTGTACGGTCCCCACGTCGCCTATACGGTGCAGGCAACCGGTCAGCTCAACGATGCCGCCGCCTACCGGCCCCTCATTGTGACTTACGAAAACGGGAAGCCGGTGCGTCTGAAGGCTCTCGGCCGGGTGCTCGACAGTGTCGAGAACGACAAGACCTCCGCCTGGTATGTCGATCAGACCCACGACCAGCGCTCCGTCGTTCTTGCCATCAGGCGACAGCCCGGCACGAACACGGTGGCGGTGGCCCAGGCCGTCAAAGATCTCATCCCGACGTTCGAGCGGCAACTGCCGGCCTCGGTCACGCTCCACGTGCTGTACGACAGGTCGGATTCCATCAAGGCCTCCGTATCGGACGTCAAGTTCACGCTGCTCTTGACTCTGTGCCTGGTGATCCTGGTCATTTTCTTGTTCCTCAGGAACATGTCGGCCACCGTGATCCCGAGTTTGGCCCTGCCCATGTCCATCGTCGGGACCTTCGCCGTCATGTACCTGCTGGGGTACAGTCTCGACAACTTGTCGTTAATGGCATTGACGCTCGCTGTCGGGTTCGTGGTGGACGACGCCATCGTCATGCTGGAAAATATCGTCCGGCATACCGAGATGGGGAAGAGCATTCTCGAGGCCGCGCTAGACGGTTCGAGGGAGATTGGCTTTACCATTCTGTCCATGACATTCTCGCTCGTCGCCGTGTTCATCCCCATCCTGTTCATGGGGGGCATCCTGGGGCGGCTGTTCCACGAATTCGCCGTGACGATCGGTTCCGCCATATTGATTTCGGGTTTCGTATCGCTGACGCTGACTCCCATGCTGGCCAGCCGTTTCTTGAAGCACCAGTCGGAGGTACACCACGGCAAGACCTACGAAGTATCGGAGAAGGCTTTTCTGTGGCTTCTGGCCTGGTATGAACGGGGCCTCAAGTGGTCGCTGGCTCACCGTAGGACTGTGCTGGTCTCCATGCTGGTGGTTCTGGTCCTGACCGGCTGGCTATTCATGATCATTCCAAAAGGGTTCCTGCCCAGCGAAGACGCCAGCCGGGCCATGGTCTTCACGCAAGCCAAGGAAGGTATTTCGTACGACGCAATGGTTCGGCACCAGCAGGAAATCAACCGCATCATCCAAGCCAACCCAGACGTCGCTGCCTTCTTTTCTACCGCGGGAGGCAGGGGATTCCTCGCCAGTAACCAGGGCATCTGCT
>JBJKRE010000187.1:0-4691 GCA_046704825.1 Acidobacteriota bacterium
GTAGAAGGCCGACTGCTGGCCGCTCGAGCGCGTGGCAACCCACCCCCCGAGCGTGGAGTACTCGAAGGACTGGGGAAAGTGTCCGAGGGTCAGACCGCCGGCCCTCAGCTGGGCCTCCACCTCGGGACCCGCCGCCCCGGCCCCGAAGGTGGCCAGCCCGCTCTTGCCGTCCAGCCTCAGGAGCCGGTTCATCCGTCCCATGTCCACGGTGAGGACCGGCGCGTCGCCGGAGGGCGGGTTCACGTGGCCCACCACGCTCGTCCCGCCGCCGTAGGGCACGAGCCGGGCCCCCGTCTCCCGCGCGTAGACCAGGAGGTCCCGGACCTGACCGGTGGTCTGGGGGTAGGCCACGCCGTCCGGGAAGACCGGCACAGTCCCGCTGTTCAGGACGACCCAGTCCGGAAGGCTCTGGCCCCGGGCGTGCAGGGCGCGGTGGAGCGCGTCGGTCGTCACCAACGGGTGCCCGCGAAGTCGCGACCGCGGCACCCGGGCCGCCACGTCGGACAGCGACGCGGCGGACTGAGGCGTCCCCTCACCCACGGTGGTCTGGAGAAACCGCCGGGCGCCGTCCGGCACGGGATAATCCACCGAGTCGTCGCCCCAGCCGTTCCAGCGCCTCACCGCCCGGCCACCTCGGCCCCCCGGCGGGCGCTAGTCCCAACCCGGTCCGCCTTCCTTTCGTTCGCCTCGCGCCAAAGGGCAAGGCTGCGGGCCATCACATCGCGGGTGGTCGTCTCTGCGGCCTGGCCGTCCGCGCGGCGCGCCGCGCGCAGGAGAGCTTCGTAGTAGGACCTGGAGGCCTCGCGGGCGCGGGCCTGCCGGAAGTAGATGCGCGCCATCCGCTCGTAAAAACCCGCGAAACCGTTGAGGATCAGCGTGTAGATAGGATTGCCCGACACGGTGGTCAGGAGGTGGTGGAGGCGCCAGTCGAAATCGGCGAAGTCCCGGGCCGTGTCCCGCAGGCGCCCCCCCTCGAGCAGGAAGGCGACCACCTGATCGGGCGACCGCTCAACGGCGGCCCGGGCATAGATCGGCGAGATGTGCAGGCGCATTTCCAGGAGGTTGGGCACGAAGTCGGGCGGCAGGACGTGCGCGTAGCGCACGATCCCGCTCACCACGTTCAGCCCCCCGCTCGTCCAGAAGTCGTTTACGACCGTGGGCTTGCCGTGGTGGATAGCGATCCACCCGTCCCTCTCCAGCCGGCCCAGCACCTCTCTGAGCGTGGGACGCGTCACGCCCAGGCGTTCGGCCAGTTCCCGCTCGGCGGGGAGGGCGCTGCCCGGGGGATAGGCGCCCGAGAGGATGGCCCTGATCAGGCTCTCTTCGGCGTGGGTGGCGGGTTTCCGGGGTGGGGTTCCACGCATCGCGGGCTCCTTTCTCCATCGTACTGGTCAGAGGTCAGACCAGTTGAAAGATAGTCCTTCGGCGGGGCCAAGTCAAGAAGCGGAGGGGAGGGGGAGATTGGGGATTTGGGATTTGGGAATTAAGAAACGGCCGGGACGAGCCCTCGAAGGCAGATGCACGCCGGACTCACCTAATCACCTACTCACGGACTCACGGCTACAGCGTAGGTGTGCTCCCTTCTCGATCACCTGCTTACTTGATAACCTGCTCACAATTTCAAGGATTACGTCTTCTGTGATTCGCCTCACACCTTTTGTGCGAATTGAAGCCCCATAATACCGTTGTACCAAACAGCAGGGCGAGGAACCCGGAACGAAGCGCCCTAAGAAGGAGGTCATCTGTCATGATAGCCAAGGCGAGCAAACGCTTACTCCTGACTGCACTGATAGTAGCCCTCGCATTCACCGGGCTCGCCGTTGCGGCGCAGGACGTACCGACGGCCAATGCCAAAGTCTTCTTTAGCGGGAGCGTGTCGGACATTTCGGATTCCGCCATCACGGTCCAGGGCGTGACCTTCGCCATCACGGCGGACACGCAGATCAAGGGGCTCGACGCCACGGGCGCCGTGGTCGACCTGGCCACCACGGATATCGCGGCGGGCGATACCGTCAGCGTGTACGCCGAGGACGCGGACGGCACCCCCACCGCCGACGTAATTTTCGCCGGGTCGGCCTTCCGCATCGCCGGGAGCATTACGGCCATACAGACCGACGCGGACGGAAACGCCCAGTTCGTCGTAGACGATACCTACACGGTGAACGTGGCGGGCGCGACCTTCTACGGTTCGGGCGGCACGATCGACGTGGGTACCATACAGGTCGGTGACGAGGTCGCCCTCTGGGGCGTCGTTGAAGACGGCACGTTCACGGCCGTCTACGGCCGGATCTCCGGTGAGCAGGAAAGCACCCCCACGGTGGACAACGGTTTCATCCTGAACCTGACCACGGATGACACCGGCGCCGTCACCGGATTCACCATGACCAGCAGACACGCCGTCACCACCGTGGTGCTGGATCCGTCCACGAAGATTTCCAAGCGGAACCGGGACGCGGACGCCTCCGACCTTTCGGCCGGCCTCCACGTCAAGGTCTGGGGCAGCACCCAGTCCGACGGTTCCGTACTAGCCTCCACCATCCTTATCAAGGGTGGCCAGAGGCACTGATTTCGCCCTCTACCCCCGCGGGGGAGGCTGCGGCCGCGGCCTCCCCCCTCCCCTTCTTTCTATAGACTCGACTCCTCAACCTCCGGCCCGCCGTCAGGCGGGCTCAACTCTCGATGGGATGCCCTTGTGGATGGGGGAGAGGTCCCTGGATCAGTAGTACAGAAAGACGATGACCAGCGCGACGATGATCGCGAGGATGGTGCCCAGCCCGACGTACAGCGAGTGCCGACCCGAGATCTGGGTGTCCGGCCTGGTCTCTTCCGGGTGATATCGACCCGACATATCCGGCCTCCCGACAGAAAAACCGGGGGTCCCTCTCGCCGTGGCTGCCTCCAGGCGGGCAGGGACCTTGCCGCAACGCCCCCGAACACAAGATAGCTCCGTTCTTTCACCCGCGCAAAGCGGCGCTCGGATTCCCCGCCGGCCTGACGATTCATGGCATAATGCCCTCAAGGAGGAACCGCGGCGGGGGTCATATGCTGCAGCTCTTACTCGACCACATCTTCATAGTCATCGGCTTCGTGCTCGCTGTTCTGGGGCTCGGCCACATCGTGCGCCAGCGCAGATCCGCTGCGGCTTCGACGCTCTGGCTCCTGGTCATCGTGATCTTCCCCTACCTGGGCGTCCCGCTCTATCTCATGTTCGGAGGCCGGAAGACGCGGAAGGCCGCCGCGGGCAAGAGGAAGCTCCGGCTTGCAGCCGGCGCAACCGTGCCCGAACCGCAGGCCGCGCCCATGGACCGCCTCCTGAGGAGCTTCGGCCTTCCGGGCGCCACGGCCGGCAACCGCCTGGTCCTGTGCGAAACGGGCGAGGAGGTCTACGAGCGCCTGATGGACGGCATCGACTCGGCCGAGTTCAGCATCGACCTTCTGACCTTCGTCTTCGCCCAGGACGAGGTGGGACGAGCCGTCGTCGACCGCCTGGCGAGGCGGGCGGAGCAGGGCCTGAGGGTCCGCGTACTGGTGGACAGCGTGGGCTCCCTGCACACGCACCGCCGGTTCTTCCGGCGCCTGATCCGTGCGGGCGGACGGGTCGCCTTCTTCGTGCCCGTGCTCCACCGCCCGTTCAGGGGCAGGAGCAACCTCCGCAACCACAGGAAGCTGGTGGTTTTCGACGAGAAGACCGTCCTGGCGGGCGGCACGAACGTGGCGCGAGAGTATATCGGACCTTCGCCGAATCCCTCCCGCTGGAAGGACCTGTCCTACGTGCTGACCGGTCCCGCCGTCGCCCAGTTCGCCGAGATATTCCGTTCGGACTGGCGCTTCGCTTCGGGCGAGACGCTCCCGGCCCACCCCGAACGGGTCCGGGCGAAAGCCGGAACCGACGTGGTCCAGCTGGTGCCCTCGGGGCCGGACGTGGCGGACGATCCCCTGCACGACGCCGTTCTCACGGCCCTCTTCAGCGCCAGGCGCCGCCTGTGGTTCGTCACGCCCTACTTCGTACCCGACGAGACTCTGGCCACGGCCTTCCTCGTGGCGGCACACCGGGGCATCGACCTCAAGCTCCTTGTCCCGGCGCGGTCGAACCACCCGGTGGCCGACCTGGCCCGTGGGAGCTACCTGAGGGACATCCAGGACGCAGGCGGCAAGGTCCTCCTCTACCCTGGGGGCATGGTGCACGCGAAGGTGATGGTCATGGACGACGACCTCACGGTGATCGGGTCGGCCAACCTGGACATGCGCAGCTTCTTCCTGAATTACGAGTGCGCCCTCTTCGCCTACGACGGACCGTCCATCGCCGCGTCCGAGGCCTGGATCCGGCGCCTCGCGGCCGACTGCGTGGAGGGCGTGGGACGGGCGGGCGCCGTCCGCGACGTGGTCGAGGGCATCGTCAGGATGGTGGGACCCTTGCTCTGACCCTCAGGGCTTTGCAGACGCCGTGCGGCGTGCGGGGCTCATTTCCTACCGGCTATGCTGGTGCCGTGTCCTGCGGCAATAGCGATTCCGATCCCGACTCCGACAGCGATACCGATTGCGAAGGTAGGGGACGCCGGGGCGGCCCCGGGCTGCAGCCTCCCCGGGGCCGCCCGGCTCCTCAGTTGGAGACGGGGAGCGGCGTTCCGTTCGCCTCGTGCCATTTCAGTATGCCCGACCAGACCTCCCGCGCCGTCTCGGCGTACCAGAAG
>JBJKRE010000188.1:0-7150 GCA_046704825.1 Acidobacteriota bacterium
CATGGCTGTTACGCGGTCTGAGGGGGCAAAGTCCATCGTTCGTCTCCTTCCCGGTCAGGCCAGCAGGCCGCCGTCCACAGGCAGGCAGGCGCCCGTGACGTAGGCCGCCGCCTCGCTGGCCAGGTAGAGAAAGGCCGGGGCGATCTCGGCGGGCTCCGCCACGCGGCCGAGGGGCACCATGGGCAGAATGGTTCTGAGCAAAGCCTCGTTGCCCGTGAGCGCCGAGGCGAACTTTGTATCCGTAATGCCCGGCAGCACGGCGTTGACCCGGATGCCGAAGGGCGCGCACTCCCGGGCGAAGGCCCGGGTCGTGCTGATGATCGCCGCCTTGGTGACCGAGTAGATGCCCTGCATGGGCGCCGGGTTCACGCCGTTCACCGAGGACGTGTTCAGGATCACCCCCCCGCCCTGCTCCCGCATGGCCCGCCCGGCGAGCTGGCAGAGGTGGAAATAACCCGCCAGGTTGACGTCCACGGTCTTGGCGACCATAGAGTCGGGCGTGTCCAGGATGTGGCCGAAGAAGGGGTTGGTGGCCGCGTTGTTCACGAGGATGTCCACGCGCCCCAGTTCCTCCACGACGCCCCCGACAAGGGCGCGGCGCTGGTCGGCCTCGCCGACGTGGCAGGCCTTCGCCGTGGCCAGTCCGCCTGCGTCCCGGATGCTTGCGGCCACCGCCTCGCACGCCTCGAGCTTCCGGGAGGCGACCACGACGTGCGCGCCCTGGTTGGCGAAGAGCCTTGCCACCGCCTCTCCGATGCCGCGGCTGGCGCCGGTGATCACCGCGACCTTACCTTCCAGCCGGAAGGCCCCGTCCGTCTGCAGTGCCGCCGTGCGCGACGCCCGCGTCCGCCGGGACTCCCAGTCGCGGATGACGCGCAGGGCCTGGTCGGACAGGATGGTCACGGCCTGGCCGAAGGAGGCGAACCGGCGGTCGTCGGTCTGGCCCAGCCTGTACCGGGCGTAGATCTGCTGCGCGATGGCGGCCAGGCGCAGCAGCCCGTAGACGGTGTAGTAGGTGAAGTCGCCGACGGTTCTCCCGGTGCGTTCGGCGTAGCGGGCCACGACCTCGTCCCGGGTCATCATGCCCGGCAGGGTCGTGGGCTGCGTGCGCATGGCCTTCAACGGCGCGGGGTCGTCCCGCTCCACCCAGTAGGCCAGGGAGGCGCCCAGGTCCATGAGGGGGTCGCCCACGGCGGCCATCTCCCAGTCCAGGACCCCGACGATCCGCGTCACGTCGTCCGGGGCCACCACCACGTTGTCGAACTTGAAGTCGTTGTGGACGAGGCACGCGCCCGATTCGGCCGGCATGTGGTCCGCGAGCCAGGCCATGATCGCCTCGCAGCGGGGCACGTCGTCCGTGCGGGCGGCCCGGAAGCGGCGCGCCCAGCCCTCGATCTGCCGGCGGACGTACCCCTCGGCTTTGCCCAGAGCCGACAGGCCCGTTTCCTCGAGGTCCAGCCCGTGGAGGTCGGCGTGAAGGTCCACCAGGTTCTCGCACAGGGTCCGGGCCTGGGTCCGCGTCGCCTCTTCCGGCAGGTCCCGCCCGATGGTCCGTCCCTCCAGGAACTCCATCACGAAGAAGGGCGTTCCGAGAATGGCCGGGTCTTCGCCGACCGCCACCACCTCGGGGGCCAGGGGGAAGTGGGGCCTGACGGCCTTGAGCACGTGCGCCTCTCGCACCATGTCGTGGGCGGTGGCGGCCTTCTTGCCCGGCGGTGCCCGGCGCACCACGAGCTTCCGGTTGCCCGACTGAATGACCGCCGTCAGGTTCGACACCCCGCCGCGAAAGGGCGTCAGTACGACCCGTTCCGGATCGGCGAAAGCCGGGTCGACGCCGGCCATGAACCGGCAGAGCGCGTTCAGGTCAAAGAGTTCGCCCATGGTCGTCTCCTGAGGATCGGGCCATCCCGGTCAGGACGGCGGTCAGCGATTCGTGCAGTTCCCCCGCGAAGTCCATGCCCCCACCCAGCATGCGGCCGTCGCGGTCCACTAGTTCGTTCAGGCCGAGGGCCAGCGCGTGGAGTCTCCGCAGCGCCACCGCCCCGCCGCCCGGGGGCAGCGCCGGGAGGCTGTCCTCGAGCGCGGCGCCCGCCCTCGAAAGTTCGGAAAGCAGGAGCTTCTGAAAGAGCCTGCGCCGCTCCTCCGACACGCGGGGTTCGAGCTGGGTGTGGAGCACGACGGCCAGCTTCCGGTAGACCCGCCTCGCAACAATGGCGTCCACCAGGACCCGGGCGGCCGCGGGCGGGTCCTTGGCGCGGCGGACCCCTTCGCAGACCTCGGCGATCAGTCCCCTCAGCTCCCGCTCGAAGACCGAGAGCAGGAAGTCCTCGCGCCCTGCGAAGTAGGTGTAGAGCGTGGCGCTCCCCAGACCGGCCCCGCGGGCCAGCCTCGCGACGGTCAGCTCGTGGACCCGGGTTTCCTCGAGCGCCCGGCGGGCTTCGGACAGGATGTCCTCGCGCCTGAGCGCCTTGTCGTTCGCCGAGCGGGCGCGCTGCCTGGTCATGGGTCGGCTCCTTAAGGGGGCTGGCTGCGGTGACGGTTCGAGGTTAACCGAATGCGATTCGGCTGTCAACGTGCCCGTCTCCGGGGTCACGGGACCAGCGGGCGCGCCCGTCCGGCCAGCCCTCCGGTTTCCAGGAGTTCGCCGAACTCCTCGCCCAGCCGCCCGGACATCGCCGCGACCTGCCGCCAGGCGGCGATCCGCTCGCGGTCGTCCAGGTCGTAAAAGTCGTGACGGTCGGGAATCTTGCCGCGGGGCAGGGAGGTCACGAACTCGGCGGAGGGCGCCAGGAGGACGGCCCGCCGCCAGTGTGCGGGATCGGCCCTGCGCCGGAAGGGGCCGCGGTCGAACCAGCCCGGTGTGACGTGCGGGTAGAAGTGGGGGTAGAGGACGAGGCCCGCCCGCTCGCCGAAGTCCAGGTCGAGGTGGTAGTCGAGCAGGCCGCCGTCCCGGTAGACGCCCGGGGGGGCGCCGGGAACGCGCGCACCGGCCATCAGGAGAGGAATGGAGCCCGAGGCCAGGAGGGCGGGCGCGAGGGTGTCGGCCGAGAGAGGGATGTGCAAGGTCGGCAAATCCGCGAGCCCCGGAAAGGGGGTGTCCTTTCCGGCGGTGTGGAAAAGCGCCCTGCGCATGCGCCACCCGAGGCTTCGGCGGCTGAAAGCGTTGGCCGCAGCGGCGGCGGTCAGGGCCAGCCCCAGGACCCCCCGGCGTTCGCTGGCGAGTGCGCCGAGGCAAAGCGTTGCCACCACGCTCAGCCGTGCCCACGGGTGATCGAAGATCTCGGCGGCACCCCGGCTCCCCAGCAGGGCGTCGACGATGCCCTCGCTGGTCCGGCTCACCAGATGTGGGGAGGGCTTTGGCGGGTAGCGCTGCTGGACGTAGGCCTCTTGGAATCGATCCAGGGCGGCCAGGGGATCGCGCTGGAGCAGGCAGGCCAGCCGCCAGCCCCCGATGGAGGACGCGATGCAGTGGAGCGGACCCGGCCGGGGTTCTCTTCTGAGGAAGTCTCCGAACAGGACGCGGTCGAGTCCGGCCAGCACGAGCCACTTGGGCCCGCCCGAGGCGGCGGGCACCACCGCCACGTCGGCGCCCTTCAGCCCCTTCTCGCGCAGGTGGGCCATGGCCTCCGGACCGGCCAGAACGCCCAGCGCCTTCACGATCCCCTCCGCCTCTCGTGAAAGGCCCGCTGGAAAACGTGAGCGTCAACACAGCCGGTTGATCCGGCGCCCGCCGTCGGCCGGGCCGAGGAGGCCTGTGAAGCAGGGGAGAAATGGGAGGACGGGTTCATGCGGGAATGCTCCTGACAAAACAGCACGACAGAACCGAATACCATTCGACTGTAGTGAACCGCCGCGGGGGTGTCAACGGCGCCGGGGGCATCGAAAGGCCGGGACAGCCCCCGGCAATGAGGTACACTGACACCAAACGACGGGGTGGAACGATGACCGAGAAGACAGGCCCATTGAGGATCGTAGCTGACCACAGGGAGCCGCAGGCGGTGCTCGAGGCCCTGCGTGCGCTGCCCGGCGTCGAGGTGTCCGTGGCCCGCCTGGAACTCGGGGACTACCGGGTCGGGGACGACCTGCTGGTCGAGCGCAAGACCCTGGCCGACTTCGCCGTGTCCGTGATTGACGGGCGGCTGTTCTCTCAGGCCTCGCGCCTCGCGCGCTCGGAGAAGCGAAGCCTGCTCGTCCTTGAAGGCCGCGGTTCCAGCCTTTCCCCCACCGGCATTCGGAGGGAGGCGCTCCAGGGCGCACTGGTCTCTCTGTCCCTGATCTTCGGCATTCCCGTACTGCGGTCGAGGGACGAAGAGGAGACGGCCCGGCTGATCCTATACGCGGAGAACCAGTACAGCGCGTTCACAGCCGGCGCGCAGCACCGTTCCGGCTACCGTCCGAAAGGCAAACGGAAGCTGCAGCTCCATATCCTCCAGGGACTGCCGGGTGTCGGCCCCGAGAGGGCCCTAAAGCTTCTGGAGGCCTTCGGATCGGTGGAGGCCGTGCTCTGCGCCGACGCGGTGGCCCTCGCCAACGTCAAGGGTCTGGGGGCAAAAACCGCCGAAGCCATCCGCTGGTCCGTGAGCGAGTCGGCGGCCGTCTACCGGCTGCAGCCCTGAGCCCTCAGCCTCGTGCGCCGACGGGGTGCTTGGCGACGGAGTGATCGGCGTTCCGCACAATCGTCGAGACCCGACACCGAAAGACCGACCTTGAATCGCAAAGGCAAGGGACCCAACTTGGGTTAAGTGAAAACGGTTTCATCCGCGAAAGGTGTCACAGGGTTTTCGATCATGGGATCGGCCCGGAGAGGGAACTCAAACACTCCGCAGAATCTGAAACCGGCCACCGTGTCAGCCGCGACAGCATGGAGTTCTACTGGGTGTTCCGCGACTGCCCGGTGGAACAGGCGGGCGAGCGAGCGGCGTTCCGTTCGCCGAAGTGATGCCCCCCCGCCTGTTCAGAGCTGCGCGGGCGGAGCTGGTCCCGTGAATATGGAAAGGAGTGAACCTCATGAGCGAAAAGAGCAAGTGCCCGGTGACGGGCATGCGACAGGGACGCACCGCCGTCGGCGGTACATCCATCAGAGATTGGTGGCCGAACCGGCTCGACCTGAAGATCCTTCGTCAGAACTGCGCCGGGTCCGACCCGATGGGCGATGGCTTCAACTACGCCGAAGCGTTCGAAAGCCTCGACCTGGCCTCCGTGAAGAGGGACCTCAGGGCGCTGATGACCGATTCTAAGGACTGGTGGCCGGCTGACTTCGGACAGTACGGCCCGCTTTTCGTAAGGATGGCGTGGCACGGAGCCGGCACCTACCGCGTCGGCGACGGCCGCGGCGGCGCAGGGTCAGGGCAGCAGCGCTTCGCGCCCGTCAACAGCTGGCCCGACAACGTGAGCCTCGACAAAGCGCGGCGGCTTCTCTGGCCCGTCAAGCAGAAGTACGGCCGGAACATCTCCTGGGCCGACCTCTTTATCCTCGCCGGCAACGTCGCGCTGGAATCGATGGGGTTCAAGACTTTCGGCTACGGCGGAGGGCGCGAGGACGCCTGGGAGCCGGACGAATCCGTCTACTGGGGGACCGAGACCACGTGGCTGGGTGACGAGCGATACTCGGGCGACCGCGACCTGGACAATCCGCTCGCCGCCGTGCAGATGGGGCTGATCTACGTCAACCCCGAAGGCCCCAACGGCAACCCGGATCCGGTCGCAGCCGCGAAGGACATCCGAGAGACCTTCGCCCGCATGGCCATGAACGACGAAGAAACGGTTGCGCTCATCGCGGGCGGCCACACCTACGGCAAGACGCACGGCGCGGGACCCGCCTCCCACGTGGGCCCCGAGCCCGAAGCGGCACCCATCGAACAGCAGGGTCTCGGCTGGAAGAGCAGCTTCGGCACGGGCAAGGCCGGCGACACCATCACCAGCGGGCTCGAAGTGACCTGGACCCAGGCTCCCACGAAGTGGAGCAACTACTTCTTCGAGAACCTGTTCGGCTTCGAATGGGAACTGACCAAGAGCCCGGCGGGCGCGCACCAGTGGGTGGCGAAGAACGCGGAAGCGACGGTGCCGGACGCTCACGACCCGTCGAAAAAGCACCCGCCCACCATGCTGACCACGGACCTCTCCCTGCGGTTCGACCCGGCCTATGAAAAGATCTCCAGGCGATTCTTCGAGCATCCGGATGAGTTCGCCGATGCCTTCGCGCGGGCGTGGTTCAAGCTGACGCACCGCGACATGGGGCCCCGCGCGCGCTATCTCGGGCCGGAAGTGCCCGAAGAAGAACTGATCTGGCAGGACCCCATTCCCGCCGTCGATCACGAACTGATCGACAGGAATGACATCGCCGCCCTTAAGAAAACGGTTCTCAACTCGGGCCTTTCGGTGTCGGAACTGGTGTCCACCGCCTGGGCGTCCGCGTCCACGTTCCGCGGGTCCGACAAACGCGGAGGCGCCAACGGCGCACGCATCCGTCTCGCCCCCCAGAAGGACTGGGCCGTCAACGAGCCCGACCAATTGGCGAAGGTCCTCAAGATCCTCGAGGGTATCCAGCGCGAGTTCAACGGCGCGCAGTCCGGCGGCAAGAGGGTGTCGCTCGCCGATCTGATCGTTCTCGCCGGCTGTGCCGGCGTCGAAAAAGCGGCGAAGAACGCCGGATACGAGGTCACGGTTCCCTTTGCTCCGGGACGCATGGACGCCTCGGAGGAACAGACGGATGTGGACGCCTTCACCGTGCTCGAACCCGTCGCCGACGGCTTCCGCAACTACCTCAAGGGCACATTCAGCGTGCCGGCCGAAAGGCTGCTGGTCGACAAAGCTCAGCTTCTGACCCTGACCGTGCCCGAGATGACCGTGCTCGTGGGCGGCATGCGAGCCCTGGATACCAACGCGGGACACACCCGGCACGGCGTCTTCACCGAGCGGCCCGGAACGCTGACCAGCGACTATTTCGTGAATCTGCTCGACATGGGCACGGAATGGAAACCGGTCTCTGACGACAGGAACCTCTTTGAGGGCCGCGACCGCAAGACCGGCGAAGTCAAGTGGACCGGTACCCGCGTCGACCTAATCTTCGGCTCGCACTCCGAACTCCGGGCCGTGGCCGAAGTCTACGGGTGAGCCGACGGAGAGGAGAAATTCGTCCATGATTTCGTGT
>JBJKRE010000189.1:0-5795 GCA_046704825.1 Acidobacteriota bacterium
GAGGACGTGCTCTTCCTGATCAACCAGCCGCGGACGCCGGCGCCCGTGCTGGAAGCCGTGGCGAGGGATCCAAAGTGGTCCCCGAGGGTCGAGGTCCGCATCGGGCTGCTAAGAAACCCCAGGACGCCTCTCTCTGCGGTGATACCCTTCATCAGCTCCCTGAACATGAACGAGATGAGAAGCCTGGTGACTGATCCCAAAGTCCCCATGGCCGTCAGGCGGATGCTCCAGACTCGTATGGGGAGGTCGTCATGACCGACGAATGGGCCAGGGCACTTGGAAACGATCTGGCCGAGCGTCGAAGGGCGGCCGGAGTCACCCTCGAGGATATGTGCAGAGACACGAAGATCCGTCGTCCGATACTGGAGGCGATCGAGGAGGGCGATCTCGGCAAACTGCCCCCCGACGTGTTCGTCGTGGGTTTCATCAAGGCGTACTGCGATCGTCTTGACATGGATCCCGGCCCCTACATAGGGCGTTTTGTGAAGAGGGACCACACGGAGCCGGAAGACCCGGGGGAGGATGCGAGTGATGCGGCGGAGGGACGGGGTGCTGCGCGCTGGGTGATCTGGGTGGTGGTCATGGTCGCCGTTGCGGCTGTGGCCCTGGCCGTTCTCTGGTGGACAGGCATCCTGTCCCTGGGTACGCTGGAACCCGTTCAGCCACCCCCCCCGCCGAAAGGAGCGGGGCCTTCAGTCCCCCGCGTTCCTGCAAACGCCCTGGCTGAACCGGCACTGCCTTCGACGGAGCCCGGCAGGGCGAGTGAGCCCCTCCCAAAGTCTACAGCCGGGCCGTCCTCCTCTGCGGCCATAGAATCCACCGGTGCGGTCGCATCCCCCCGTACACCGGCCGAACTGCCCGGGGCTGACCTGGTGATCACCTGCACCCAGCCCTGTTGGCTTTCCCTCTGGGCGGACGGAGAGAGAAAGGTCTACCGTCTTCTCTCGCCGGGTGAGACCCTCTCGTTCACGGGCAGCCGGTTCCGGGCCGACATAGGGAACGCGGCCGGCGTGCAGTTCACCTACAGGGGCCGTGCCGTAAAGCTGCCCGACATCGAAAACAAGGTCCTCAAAGATTTCGTAATCGCCGGGCCCGCGGAGGCAGAGAAGGCACCGTGACGCACCCCATCATAGAACGCATTCTGAGCGGGCAGGCACCCGAGCAAGTCAAGATGGCGGCTGCGCGGGGCGCCCTCCCCGTACCGCGAGAAGATCTCATCGAGGCGTGGATCATGCTCAGGTCGGACTCGGACGGTGACGTCCGCCTGGCCTGCAAGGAAAGCCTCGCTGAGGTCACGGAGGCCGAGTGGGTGGAACTCCTCCCGGAGCACCCCTTCGATGACAGGGTTCTCGATTTCGCCATACGGGTCCTGGGGAAGAACTCGAAAATCCGCGACGCGGCGCTCAGGAATCCAGCCGCCTCCAACGAGACCCTTGAATGGTACGCGCAGCAGGCCCGGGACGAGGGCGTTGACATGCTGCTGGACAACCAGATCCGGCTCATCGAGTCGCCACCCATCGTCGTTGCCCTCCTGGCCAATCCCGCACTGTCTCCCAACCAGGTCCGGCGTATCTTCGACCTCGCCGAGCAGTTCTTTCGCGATCACCCCGAGATTCCGAGCCTCCTCGAGCTTAGGTTCGGTCTGAAGCTCGGGCTGGCTGGCGGCGAGTTGGAAAGGAGGGAGAGCGAAGAGGAAGCCCTTCCTGAGGAGATCACGGAGCCGGCCATCCCCCGCGAACGCGAGCCCGGTGGCGAGCCGTCGGACGGCCTGAGCGCGGAACTCCTCGAGATGGCGTCATCGGAAGAGCCCATGTCTTCCGAGAACTTCAAGAGTTTGTACCAGCAGATCCTCCAGATGCCCGTACCCGCGAAGATCGAACTCGCTCTGAAAGGGAACAAGGAGGCGCGTGGCCTGCTGATACGCGACAACAACAAAGTTGTCCAGGAAGCGGTTCTCGATTCTCCCAAGGTAACCGACGGGGAAGTCGAGGCGTTCGCGAGGATGAGGAACCTCTCCCCCGACCTGTTCAGGAAGATGGCCAGAAATAACGACTGGATGAAGAAATACGCCGTCGTAAAGGGGATGATCTTCAATCCGAAGGTTCCTCCGGGCCTGGTCTTCCCCATGATTACCAGGTTGACGGACTTCGATCTCAAGCACCTGGTGTAGGACAAGAACGTGCGCGAACTGGTGCGCCGGGAGGCGAAGAAACTTTATGACGGACGTCACAACAAGAAGACCGCCTCCTATAAAAAAAAGTGAAGAGGAATGGCGTCGCAAAAAGGACGAACCCTCTCGGATGAGCGCCTCGCACACCGGGGTGGAGGATGCCGGCGGGGACGGGCCGTTCGGGCCCGCAGGACGGTCGAAAGCTTGCATAGTCTTCAGCCTTGGGCTAATCTAGGAAGCCATGGAGAGCGTGAAGAATTATTACGAGCTGCTGGGGCTCGAAGCCCACGCCAGCCAGGCTGATATCTCCCGTGCGTTCAGGGCTCTGGCGCTGGAGCACCACCCCGACCGTTACCCGGATCCGGCGGACAAAGCGGAGGCCGAAAAACTCCTCAAAGACATAACCGAAGCCTACAACACGCTCAGGCGCCCACACCTCCGCCAGCGATACGACGAGTCACTCTCGACGGGAGAGCGCACAGCCGCACGGAAGTCCGTTCCGGAACAGGTCCGGGAGCTTCTGCCGCAGGGCAAAAGCCGCATTCGCTCCGGGGACCTGGGCGGCGCGTTGGCCGTGTTCGACCACATCCTGCGACTTGATCCCGACAACGTAGAGGCTCTGTTCAGCGCGGGTATGATCCGTCTGAAGAACCCTAAATGGCGTGCCGAGGGGAGTGCACAGGTTGAAGCGGCCATCGAGAGGGACCCTTTTACAGCGGCTTACGTCGTTCAGTACGCCAGTTTCCTCGTGGAAAACGGTCAGGCGATCCGCGCCCTGAGACTCCTGGAGAACGCGGCGCCGTCCCATCCCAACGATGAAAAGATAGCGGCCCTGCTTGAGAGGGTCCGAGGCGGGAAGTCATCAGGCTTTTCGCTCTTCGGGAAGAAGTCATGAGCCGGTTCGAGTCATACGGCATGAGCGATGTGGGACGAAAGCGCGTCAACAACGAGGACGCCTTCGCCATCAGGGCCGACAACGACCTGTACATAGTCGCGGACGGCATGGGAGGGCACTCCTCGGGCGAGATAGCCGCCCAACTAGCGGTGCGTGAGATCCTCGCGTTTTTCGACGCGACCCCGCCGTCTGAGGATGCCACGTGGCCCTACGACTACGACGAGAATCTTTCGTTCGAGGCCAACAGGCTCAGAACGGCCATAGCCGCGGCAAACGACAGGATTCAGGCCTACGCGGCCGGTCATCCTGAATCACGGGGCATGGGAACGACGGTTGTCGCAGCTCTCTTCAACGGTGAGCGAGCGGTCATCTCTCACGTGGGCGACAGCCGCGCCTACCTGCTCAGCGACGGCGAACTGGAAATCCTGACCATGGACCATTCCTGGGTGGGGGAGCAGGTCAGGCAAGGTTTTCTGACCGAGCAGGAAGCGGAGCAGCACCCCTTCCGGAACGTCATTACTAAGGCCCTGGGAACGCGGGAGCAGGCGCAGGGCGACGTGGCCGAACTGGCGATGGCGGAGGGCAGTCGGCTGCTGCTCTGCACAGACGGTTTGAACAGCATGGTCAGGGACGAGGAGATCAAGGACATCCTGGCTGCGACAACGGGTCTGGAGAAGACCTGCAGGCGCCTGGTCGACCTCGCCAACGAGAAAGGCGGAGAGGACAACATCACCGTCGTCCTGGTAGAACGCGTAGAGTAGTACTCGCACATCCGCAGAACGCCGAAGCGGCCGTGTTGACAGGATTCCCCGCAAAACCTACAATACCCGAGGGCCGAAGTGGCGGAATCGGTAGACGCAGCGGACTCAAAATCCGCCGGCCGCAAGGCTGTGGGGGTTCGAGTCCCCCCTTCGGCACCACCTAAAATCCGCCCCTGCGGGACGGATTTTATAGGGCTTCTTCGAAGCCTTTTTTTGTAAAGTTAGTCAGCTTGGCCTTCGAAGAATGTAATCCTGGTTATTCCTGCACCCGGATTGCGAGCCTCTCACTGCCTAAAGCAGACCACCCCGCCACCGCGCCAAGGCTCCGGGGCCAGCAGGGTTTCAGCCAAAGTATAAAGAAAAAATAAGCCGGCTTCGGAGAAGCGCGCTAAAATCCGCCGTTCGGCGGATTTTACATGTACATACCGCCGTTGACGGAGATAGTCTGCCCGGTGATGTAGGCGGCGTCCTCGCTCACCAGGAAGGCCACGGCCCGTGCTATGTCCTCGGGCAGTCCGAAGCGCTTCATGGGGATGATCGAAGCCATCTGGTCCTTCTGCTTGTCGTCGAGCTTGTCGGTCATGGCGGTGACGATGAAGCCGGGGGCCACGGCGTTGCAGGTGACGTTGCGCGAGGCCAGTTCCCGCGCGGTTACCTTTGTGAGCCCGATGATCCCCGCCTTGCTGGCCACGTAGTTTGCCTGCCCCGCGTTTCCCATGAGTCCGACGACCGACGCGATGTTCACGATGCGCCCGGAGCGCTGCGACATCATCGGGCGCATGGCGAACTGGGTGAGGTGGAAGGCGCCGGTGAGGTTGATGGACAGGACGGCCTCCCAGTCTTCAGGCTTCATGCGCATGAGCAAGCCGTCGCGGGTGATGCCGGCGTTGTTGACGAGGAAGTCGAGCCGTTCCGAGCGCTGGAGCACGGCGTCCACCGCGGCCTCGCAGGATGCGCGGTCCGAGACGTTGAGCTGGAGGGGTTCCACCTTGAGCCCCTTTGCCTTGAGGCCGTCTGCGGTGGCGCTCATGCCCTCGAAATTCACGTCGGCGCCGTAGACGAGGGCGCCGTCCGCGGCGAGTTGTTCGGTGATGGCGAGGCCGATGCCTTGCGCCGCGCCGCTGACCAGTGCGATCTTGTTATCGAAGCGTCCCATCCTGTTCTCCCTGACTATGATAGTGCGTCAATAGTATTCTCAAGGCTCTCGGGGTCCTCAACGTTAAGAAGGGTCCAGTCCCGGCTTACGCGCTTCGCGAGGCCAGTGAGGACCTTGCCTGGGCCCACCTCGATGACGGTGTCTACCCCTTGAGCCTGCATGAAGAGCATCGTGTCGCGCCACAGGACAGGCGAGTCCACCTGTCCGATGAGCTTGCGTCGGGCGTCCTCGCCCGCGGTCGTGGGCGCCGCGTCGTAATTGGCCACGACGGGCCATCTGGGGGCCGAAAAGTCCAGCCCCTCAAGGACGGGCGTGAGACGCTCGCGGGCGGGCGCCATGAGCGGGCAGTGGAAGGGTGCGGATACGGGGAGGAGGACCGCCCTTTTGCAGCCCTGGGTCTTGGCCAGTGTGATGGCGCGGTCGACGGCCTCCGCGTGGCCCGCGATGACGACCTGGCCGGGTGCGTTGTCGTTGGCGGGAATAACGATTTGGCCCGCCGACGCCTCCGCGCAGATGGCGGAGACGGCCTCCTGAGAAACGCCCATGAGGGCAGCCATAGAGCCGACGCCCACAGGCACGGCGTCCTGCATGAAGCGTCCGCGCTGACGGACTGAGGACACGGCGTCCTCGAACGCGAGTGTGCCCGAGGCTACGAGGGCGCTGTATTCGCCGAGGGAGTGGCCGGCCATGAAGGCCGGTTCGAGCCCGGGTATCTTCGCGTGGAGGACCCGCCAGGCGGCGATGGAGACGGTAAGGACGCCGGGCTGGGTGTTCTCGGTAAGGTTGAGCTTCTCTTCGGGACCGTTCCAGAGA
>JBJKRE010000190.1:0-21613 GCA_046704825.1 Acidobacteriota bacterium
CCCGGCGCCCCCTGTCCAGGAGTCCCGCCCGGAGGGCCTCAGGCCCCTCGGACTCCAGGAATTCCACCGCATCTAAGGCCCCTACCCGACTGCCGCCTCCGGCCGGGGCGGGTGGCGGGGGCGCCCAGGACGTGCCGGGCTCTCCCGTCCGGAACTCGCCCTTGAGAATCCGTCCCGCCCACAGGATCCTGTCCGACTCCCCGAGAAGGAGGGCGTTGGACGATCGCCCCAGGGGCTCCCACACCAGAGCCCTCGCCAGCCCGCCCGCCAGATCGAGCCTGAGGATGGGCTCGCTATCGACGGCCGACGCCCCGGTGATGCGGCCGCCCTTCAGGTGGACGGCCAGTACATCCTCCGGGGCGCCCCTGGGCCACCGCCAGGGGCACAGCCCGACGGCGGGGCGCCCGGGGTCCCAGCAGAACCCGAGTGTGATCCCGCCCTGCAGTTCGAGGCCCAGGGCCCAGGGATCGGGCCGGAGGACACGGCGCACGACGCGCCCGTGAACCGCCTTGTCGAGGGCATCCGAGATGTCCATGAGACCACGGGCGTCCATCAGAACGTCTTGAAGCGGCGCCTGCGCCACCGGTACTTCAGTTCCTTGATGAAGGACTGCGGCCGCCAGCGCCAGAACCGTCCGACGTACAGGAAGGCGAAGATGATGCCGCCCAGGTGCGCCAGGTGGGCGATGCCCCCGCCCGTGGCGTTGAAGAAGGAGAAGAACAGCGTGATCCCGATCCAGATCACCACCAGGACCCAGATCTTGATGGGGAGCACGAACCAGAGGAGCACCTCGGTGTTGGGGAAGTACAGCGCGTAGGCTACAAGCACGCCGTAGATGGCCCCGCTGGCGCCTATTACTACCATTGGCCCATGGAGCAGGAGCGCCGCGGTGAGCCCGCCCGTTACGGCAGAACCGAAGTACAGCGTGAGGAAGCGCCGTCTACCCAGGAACAGATCGAGGTCTCCGGCGAAAAAATAGAGGGTGAGCATATTCCAGAAGATGTGCCAGAAACCCCCGTGCAGGAACGCGTAGGTGACCAGGGTGTAAATCCTGAAGGGGAAGACGTGCCCCGGCACGAGCCCGAGCTGAACGGTGAGCGGCGGGAAAAAGTTCTGGAGCAGGAAGACACCGACGTTGATCCCGATGAGCCACCCGACGGTCTTGGTCCAGGTCCCCCCGAATCGGATTTGCCGCTGCATCCGTACCTCCGCCGGCACATTGTACCATCCCGCCCCGCGGCCCGCCTCCGGCCCGGCCGCCCGAAAAGAAAGGCCGCGGCCCCCGGGGGGACCACGGCAAGGAGGAGTCGATTAATTATGGCGTCCTGCGCCCCGGAAGAGATTACCGGGACGGCACGTCGGCCGCCTTCGCCGCGAGCCGGCCTTCGAGCGCCCCGAGCCCCGACACCATCAGCCGGCACGCCAGCCGGTAGTAGGGTTCGGGCTCGGCTTCCTCGAGGCGGACAGCGAAGTTGCGCACGAAGGGCATCAGGTGCCCGTTCAGCATGCCCTCCGCAATCGTCCGCCAGTGCTCCCGGCTGTGTTCGTCGCCGGCCGACCTGGCCAGGTTTCCGAGCGCGAAGGCCATGAATTCGAGCTCCAGGCCCAGGTGATCGGGCGGCATGGCCACGTCGTCGCGCGGGCGGACGTCCGCCCGGTCGAAGAGCTGCCTGAGGTCCTGGAGGCACTCCTGATCCATCAGGCGGCCTCTGGACTGGACGGACTCGTAGGGGTGCACGGTCTGGTTGGTCGTGCCGTGCATGAACAGGCGGACGTATTCCACGGCCAGACGGCGCGGGTCATCGCCCAGCGCGGCCAGCCCTTCGAGGTCCGGACGAAGTGCAGCGAGGTCGGGCTCGTCGGCCGGGAAGCGGCCGGCGAGGGCCGCCATACGGAGCCTCACGTCCGCCTCGGGGTCGAGGTACACCTCGGAAAGGATTTCGAACAGCTCCGCAAACTCAATGAGAGACATGGACCGCCATCCTTTCCAGGACCTATTTGAAGGCGCTTATCTGCCCGGCGTAGACGAAGATGTAGCGCAGGAAGTACCCGCCCATGAGGATGAGCAGAGCCGCCGCGGACGAAAGCGGTTTGTTGTGGTGGATACCGGCCTTCTCGAAGATGATCGGCTTCATCTCCCACAGTTCGATGAAGAGGGGCAGAAGCAGCCCGAGCCCGAGGAACACGACCCAGAAGAGGAAGGTGTAGGGGCCGCCGAGGATGAGCTCCAGCGCCTGCTGCACGGCCAGCACGGACAGTTCGCCGTGGATCAGGTAGGGCAGGACGATGAAGAACTCGAGGAGGATGAAGCAGATGTCCAGTGTGTAGAGAAACCGGAGCTGCTTGAAATCCAGGCTCTTCCGGTTGAACGAGAGGGCCAGGATCAGGATGGCGCAACCCGTGGAGAGCGCCGAGAACAGGAACATCTGGGCGACCAGGTTGGTGTTCCAGAAGGGCCGGGCCTGCACCGCGCCGAGCAGCACGCCCGTGTAGATGCCCACGCCGATGCTGAAGGGGAACCCGAGCATGGCGAGCGGACGGCGCCAGTCGGACAGGTCCACGTCGAAGCGCTTCAAGAACGCCAGGCGCCTGGGCAGCCTGCCGAACAGCGAGTGGCGGGCGTCTTCGGGGAACCAGGCGTAGAAGTAGACGAAGGCGATCGTGTTGAAGACCAGGAGCAGCCAGGACCCGATGGACATGGGACTCTCCCACCGGAAGTGCACGAAGAGCTTGTAGAAGCGGTACCAGTTGCCCAGGTCGAAGATGAGCAGGAAGGAACCGAAGGCCACGGGCCAGGGCGCGATCATGGCGCCGTACTTGGCGACCCTCCCGTAGGCCGGGTCACCTTTGTCCTGCAGATAAGTGGCGAGCCCGGAGACGAAAAAGACGCCCGCGGACAACCCGCCGAGGAACAGGTAGTTGACGATGAGGAATCCCCATTCGATCGTTTTCATGGCTCTCCCTCCTACAGCAGGTAGTAAAGCTGCGGGCCGTTGCCCGTCTGCGGTTTCATGACCAGATAAGGGCGGGTGTTCAGCAACTGCTGGAGTTCGCCGTCGGGGTCGTCCAGGTCCCCGAACACTCGTACTTTGGACGGGCAGGTCTCGACGCACGCGGGAAGCTCGCCGCGGTCGACGCGCTGCACGCAGAAGGTGCACTTGTCCACCACGCCGAGGTCCTCGCGGAAGTAGCGGGCGTTGTAGGGACACGCGATCATGCAGTAGCGGCAACCGATGCAATCGGAGTAGTTCACCAGCACGATGCCGTCCTTCCGCTGCCAGGACGCCCCGGTCGGGCAGACCCTAACGCAGGAGGGGTTCTCGCAGTGCATGCACTGGCCGGGATCGAAGGTGGCCATCATCTTCGGCCACGTCCCCCGCTTCGTCTCGTCGATCCAGTTCCGGAAGTCGCCGATGGGCACGCCGTTCTCGGCCTTGCACGCCACGACGCACGCCTTGCAGTTCATGCACTTCTTCGAATCGAGGACCAGCGCGTATCGTTTCTTCTTCTTGTCGTCAGCCATCGTCGCCCCCTCAGACCTTGCGGATCTTCACGAACGTCTCGTGAAAGGCCGCGTTGCCCGAGACGTGGTCCCAAGCGGTTTCCAGAACCTGCGCGTCGCAGGCGCCGTTGTCGTAGGCAAGCTTCTGCCACTTCGACTTCTTGCCGAAACCGTGCAGCATGAAGATGCAGTCCGGCCGGATCTCGTCGGTGACCCTGGCGAGGAGCCGCACCGTGCCGCTGGTGCTCGAGACCTCCACCGTGTCTCCCGTCGCGATGCCCATGTCCCTCGCCGGCCCCGGCGCGATCCACACGTGGTTCGTCTCGGCGAACTCGTGCAACCAGGGGTTGTTCGACGTGTTGGCGTGGGTGTAATAGGCGCGCCGGCCAAGGATCATTCGGAAGTGCCCCTTCGGGGGCTGGGACGGGGGCTGGTACACGGGCAGGGGATCGTACCCGTAGTCCTGGAGCCTGTCCGAGAAGAGTTCTATTTTCCCCGATTTGGTTATGAACCGGTGGCCCGGCTTCAGCGTGGACCCGTATTGGGGGAATTCCTTCGAGGTCATGACACCATGCTTCTTCAGGTACTCGAGCGGGTTGTCTCCGGGCAGTTCCTTGACCTGGGCGTCGACCCACTGGTCCATGGTGTAGTCGAAGTAGTCGTTCAGTCCCAGCCGCTTGGCCAGGCCCTGGACGATCTCCAGGTTGGGCTTGGTGTCGTGGGTGGGCTTCACCACCGGCTGGCGGAATATGACCACGGGCCAGATGCCTGCGAGTGCCTCGGCCGGGTCCTGGCGCTCGAGGTATGTCGATTCGGGAAAGACCACGTCGGCGTACCAGGCCGTGTCGCTCATCTGGACGTCGATGGCGGCCACGAAGTCCATCTGCTCGAGCATCTTGAGGGTCTTTCCCTGGTCCGGCAACCCGTTCAGCGGGTCCTGCTTGTAGACCATCCACCCCTTGACCGGATAGGGCTGGCCGGCGATCACGTTCTCCCTGAGCTTCAGGTAGGTGCCGTCCCCTTCCGCGGCGAGCGGGAAGTTCTTCTTGATCTGGTCCACGCGCTCCGCCTGGGGGTCGTCCCACGGGAAGAAGAGGTATTCGCCCAGGGCGATCCGCTGGTGGGGCACCATGCCGCCCTGCCTGTCCCAGTTCCCGACGATGGCGTTGAGGATGGCCTGGGCCCTGCGCATCTGGAAGTCGTTCTTGTACCAGGACGAACGCCGCCCCGAATAGTACAGGGCGCGGGGCGCCGCGTCGGCGAACTCGCGGGCGATCCGTACGATCTCGCGGGCCGGGATCTCCGTCTCTTTCTCGGCCCAGTCGGGCGTGTATTTCTTCACGTGGTCCGAGAGCTTGTCGAAGCCGACCGTGTAGGTGTCGATGAAGTCCCTGTCGTACCGGCCCTCGCCGACGATGACGTTGATCATGGCGAGGATGAAGGCCATGTCCGACCCCGGCTTGATGGGGAACCACGTGTCGGCCTTGGAGGCCGTAACCGTGAAGCGCGGGTCCAGGTAGACAAGCCTGGCCTTCTTGAGCATCACGGACCCGATGAGGTCCATGGTGTCGGGCGTGATGATCGACTCGAAGCGGTTAGCTCCCGACATGATGACGTAGTCGGCGTTGAGCATGTCGAAGACGGGCGCCGTCCCGAAGGTGGCCGAGTAGGCCAGGTTCACCGACGCGAGGCACAGCGTGGGGTGGCGCACGATGTTGGGAGAGCCGAACGCCAGGCCCAGGTTCCTGAAGAACTTTTCCTGCAATCCTTCCGTGGAGGACCAGAGGACCCCCTGCGGGCCGTATTTCTCCTTGATGGCGGACAACTTCTTCGCGGCGTAGTCAAACGCTTCGTCCCACGAGGCCGTCCGCCACTTGCCTTCGCCGCGCGCGCCCGCGCGTATGAGGGGCTTCTTGAGGCGGTTGGGATCGTAGACGGCCTTCAGTCCCGCGTTGCCCCTGGCACAGAGCATGCCGCGCGACTTCGGGTTTTCAGGATTGGGATTCAATTTATGAATGAAACCGTCTTCGACGACGGCCTTGACGGAACACATGTTGACGCACATGGCGCAGGTGGTGGGGATCTCTTTGAGCTTCGGCGCCTGCGCGCGGCCCCGCTCGAAGTGTTTGAGGCACCCCACCTGGGTAGCCAGCGCGGCGGCCGCGGCGCCCGCCGCGGTGACCTGAACGAATGTTCGTCTATCCATGAGATGACTGCCCATAACCGGCTCCTCTTGCGATAGGGAGGAGCGGCCGGGAGAGGGGTCAGGGTCTCCCGGCCGCGTGATGGAGGTACCTAGAAACGAGCTTCAAGCATCATGTAGGCGTTATTGACGGTCTTGGGGAACGCGTAGAAGAGCGCCGGGTTCTTGTCCAGGTTGAAGTTGTCGAGATTGCCCGGTGCGATCTGCCACCCGCTGAAGGCCGTGGAGTAGTCGTAGTGGACATAGCCCATCTTCAGCGAAACGTTCTTCGCGAAGTTCCAGTGCACGTAGCCTTCCCAGACGTCGCCACGGGCGGCCAGCTTGTCGCTGGGCTCGCCGGCGGACGGCGTGAAGGTGTACCAGCGCTTCGAGCCGTGGTTGAACTCGGCACCGAGGGTCCACCGGGACGTGGGCTTGTACTGCACGCCGGCGTAGTAGGCGTAGCCCGTCTTGCTGTGGTTCGGGTCGCCGAGGAGGCCGCCGAACCCGTACTGGCTGACCTGGCCGTTCGGGTGGCTCTTGATGTAGCCGCCGCTCACGAAGTAGGTGAAGCGGTCCCCGATCTGGTGTTTCCACGTCAGGCCCCACTGGTCCATGTCGCCGAGGTTGCGGGTGGCGGTCACGTACTGGGGGCTGGGCTGGGCGTAGGGGCCCGGGATCGGGAAGTTGATGAGCGTCCCGTACGGGATGTCGGTCATGTTGCCGAAGCGGTTGTAGCCGAGGATGAAGCGGGCCGAATTCACCGTGTCGCCCGTCATCCACAGCAGCGGCATGTCGTAGATCCAGCCGATGACCGTGCTGTCCTTCATGGCGTTGATGCGCCCCATGCCGAAGGGCGTCATGGTGTAGTTCTCGCTGACCTGGCCGCCTCCGCCGAAGCCGGCCTCGTAGCCGACGCCCGCGCAGATGCCGATGCTCGTGCCTTCGGGGAGACCCACGGCGCCGAGATCGTATTCGATGTGGAACCCGTCCACTTCGGCGTTGACCATGATCGCCTGGGGGGTGCCCTGGCGCTCGGTCTCCTCACGGACCTCCAGGGGCGGGCCGTCGCTGGTGTTCATGCGGCCGTCCGCCATGGTGAGGTGCGAGGTTGGAATTTTGTAGAGGAACAGCGCCCGCTCCACGTGGAGCACGTCGCTGGAAGGCACGCGGGTGGACGCGAAGTCGTTGTACACCGTGTTGGGGAAGCCGTTGAAGACGGGCACGTCGGCCCCGCCGTACAGTTTGTACATGGAGAGGCGGCCCATGAATTTCATGTTGTCGTTGATCTGGGCGCTCATCCGCAAGCGGAGGCGGAGGGACCACTGCATGGAGTTGTTCCAGTCCTGCGGGGGGACCTGCTGGTACATGGGCATGCCCGTGGCCGGATCGAAGCCCCTGAACTGCTGGTAGCGATTGAAGTGCCAGTTCTGGTAGTCGTACCGCACGCGCATGTCGCCGCCCCACTTGATGGCGTCGCCGGCGGTCTTGACCTCCACCTTCGTCAGGCGGTTGTCGAGGTTTTCGATCTTCTTCTGTTCGGCGGGGGCTGACGCCTCCTGCTGGGCCGCAACCTTGGCCTCCAGGGTCTTCAACTGCTTCTGTAGCTGTTGGATCTGCTTGAGCAGGTCCTCGTTGCTCTGGGCCCGGAGTCCCAGCGGAAGCACCAGCCCCGCCAGAATCCCTAGGATCACCAATTTCCTCATACTACCCTCCAATGTGATGTTCATCCCGGTCCCAACCGGGGGCGGCCGTCCGTCTTTGCAGGCGGCCCGCCCCGTGCAGAGCTATCTCTGGTCGCGATCAACCGCCGCAGGTTTCGGGCTGAGGCGAATCGGAAGCGTGCGCCACGAGGAAGGTCTCCACGTCGTTCAGCTTGGTGGCGTCCATGTACTTGGTGAGCATCTCCTTGCCCTTGGCGTGCTTCCCGGCCTTGAAGTAGGCCTTCCACTGGGCCTGGGTGTGCGTGAGGGGCGTGATCTCGCCGTTGGCGGATGCCTTGGCGTGGCAGGGCTTACAGGTCTTCCTGAAGTAGTACTTGCCCTTGGTCGCGCTGCCGGTAGCCCCGAAGGTCATGGCCGCAACCATGGCACCGAGCCCCACCGAGATGATCATCGTCCTGATCCACTGCGTCTTCTTCATTGATAGAACCTCCTTTCGATCAGGAGCAGTTACTGAAAGTTCCGTGCCAAGGCACAACAGTCTTTTTTATCAGCCACTTACGCACCAAGACGCCCGTGCGCCGAGATGGAACACCTGTTCCGTTCGGGTGGCATCGCCCACACTGTTTCACACACAAACTTGCTTATAATAGAAAGCTATTTACCCGGCAGCCCGCCCCTTTTAAAACAACTGTTTCATTCGATCGCATGGTGGAACAATCCGGGCGGTCGGAGCACATTGCCCCGGGGCCTCCAGGTTCGGGGTGCGGGGCTTGGAGGGTTGGGAAAAGTAGGCTATGCTGGGGGCTGCTTGAAGGAGAGTAGCCCGTGTCTCCCCGCCTTAGAGGACTCGCACAGCGCGCCGAACTGGCCAGCATCAGCCAGAGGGTCAAGACCCTGGTCGGTGAGGATCTGTCGCGCGTCGAGGCGGAGATGGCCGAGCACCTGCATTCTCCCTTCTCGCCCGTGGCGGAGATGGGCGCCTACCTCGCGGCCAGCCGCGGCAAGCGGCTGCGCCCGACCATCCTGTTGCTGTGCGGAAAGATGATAGGGTACGAAAATCCCCTGAACGTGACCTACGCTGCCATTTTCGAGTTCATCCACACGGCCACGCTGATCCACGACGACATCGTGGACCAGGCCCTCCTGCGGAGGGGGCGCGCCTCGCTGTCCTCGCGCTGGGGGCAGGAACAGGCCGTACTCATGGGCGACCGGGTCTTCGTCATGGCCATGCACCATGCCATCTGTCAGGGCTGGAGTTCCCTGCTTCCGCTCATCTCCCAGACCACGCTGCGTCTCATCGAGGGCGAACTCATCCAGAGCCACCGCAAGTGGGACCTGACGCTGAGGCGGGAAGACAACCTGGACATCATCAAGAAGAAGACTGCCCACCTCTTCTCCGCCTGCGCGGCGACCCCCGCCCACCTAAGTGAGGCGCCGGCCGCCACGCTGAAGGCCCTGGAAGATTACGGCCTCAATCTCGGCATCGCCTTCCAGATGGTGGACGACTGCCTCGACTTCCTCTCAAACGAGGAGACCCTCGGCAAGCCGGCCGGGAACGACTTGAAAGAAGGCAAGATCACCCTGCCGCTGCTGCTCCTTCTCCGGCACGGCACGCCCGAAGACAAGGCCTTCATCGAGGCCGTGGTGGCCTCACACCGGTTCGATCCCGACACCCTGCACGAGGTCACCGAGAGGGTGAAGAGGGCCGGCGCCCTGGAGGAGGCCCTGGAAATCGCGGGCGCCTACGCGGCCGCGGCCAGCGAAGCTGTACGCCACCTGCCCGATAACCCCGCCCACGCCCTGCTGGACACGCTGCCCGACTACATCCTGCACAGACGTTTCTGATCATGGCCCGATTCGAGTGGGTGTTTTTCGACCTCTTCGATACGCTCTGCACGGTGGACGAACAGGCCTATTTCGAGGGAAAGCGCAGGACCGCGCAAGCCCTCGGCGTGGACTTCGACGCATTCATGGCGGCCTGGCGGTCCACTTCGCGCGAGGCCAGCACCGGCCTTCTCAAGACACCTTTCGACAGGGCGCTGAAGGCGCTCGAGGCACTCGGCCGCAAGGACCGGGGCGCGGCCATGGAGGCGGAGCGGCTTGACGTGGAGACCATCCAGAAGAGCGTATACCTCTACGACGGAGCGGCCGACTGCCTGGACGCGTTGAGGGCCCGGGGCTTCAAGCTGGGCCTCATCAGCAACGCCACCGCGACCACCGCCTTCATCGTCGGACCGCTCAGGTTGCGGGAACTGCTGGACCTGCTCGTCTTTTCCTACGAGACTCGCAGCGCCAAGCCCGATCCCGCCATCTTCCGGAAGGCCCTGGACCGGGCCGCGACCCGGGCGGGCGACGCCCTGTTCGTGGGAGACGGGGCCAACAGGGAACTGGACGCCGCAGAAGATCTGGGGCTTGCCGTGATCTGCATGGACCACCCCGTCAAAGCCCACTCCTTCAGGGACCGGAACGGGCTGTCCAAACCCACCCACCCCAGAGTCGGAGGCTTTGCGGAACTGCTGGTCCTGCCGGACCTGCAGGAACCGAAGGGATGAGGGCCCGGGGGATATTCGGGATTTGGGATTTGGGATTGCGGATTTGAAAGACGGCAATGAAGCAAGGTGCTGTATCTTTTCCGAAGCCTAAGGCCGAAGGGCTAAAGGCTAAAACATAAGACAGGACGTCTCGGGACCGGCCTCCCAAGGCCCGCCAACGCCGGATTCACCTAATTCCCTACTCACCAACTCACCCGATCCCCTACTCCCCTCCGGGCGTTCTCAGTTCGAGCTTCACGGTCACCCCTTCGCCGGGACGGTCCTCGAGGGTCATCTTGGCGCCCATCCTGACGGCCAGATCACGGCAAACCAGAAGGCCCAGCCCGGTGCCCTCCGCCTTGGTGGTCAGGTAGGGAGTGAAGGGCGCCACGGCCACCTCAGGCGGCAGGCCGCCCGCCTCGTCGATGACCGCCACCGTGACCGTCCCCTCGCCGGCCGAGACGTCGACGCGGACCAGGCCTCCGCTCCCCCGGGCCGCCTCGAGGGCGTTGCGTACCGCGATGAACACGCACTGGTACTGTCTGTTCTCTTCCCCGATGACGGCCCAGTTCCCCTCTTCGGGTACGCTCACCCGCACGTCCAGCTGTTCGGCGTAAGGGGCAAGCGCCCGAGCCACGTCCCGGATGACCGGGAGGACCTCGACGGGCTCCAGGTCCAGGCCCTCCTGCTCGCCCAGGGTCTTGAAATGGTCCAGCACGGCCAGGAGCCGGTCGATCTGGCCGGTGAGGACCCCCACCGCCTTCTCCGCGAAGGACCGGTAGTTTGGGTCCTCCGCGTCCAGGCTCTGGAGTTCCTGCAGCCAGAGCCTCATGGGGGTCAGCGGATTGCGGATCTCGTGGGCGAGGTGCCTGGACATCTGCTTGTAGGCGGCGATCCGCTCCCGTTCCAGGGCACTGGTCAGGTCGATCCAGTGCCAGAGCACTCTGTCTCCGGACTCGTTGCGCTCGAGGACGTAGACGCGGCCCCCGTGGGGCCTCCGGTCTCCGGGATCGGCAGGTCCACCCTCGTGGAGGGCTTTCCCCAGACTGTTGGCGAAGAGGACGTCGCCGGCCTGATCCGTCATGACGATGCCGTCCGGCATCATCTCGATCACCTTCGAAAACAGCACGGAGCCCGCCCGGAGGTTCTTTCTCAGACGGGCCTCCCGTTCGAGCTGGCGAAGAGCCACGAGGAGGTAGGGCAGGTCGAGGGGCTTCTCCACGAAGTCCAGGGCTCCGCTCTCCCTTGCCCGCCGGGCCGTCTCGGCCTCTCCGTAACCGGTCATCAGTATGGCCATAACGTCCGGCGCCCGCTCCCGGATTTTCTCGAGGAGTGTCAGACCGTCCATTCCCGGGAGCCTGATGTCGATCAGGGCCAGTTCGGGCGGCTGCCCCTCGAGGTGATCCAGCGCCGACGAAGGCGCGTCGAAGGCCTGGATGTCGAGCGAGGTATGTTTTCCGAGTATTCGAGTCAGTTCGCGCCGGGTCGAGGCATCGTCGTCCACGAGATAAAGGACGAGCCGTTCCAGCTGACTATCCTTCGGCATGCCAGCCTCCCGAATCAGGTCCATCCATCGGCAGAGTGACCTCCACGATGGCTCCGCCTTGCCCCGCCCGGGCTATGCGAAACGATCCGTCCATCCGTCGCAGGAAGACGTCCACCAGATAGAGCCCCAGCCCCGTCCCCTGGGCCTTGGTGGTCACGAAGGGTTCCAGGACCCTGGCCATCATATCCTCGGGTATGCCGGGGCCGTCGTCTCGTATGGTCAGGACCGCAGAGCGGTCTCTCTGAGTCATGGACACCCACACGTTTCCATCCCCTTCGCCTTCCGACGCGGCATCCAGCGCGTTAAGCAGCAGGTTCACAACCACCTGCACCAGCCCCTGCTCTTCACCGTACACCCTCGGGAAGCATTCATCCACCGACCAGTGGAGGTTGGTTCCGGCCTCCTTGAACTGGTGTTCCACCAGGCGCCTGGCCACGAAGAGCCAGTCAGCCGGGGCGAGGGACCGCGAGGGTTCTCCCCGGGTCCGGCCGGCCAGAGAAAGCTCCTTCAGGATCCTTTTCGCCGAGAGCAGGTACTCACGCAGTGCCCCGGCGTCCTGCGGCGTCATCGTCCGCCCTTCCATAACCACCTCGTCGAGCCTCAGCAGGGCGGGATTCAAGGCGTTGTTCAGCTCGTGGGACAGGCCGGCGCCCATCCGCTCCATGAGGCCGAGGCGCTGTGCGCGCAGGAGCTGTTCCTGCTGCGCCTCGAACCTCAGCAGGAGGCGGTCGAAGGCGTCGGTGAGCCACTGCGGTTCGCCCATGTCCGGCCGGTCCGGCGGGACGTCCTGGGACCAGGACTCCATGCGGCGCGCCAGGCGCACCACCGGGTCCACAACGTCTCGCCGGAGGCTCTTGAGTAATCCGCGCCAGGACGCAGCCCAGGCGACCAGTACGAGCAGGAACAGGCCGGCCAGAACCCAGAGTCCCCAGTTCAGGGTCCCGGTCAGCTTTCCCGTCACGCGCGCAAGAACGCTGCGATCCATCAGAAAATAGGCGGTCCCCCACCGCCGCGTCTGAACGTAGAGGGGCAGAACGACGACCATCCGCTGAGGGGAAAGCACGCGGGTGGTGTGGCCCATGAGTTCCGACAGGGGAGGAAAGTCCCGCTCTCCCACCTGGATGGTCGCCAGGCCGCCCGCAGACCTCAGCATGAGGCCGCGCAGGTGGTCGGAGAAGGTGACCCGGGCGCTCAAGTCCTCCTTGATGCTCCTGAGAACCCCTCTCAAGGTGCGCTCGTAAAGCACCCGCCTGGCCTGGACGACCTGGTCCAGGCTCACGGTCCAGCCCTTCTGCCTGGCGAGCATCCAGATGCGCGTGTCCGGCAGTTCGACGTTCGATTGGACCAGGTCCATGAGCGCCGCTCCCGGGCCTTCCTTGCCGAGAGACGCCGGGGCGGGTCCCATGTCCACCAGGTTGTCCTCTAGAATGTGGGCCCTCAGCACGTCCGGGTTGGAGGCGAGGTCGTAGAGTACCAGCCGGGCGACGGCGAGCCCTTCGGCGCGGGTGTAGCCGTCCATTTCGGACTGAATCTGCCGGACCTGTCCCCGCCAGGCCAGGAGCAGAATCCCGAGGCACACCGCCGTGGCCACGACCATGGCCGCGGCGCCGGCGTAGGCCCATTGCTTGACCCTGGCTTCGAGGCGTCCGGAGCGCCTCACGGCCGGCCCCCACCACCCCTGAGGCGGAATCGCGCGGCGGCCCTCCTGAGCGCCTCTTCCGGGCTGAGGCCGGCCTGCGTCGCGTCCAGAATCGCCCCGTGCACGAACTCGTCGCCCATTTCGCCCAGGTCGGGCGGAGGATGGAAGCGGGTGGCGGCCAGCGCCGATCTCACGGCGTCCCCGCGGACGGGTGCCGCGTCCGTTAGAACCGGCTCGAATCCGGCCCCGTCGAGGTGCGCCTGGTAGGGGCCGGAAAGCAGGCCGGCCCAGGCGGCGGGGGGCTTCCCGAAGGCGGAGGGGCGGACCAGGCACATCCCGTTATAGAGGCAGATCGCCCGCCCTCCCGCCGAGCTGGGGACGGGCGCCACGGACAGCCTCGCCGCATCGCCGGGGTGGGCGGACAGGAACGCCCTCACGGCGGCGCCCCGCGCGAAGAGAGCGGCGGCCTCCCCCTTGAGCAATGCGTCGAAGCCGCCCCCTGACGATCCTGAGCCGTTGGACAGATCGAACTCCTGGATGAAGCGAAGCGCGTGGACCTTGGGGTAGGTATAGATGGACGGGTCCGCGTCTCCCTCGAAACTCCAGGCCAGGTCCCAGAAGAGCTCGTCGACGGGCACCTCGCACCGCAACGGCTTTTGGATCGTGCCGTAGGAGGACCGCAGAGTCAGCAGGTCGTCCCTGAGGCCGGCCAGGCTGTCCGGCGGCGGCAGCTTCAGGTCGCGCCACCAGTCACCCCGGTAGACCAGTACCACACCGTCCAGGGTGAGGGGCAGGGCGAGCGCACCACGCTCGGACTTCATGCAGGCTGCGACGTCCGGCCGGACTTCCTTCAGCCAGGCGACGGGCACGGGCGAAATCCACCGCCTCATGAGAAAGACCGCCCGTCCCGGGATGACCATGCCTGAGAAGGCCGTGGACCCGCTGGACAGCAGGAGGACCTCCAGGTCCCTGGCGCGATCGTATGGCCTGAGGGGGACGAAGGCGGTCGCCTGCATGGCCTCCGGCAGGCTTCCGGAGAGCACCTTGACCAGGGTGGGGGGTGCGGCGATCCGCGGCCGGGGCCGCCCTTCGCGTGACCGCGAACAGCCTGTTACGACTCCCAGCAGGAGGAGGTACGCTAACAGTCGACCCGGTGTTCTGCCCATATTCGGATTATAGCAAAGCCGGGAGGGCGGCGGACTTGAGATCGCAGGATGGCTGCGGCACGGCAAAAAAAGAACCGGGGGCTTGCGCCCCCGGTCGTGTTGCGTCCCTGAACGGAACTTAGAAGGTCCAGCGGATGGCCAGCCGGATGCGGCGGGCCTGCTGATGGGCCGTTTCCATTCCGAAGTAGGGGTAGTTCTGGTGCGGCTGCGTATTGTCGGTGTTGTAGGTCTCGTTGACGGCTGTCGCGCGCTGCTCGTTGGTGATGTTGAAGATGTCGGCGCGCAGGGCCAGGTTGCTCTTCCACAGCTTGAAGCTGTACTGGGCGCCGATATCGAGGGCCCAGGTGGTGGGCGTACGGCCGGCGGTGCCGCGGACCTTGGCGAAGCCCTCGTTCAGGCCGTAGGCGTCGTCGGCACCGAGCGCGGAGATGGGCGTGCCGCTCTGGAGCTGGAAGTTGGCGGACAGCTCGAGGGGGATGTTCTCGAAGAAGTAGCCACCGTACAGCTTGAACACGTGGGTCCTGTCGTTGGGCAGGAGGCCGTAGCCGTTGACCAGCAGAGACGGGATGTCGTACTTGGACGTGATGTTCGGGTCGAGCTGGCCGTTGTCGTTGGAGTACAGGCCTTCGTAGTTACCCTGCAGGCGCGAGAGCACGTAGGAGCCCTGCATCATCCAGCGGTTGCTGAAGCGCTTGTTCATGGTGATTTCGAGCGCCTTGTAGATACGGACCGGCCTGGGGAAATGGTAACGGTAGCCGGGGCGACCGGCGGCATCGGGGACCCATATGCCCGTCCAGTTGCCGGGGTTCGTGATGATGTACTGGTTGGCGCCGTCGACCGAGATGTCCTCGATGACGCGGCCGAGGGACCGGTAGACGGCCCGCGCGCCCAAGGTCAGGTCGGGGCGGACCTCGTACTCGTAGCCCAGGATCCACTCTTCGTTGTAGGAGCCCTTTAGCTTCTGGCCCTGGGGGCCGCCCTGGATCAGGGTGTTGAAGAAGCCGAAGGAGTAGTGATAGTCGCTGTTATTAGGCTGGAAGGGCTGGGTGAGGCCGGCGTCCTCGTAGTAGCTGAAGTGGAAGTACTCGTCCGTGAGAGCCCGGATGGCCATGTCGTTGGGGATGCGCTCGTAGTACCAGCCCCAGAAGCCGTACAGCTTGCTCTTGTTGTTGTGCATCACGTCCCACGTGAAGCCCACGCGGGGCGCCCACATGTCGTTGATGTTGACGCTGCGCGCCTTGCCGTAGGCCAAACCGGGGATTTTTCCGAGGCCGAGCGTGGTGGGGACGTTCAGGCTGTTGTTGGAGCCCTCCATGTGGAGCTGGTCCAGGCGGACGCCGAGTTTCAGCATGAAGTAGTCGGTGATGTTCCAGTTGTCCTGGATCCAGTAGCCGGTCCACGTCTGCTTGGTCTTCTTGGCCGCGTCGTTCATGAAGTTCTGGGCGCGGAAGAGGAACTGCGTGGGCGAACCCGCGTAGTACTGCCACCGGATGAAGGAGCCGCCGCCGGGCGTACGGCCGTAGAAGGGGTCGGCGGGTGCCATTTCGGGCGTGGACGGGCCGGTGTAGTTGAATTCGTAGTCGTACTTGATATCGTAGTTCTGGATGCCGTAGGACAGCTCGTGGCTGCCGCCGAAGTTGAAGAGGTTGGTGGCCTTCACGCGGATCTGGTCGTTCTGGTCCAGCGTGTTCTCATGGAACATGCCGCCCAGGGAGGGCTTGTAGTCGGTGATGTCGACCGAGGTCCCACCCGTGTAAGGCGAACTCGCATCGGCGGCCAGCGGGATGATCTCGTAGCCCGTGTAGGTTCCGGGCCCATAGCGGTAACCGTAGGTGTAGTTGGCATTGGCCGACGCGTTACTCGGATTGTCGCTCTCGGTCGTCTTGCGGCGGGAGACTGCCACCTCGGTGAAGAACCTGGGCGTCCACGTGGCGTTCCACTGCAGGTTGACGGCGTAGTTGTCCAGTTTCTGCTTGTGGGGCGCGGCGGTCGTGACCGGGTTGGACAGGCCGGGAGCGTAGTAGTAATTGAACGTGTCGTTGTTGCCGAAGACCGAGAGGGACAGCTTCTGGTTGGGGTTGATGTTCCAGGTGAGCTTGAAGGCGTACATGGGGTTCTTGTCGGTGTTCGTGTAGCCCGACGTCATGTAGCCCGACGTGGCGGGGCGGCCGTTGATGTAGACGTTGGCGCCGCTGCCGCCTGACGTAAAGCCCGTGTCCGTCTTGTTGTAGTCGTAGGCCACGAAGAACCAGAGCTTGTCCTTGACGAAGTAGCCGCCCAGGAAGCCGCCCACGTCGTACTGTTTAAAGGACCCGCGCGTGTTCACCTGGGTGGGGTTGTTGAGCTTCCGTTCCTTGGCGCCCAGGCCGTCGTCGAAGTAATAGGCGTACAGGCCGCCGTGAAACTCGTTGCCGCCGCTCTTCGTGATGGAGCTGATGTTGCCGCCCATCACGGCGCCGTGCTCGGCGCTCAGACCGCCGGTCCTGACCTCGGTGGCTTCGATGAAGTCGAAGTTCAGCGAGGTGTTGTTCAGGGCGTCACCAGACCCCGTCACGTCGACGCCGTCGACCGTGTAGGAGTTCTCGGGGCCGGACGCGCCGCCGATCGAGGGGGTGTCGGCCAGTCCGGACGTGACCGCGCTGGGCGCCAGGAAGGCGATGCCCGCGGCGTTCCTCGGCAGAGGAATGGACTGGATCATCTTGTCGGTGATGTTCGCCCCGATCTGCGTGCTCTTCTGGTCGAGGATGGGCGCCATCGCCGTGACGACCACCTCGGTCTGGCCCTGGCTCAGCGTGAAGGGCAGGCTGATGGTGGTGCCCAGCGGGATGCCGATGTTCTTGCGGACCACCGTGTTGTATCCGGGGGCCTCGACTTTGACCTGATAGCCGCTGCCGACCGGCAGGAAGGGGATCAGGTAGTTACCGCTCGTGTCTGTGGCGGTGCCCACAAAGCCCTGCAGTTTGGGGCCCGTGACGTGGATGGTCGCCCCGATGATGGGCTGGCCGGCTTCGTCGGTGACCCTACCCTGAAGGCCGCCGCCCGTCTGGGCAAACACGGAAACACTTATGACGGCCAGAGCCACCACAAGCAGGGCACTCCACTTGAGCGCATTCCTCATATTTTCACCTCCATAACCTCCGAATTTGAGATACCTCCCGAAACTCAGGCTGAGTTGCTAGATCACATCACCTCCTTTCGACCTGATTCCGTAAAATTATCAGAGGCTTTTCGATGCTGTCAACCCCCCCGGCCGCCGCCGCGGGGACCGGGAAGAAAAAAGGGCCCCGGGAAAATCCCGGGGCCCTTTCAGGCTGGTGTTTCAGTGATCCGGCGTTAGAAGCTCCACTTGAGTCCGACGCGGACGTTGCGGCTGCCCTGGCGGGCGGTGGTCAGGCCCCAGTTGCGGTCCATGTTGTGGGGGTTCGCATACCAGGAGCCGTCGAGGATCTGAGACGTGTAGTCGGGCTGGTACCAGCGGGTCTGGTACTTGGCCGTGGCCGTCTGGCGGTTGGTCAGGTTGAAGATGTCCATGAAGATGGCCAGGTTGGTTTTCCACAGCTTCATGTCGTACTCGGCGTGGAGGTCGAGCTGCCACAAGCCGGGCAGGCGATCGCTGCCGCGCGGGGCGGTCAGCACGGTGCCGTAGCCGATGTCGTAGTAGGGGTAGGCCATCTGCTGGTTGTAGGGCCGGCCCGAGTGGTAGTTGAAGTTGATGCCCAGCACGAGGCCCCAGTCGAACTTGTAGCTGCCCTGGACCTTCAGCTGGTGTCGCACGTCCTGAGGCAGCCACCCGTAGTAGTTGTTGATGAGGATGCTCTGGGGGACGTCGTAGGCGCTGGAGGCGTTCGGGTTCAGGCCGGCGAGGCCGTAGCCGCCGGATCCGCCCTCGTAGTTGCCGCGCAGGGTGGAGTAGGTGTAGGCCGCGTTGATGAACCAGTTGTTGGAGAAGCGCTTGGCGAGCTTCAGGGTGTAGCCGTCGTAGTTGCGGATCGGCCTGGGGAAGCGCTCGTAGTCGGGAACGGCCGAGGCCCAGCGGCTCATGATGGCCGGCCACTGCTCGCCGGGGTTCATGATGATGTAGCTGATGTTACCCGTGTTGTCGATGTAGCCCACGTCCTCGAGGACGCGGCCGAGCTGGCGGAAGGTGGCGGTGAAGCCCACGGTCAGGTCGGGGCGCAGTTCGTACTCGAAGCCCGTCATGAACTCGTCGGTGTACTGGTTCTTGACGCCGTTCAGGACGGTCGTGGGCACGGAGCCGTAGATGTTGGTGTAGGCGTAGTTGCCGTAGAACGCCACGTCGCGGTAGGAGGCGTGGCCGGGGTCCATGCTGCTCGACATGGCGATGGGCGTGCGCTCGTAGAAGCGGCCCCAGTTCACGAAGAACTTGGACTTGCCGTTGTGCATGAAGTCGTAGTTGATGCCCAGGCGGGGGGACCATGAATCGAGCGAGAGCTTCTGGCCGTTGTTGCCGGGCTTGATCTCGTTGCGCTCGAACCGGATGCCGTAGGACAGGGTCAGGTAATCGGTGACCGACCAGGCGTCCTGCGCGAAGGCCGCGGTGTAGGTCCCCTTCTCGTAGTAGCGGGGGTTCTGGTTGTAGTAGGTCAGGGTGGCGTAGTAGTCGCTGGGGTTCGTGGTGAACATGCCGCCGCCCACCTGGCCGATCAGGTAGCGGTAGAAGCCGCCCGTGTTGTCGTTATAGGAGTTCCACTTGAGGTCCTCGACCTGGGCGCCGAACTTGATCTCGTGCTTGCCGGCGAGCAGGGTCCACTTGGTCTGGAACTGGGTGCTGTCGCGGTCGTCCCAGATGTAGTTGCCGATGCCGGACCCGAGGCTGATGGAGGGGCTGTAGTCGAGGCTGATGATCTCGGGACGCCCGAAGCCCGCGTGGTCCCAGGGCAGGATGTCCAGGCGGGAGTGCGTCTTGCCGAAGCCCGTGTCGCTGAACAGGTTGGGCGTCCAGGAGGCGTACCAGCGGATCACCGCGTTGTAGCCGCCCTGGTAACGGCGGGTCTGGAGGGCCCGCTTGTCGATGGTCGGGAAGGGGCCTTCGTTGTACCACATGTGCGACGGATCGGAGAAGACGGAGAGCTCGAGGTTGTGCTTGTCGTTGATGCGGTAGTTGAACTTGGCAGACCAGAACCAGTTCCGGCTCAGGTCGTCGTAGTTGTACGGGATGTTCACGGTGGTGCCGTAGTTGCCCACGTAGGAACCGTAGTTGTAGGCGGACGACACGCCCTCGTAGTGCTGGGTGAAGAGCGAGGGGTTGTAGCCCACGAAGAACCACAGCCGGTCCTTGACGATGGGGCCGCCCAGGTCGAAGCCGTAGTCGTAGTTGTGATAGGGGTTGTTGGTGGCGACGGAGAGGTCCGTGGAGTGAGACTTCGCCGTCAGGGACTCGTCGGTGTAGTAGGCGAAGAGTTCACCGTGGAACTCGTTGGTGCCGGACTTGGTCAGCACGTTGAACAGACCGCCGGTGGACGCGCCGTATTCGGCCTCCATGCCGCCCGTGGTCACTTCCATCTCGCGGATGAAGTTGTAGTTGAGGTTGGTACCGAAGGTGCCGGTGACGGGGTCCGTCGTGTTGAGGCCGTTGATCAGGAAGATGTTCTCGCTTCCCGTGGAGCCGGCCACGCCGGGGTTGCCGCCCATGCCGGAGCTGGTGACCGTGGGAGCCAGGTACAGGGTGTCCTGGTACTGGCGCCCGATGGGAATGGTCTCCATTTCCTGCTGGCTGATGTTGGTGCTCACCTTCGTGTCCTTGAGGGTCACGACCGGCGGGCGCGCGGTAACGGTCAGCTCTTCGCCGCCGCTGGTCAGCGTGACCTGCAGGCTCGTGGTGGTGCCCAGGCTGACCTTGACGTTGGACTGGACGACCTTGTTGAAGCCCTCGGCCTCGACCACCATCTTGTAGTCATTGGCGGGGGGCAGGTAGGGGATCAGGAACTCGCCCTTCAGATCGGTCGCGGTGCCCCTGGGGCCCTGCAGGTAGGTGGACGTGACCTGCACCGAAGCGCCCGGGATGGGCTGGCCCTTGGCGTCCATTACCCGGCCGCTCAGGGCACCCGTGCTCTCCTGCGCCCAGACGGCCGTGCTGCCCAGCACGAGCGCCGCGATCAGCAGGAGCATACCTCCTAGCTTGCACTTCATGACGTTGCCTCCTTTCCTCTTTATGAATGCGTACAACCGTAACCTCCACGTTAGGTTTAACGCAACCCCGAAAAATGTACACAAATGTTTCCTCATTACCCCGAGGCGTATATTTTTAACGTGCGGCTCTATTGGCTGTCAAGCCCCAGACGTTTATCTCCCCCGCAGTAGGGGCGCAATGGCTCAGGTATCTCCACGGAGCCGTCTTCGCGCTGGTACTGCTCCAGGACCGCCACGAGCGTTCGCCCCACGGCTAACCCCGAACCGTTGAGCGTGTGGACGTAGCGGGGCTTTCCCCCTCCCTCAGGTTTGAAGCGGATCCCGGCCCTGCGGGCCTGGAAATCCTCGAAGTTCGAGCAGGAACTGATCTCCCGGTACCGTCCCTGGGACGGCAGCCACACCTCGAGATCGTAGGTCTTGGCGGACGAAAATGACATGTCGCCCGTGCACAGGACCACCTTGCGGTAGTGCAGCCCGAGAGCCCTCAGGACGGACTCGGCGTCCGCGGTGAGGCCCTCCAGTTCGTCGTAGGACGTATCCGGGTGGGCGAATTTGACCAGTTCGACCTTGTGGAACTGGTGCTGGCGGATCATGCCCTTGGTGTCCTTGCCGTACGACCCCGCCTCGGACCGGAAGCAGGGCGTGAAGGCGCAGTAGCGGATGGGCAGCTGGGCTTCGTCGAGAACCTCCTCCCGGTGCAGGTTGGTCACGGGGACTTCGGCGGTGGGAATCAGGTAGAAGGCCCCGCCGTCCACCTTGAACAGGTCCTCCTCGAACTTGGGCAGGTTGCCCGTGCCCTCCAGGGCGTGGGCCTTCACCAGGTACGGGGGGAGAATCTCCGTGTAGCCGTTCCGACTGGTGTGGAGGTCGAGCATGAAGCTGATGAGGGCACGTTCGAGCCTGGCGCCGGCACCCCGGTAGACGACGAAGCGCGCCCCGCTGATCTTGGCCGCGCGCTCGAAGTCCAGGATCCCCAGGGCGGTCCCGAGGTCGTCGTGGGCTTTGGGCGTAAAGTCGAACTCGGGCTTCTCGCCCCACCTGGACACCTCGACGTTGGCCGTCTCGTCGCGGCCGTCGGGCACCGAGGCGTGGGGCAGGTTGGGCAGGTTCATGAGCCGGTCGCGGATCGCTGCGTCGAGTTCTGCGACGCGTCCGTCCGCGGCCGAGATCTCGTCTCCCAGGGCGCGCGTTTCGGCCTGGATGTCCGCCGTGTCCTTTCCCTCCCGCTTGAGC
>JBJKRE010000191.1:0-4712 GCA_046704825.1 Acidobacteriota bacterium
GTCTTCGGGCATGTGCCGCTTCCAGTAATCGTAGGCCTCGGCGTCCCTGGGGACGCCGTTCTCGCCGCAGAACACCGTGGCGATCATGCGATCCTTCGGGAGGCCGGCCACCCGGGTCAGGAAGTCCCAGGCGTAGTCGATGGCCTCGGACTTGAAGTAGTCGCCGAAGGAGAAGTTGCCCAGCATTTCGAAGAAGGTGTGGTGCCGGGCCGTCCGGCCCACGTTCTCCAGGTCGTTGTGCTTTCCGCCGGCCCGCACGCACTTCTGACTGGACGTGGCCCGGGTGTAGTCCCGTTTCTCCTTGCCCAGGAACACGTCCTTGAACTGGTTCATGCCGGCGTTGGAAAAGAGCAGGGTGGGGTCGCCGGCCGGGATGAGCGACGAGGACCTGACGACCTTGTGGCCGTTTTCTTCGAAGAATTCCAGGAAAGCCGTTCGAATCTCATTGCCTGTCATTGATCTGTCCCTTCGTAGTCGTCGGTCTGTTCCCCGCGGCTTCGATGCGGCGACGGAGGTCCGCCGGGCCCTCAGGGCTCCTCCGCGGTATCGTCGGGCTCCGCCCCGTTCAGGACGGTCACCAGGGAGGCCGCGGTGTACCCGCGCCCCCTCAGAAAGCGTAAAATTTTGGCCCCTTCGGGGCCGCGTGTCAACAAGGAGGGCGACCAGCCCTTCTTCTCGAGAAGCTCGCGCAACGACTCGCCCTCGGCCCGAAGGTCTGCGGGCGACCGGCTCATCCGGAGCCCCCGCTGGCGGAGCTTGGCGGCGATATAGTTCAGACCGTGGCCGTGTCCGAGTTCGAAGCGTTTGAGGGATTCGGCGTACCTGCCGTCGTCCAGGTACCCCGCCTCGGTAAGGCGGTCCAGGAGGGCGTCGACGCCCGACGGCTCGAAACCCCGCTTCAGCAGCTTGCGCCGCAGCTCCTCACGGCCGTGATCGCGGCGAGCGAGAATTCGTTCGGCGGTCTGCCTCAGCGCTCTGTCCTGCGGAGGGCCGGGCTGCATCAATACTTCACGAAGCTCGGCGGCATGGACTGGTCGCCGGAGGACCCGGAGGCCTCCATCTGCTCCTTGGCGATGTCGGCCGTGGATTGGACGCCCGCGATCTTGAGCTTGAACTCGTCCGCGTTGGTCGCCCGCCTGAGCGCCTCCTCGAGGGTGATGAGTCCCTGCTTGTACAGGAAGAAGAGGGACTGGTCGAAGGTCTGCATGCCGTACTGGCTGTAGCCCTGCTCGATGTAATCCCGGATGAGCTTGGTCTTCTCCTTGTTCTCGACGCAGTCCCGTATGGTGGAGGTGCAGATCATGACCTCGGCGGCGGGAACCCGGCCCTTGCCGTCGGACCTCGGCAGCAGCCTGAGTGAGATGACGGCGCGGAGCACGGCCGCCAGCTGGAGGCGGATCTGCTTCTGCTGGTGGGGCGGGAACACGGAGATGACGCGGTTGACCGTCTCGGTGGCGTCGAGCGTGTGCAGTGTGGAGAAGACCAGGTGGCCCGTCTCCGCGGCCAGGAGGGCCGTCTCGATGGTCTCGTAGTCGCGCATCTCGCCCACGAGCACCACGTCGGGATCCTCACGGAGGGCGGCCCTGAGGGCCGAGGCGAAGGAGCGCGTGTCGACCCCCACCTCCCGCTGGTTGACGATGGATTTCTTGTCCCTGTGGAGGAACTCGATCGGGTCCTCGACCGTGATGATGTGCTCGGTCCGCGTGGCGTTGATCTGGTCGATCATGGCCGCCAGCGTGGTGGAGTTGCCCGAACCCGTCGTCCCCGTGCACAGGATGAGCCCGCGCGGCTCGGCGGCGATGCGCTCCAGAATGGCGGGCAGCATCAGCTCCTTGATGGTCTTGATACCGATGGGGATGACGCGGGCCACGATACCCACGGTGCCGCGCTGCTGGAAGATGTTGACCCGGAACCGCCCCAGGCCGGGGACCGAGTAGGCGATGTCCAGCTCCAGGTTGGTCTTGAACTTCTCCTTCTGCTTGGCGTCCATGATGGAGAAAGCCATGGCGATGGTGTCTTCCTGCATCAGCCGCTTCTGTTCCACCATCGGGTGCAGGTGACCATCGATGCGGATGACGGGATGAGAGCCCACCTTGAGGTGCAGGTCACTTGCCCCCTTCTCGATGGCCATCTTCAGGTAATCGTTGATATGCATCAGGCCTCCCTCCGGGGGGATTCACCGCGTGGGAGACGGGCGTGAGAGCCGGTCTCCCCCGAGTCCAGTCATGGTCCGCCAGGCCTTGCTCCGAAACCCTGAAAACGGAAACGGGCCCGGCCGCCGCTCCGTTCCTCCAACGCTTGCAGACACCCCGCTCGCGCCGGGGCGCTCCGGTCAGCCGTAAACCGGTGTCAACCAATTGTATATATCTTCGGCCTTCCCCTGAACGATTTCAAGGTATCGCTTCTGTACGGCCTCGGTCACAGGGCCGATCTTGCCGGCACCGACGGTGATGTCGTCCACGCTCGAAATGGGCGTGACCTCGGCCGCCGTGCCCGTGAAGAAGATCTCGTCCGCCACGTAGAGCATGTCCCTCGGAATCCCCTCGCGCCGGATGGGCATGTTCATCTCCTCCGAGAGAATCTTGAGCACCCCGTCCCGCGTGATCCCGGGCAGCACCGAATGGCCCAGCGTGGGGGTGTACACCACACCGTTCCAGATGATGAACAGGTTCTCGCCAGAGCCCTCGCTCACGTAGCCTGCGGGGTCGAGCGCGATGCCCTCCGTGTAGCCCCTCAGGACCGCTTCCATCTTGATGAGCTGGCCGTTCATGTAGTTCGCCGCGCACTTGGACATGGCGGGGAGGGTGTTGGGCGCCATGCGGTTCCAGCTGGACACGCAGACCTTGACGCCGTTCTTGAGGGCCTCGGGCCCCAGGTAGGCGCCCCACTCCCACACGGCGACGGCCGTATCGACGGGACAGTTCAGGGGGTTCACGCCGACTTCGCCGTAGCCCCTGTAGACCACCGGCCGGATGTAGCACTGCTTCAGTTCGTTCCGGCGGATGACCTCCAGGCAGATGTCCACGTAGTCGTCGTAGGCGTACGGAATCTCCATGCGGTAGATCTTGGCCGAATTGTACAAACGCCGGATGTGCTCCTTAAGCCGCAGGACCATGGCGCCCCCGGGCGTGTCGTAGCAGCGGATCCCCTCGAAAACGCTCGTGCCGTAGTGGATCACGTGGGAGAGAACGTGGATCTTGGCATCTTCCCACCTTACGAATTCCCCGTTGAGCCAAATCCAATCGGTCTTCTTCACTGGCATAAGTGCCCCCTTCTATAGAGCAGAATTATACAAGATAGGCCTTTTAATTGCGACATAAAGCCTTTCGGGAAGCCCTTTTCGAGCCGCCTCCCGCATCCCTAAACCTGCGCGGCTCCGCTCAGAAACGCCTCGACCCGGCCGGCGACGGCCGTGGCGTTCTGGATGCAGTTGCCCACCGACACGCCGTACAGAAGATTCCCCGAAACGAAGGCGCCCGGGTTGTCCGCCTCGAACCTCGAGGCCGCCTCCTTGAAGGTGCCGTGTCCCACGTTGTACTGCGGGATGGCCGGCTGCCACGCCTCCACCCGGGCGACCACGGGTTCGCCCGAGATGCCCAGAAGGGGCCTCAGGTCGTCCAGAACCCTGCCCACCACCTCGTCCTGAACACCGGCCGCCCGTTCGGGGTGCACGGCGCCGCCCACAAATGCCGAAAGGGCGACGAAGCCCTCGGGGGCCCGGCCCGGGAAGAGCGAACTGGGGAAGAGGCATCCCAGGACGTGCCTCTTCTCGGCCTCCGGCGCCAGAAAACCGAACCCGTCGAGCGGGTGCGCGACCACTTCCCGGGGAAACCCCAGGCACACAAGGGCCACGTCGGCGTAGGGAAGCCCGCCGATGAGGGCGGGAAAATCACCGCCCAGCGGTGCCAGAACCGAAGCCGCGGCCTTTGCGGGAACGGCCGACACGACGGATCGCGCCGCCAGGGTCTCGACCGCGCCGCCCTCACGAACGGCTTCGACCGCGTATCGGTCGCCGTCCCGGCGCACACCTGCTGCGACCGTCCGGGCCCTGAATCCGTCCCCCAGGCTCCGGGCCAGGCGCTGGGGCAGCGCCTGAAGGCCCGACGGGAACGAGAACAGCCCGCCCGCGGGCGCCGGGCCCTTTTTCTTGGCGAAGGCGCCCTTGATCAGCCCCCCGTGATCGCGCTCGAGCGCGTAGATCTTGGCTACGGCGTGTTGGACGGAAAGCCTCTCCGGGTCCCCCGCGTACACGCCGGACACGAACGGGCCCACGGCGTACTGCAGGAACTCCTCCCCGAGCCGCCTCCGTACGAACTGGGCGATGCTCTCCTCCGCGTCCCCGGGCGCCCGTCCGACGAAGGGTTCCTTGAGCAGGCGCAGCTTGGCCCCCACGGAAAAGAGGGGCGTGGCCGCGAACCCGAGCGGGCCGCCGGGCAGGGCCACCAGGCGACCGTTCTTCACGATGTAGCGCTTCTTGGACGCGGGCCGGGCGGTGAGACGCTCCTCGAGGATGCCCGCCGAGCGGCACAGGTCGTCGATCTCCAGCGCGTTGTTCAGAACGGTGTTGGGCCCCATCTCGAAGAGGAAGCCGTCGTGCGCCCACGTGGTGATGCAGCCGCCGGGCCTGGGCGACGCCTCCAGCACGACGGTCTCGAACCCTTTTTCCTTCAGGAGGAAGCCCGCGGTCAGACCGCTTATGCCGCCTCCCAGGA
>JBJKRE010000192.1:0-4480 GCA_046704825.1 Acidobacteriota bacterium
AGTACACCACGATCACTTTGTACTTGATCTTGACGGTCACGGTGTTGGACACGAGCGTGCCCTTGAGCGCGCGGCGCTCCGCGCCGGGCTTCGACGCCGTAAAGGCGTTGTCCAGCAGGCAGTAGATCCTGAGCGGGTATTTGCCCGGGAGAAACTCGTTCCGCACGGGCTTCAGCACCACCGTACGCAGCCAGTGGGCGCCGGGCGCGAGGGGGCGTATCGTGTCCTTCGAAGGCGGCCCCTTCGCTTCCGAGGAGTCTTCGCCCTGCGGGAAGGTCATGGCCTTTCCATCCACGGTGAAAACGCCGACGACGGGCGCCGTGCGCTGGAAGAAGACGGTGCGGCTTCCCCGGTTGGTGAACGTGAGGTAGACCTTGATGGGCTGGCCGGGGCCGTAGTGGTCGTAGGGGGTGGTTGCCCAGAGCGTGAGGCCGTGCAGGTTCTCCACGGCGTCGCTGACGTCTACGCACTTCGGCACCGGCGAGGCCAGGGCCGCGCAGAAGAACACCGCCATGGCGGCCGCCGCGAGCACACGGAACCCCGTCGTCCCGCGGCCGATCGTGCCTTCAACGCCTCGCGTTCCGATCCTCATCGATCCCCGACCCCTTTCCGCGCCCCGGTTGAATGAACTCACACTCCCCGGAAGTCCTCGCCCACGCAGTCCCGCAGGGCCCGCGTGAAGGCGGGCGTGGCGCCGCATACGATGGTCCGGCCGAAGAGGAAGTCCTCGCCGCCCGCGAAGTCCATGACGCCGCCGCCCGCAGCCAGCAGAACGGCCGTCGCCGCGGTCACGTCCCACGGCCAGAGGCCGCGTTCCCAGAAGCCGTCGAACCGGCCCGCCGCCGTCCAGCAGATGTCCAGCGCGGCGGAGCCGCAGCGCCTCAGCCCCCCGGTGGACCCGACCGCCTTGCGGAACCCCGCCACGTAGTGCTCCAGGTGGTCCAGCTCCTTGAAGGGAAAGCCGGTGGCCACGAAGGAACCGTCCATGGCCGTGCGCCCCGAGGTGCGCATGGGCTTGCCGTTGAGCGCCGCCGGAACGTCCCGCCCGCCGGTGTACAGCTCGTCGTGCACCGGGTCGTACACCGCGCCGAGGGCCGGCCGCCCCGCCTCGATGAGCCCCACGGAGACACAGTAGACGGGTATGCCGTGGACGAAGTTGTTGGTGCCGTCCAGGGGGTCCACGCAGAAGAGCCGGCCCTCCTTGCCCGAGGCCGTGCCCGAGCCCTCTTCGGCCAGCAGCGGGATATCGGGGAAGCTCTCGGCGAGGATGGCCTTGACGGCCGCCTCGGACTCCTTGTCCGCGGCCGTGACGAAATCGTTCCTGCCCTTCTCCTCGACCCATTCCAGGCCGTTGGTGCGGGCGTCCTTAAGGATGTCTCCGCCCTTCAGGGCGGCCCGGATCATCACGTCGAGAAGCTGCTGCATGGTCTACTCCCGATCTTCGTCGTTCTTGCCGCGCCGACGGGCGCGGGGGTGGGCCGAATCGTACACGGCCTTGAGCTGGGCCGTGGCCACGTGCGTGTACTTCTGGGTGGTGGACAGGCTCGCGTGCCCGAGGAGTTCCTGGATGGTCCTGAGGTCGGCGCCCCGCGACAGGAGGTGCGTGGCGAAGGAGTGCCGCAGGGTGTGGGGCGAGGCGTCCTTGTCCGAGGGGATCGCCGGCAGGTACTTTTCCACGATGCGCTGGAGCGAGCGCGTGGTGAGCCGTCCGCCCTTCAGGTTCACGAAGACCGGGTCGCCGGGCCGGGCGGGGAATTTGGTGTTTCGCTCGGCCAGGTAGGCCTCCAATGCGCGTGCGGCGGGTTCGCCGAAGGGCACGATGCGTTCCTTGCGTCCCTTGCCGATGACGCGGACCAGGTTGTCGCCCGCGTGGAGGCGCTCGAAGTCAAGCCCCACGACTTCGGAGGCGCGCAGTCCCGTCGCGTACAGAAGCTCGAGCATGGCGCGGTCCCTCAGTCCCCCGAGCCCTTCGGCGTCGGGAGCGGGAGGCCCCTCGACGAGGGCCGCGGCCTCATCCTCCGTGAGCACCCGCGGCACCTTCTTGAGCTGCCGCGGCGTGTGGAGCGCCCGGGCCGGGTTTGAGGCGACCCTGCCCTCGCGGTGCAGGAATCGGAAGAAGCTCCTGAGCGTGGCCAGCTTGCGCATGACCGTGGACTTGCTCAGGCCCTTCTGGTGCAGGTGCCCCAGGTAGGCCCTGAGCGTCAGCGTGTCCACGTCCGCCGGCGCCACGTTGTCGCCGAAGAGTCTCTTCAGGAACGCCTGGAACTGTTCGAGGTCCGAGAGGTAGTTCCGCAGGGTGTGGTCCGAGACTCTTTTTTCGTCCCTCAGGTAGCGCTCGAACTGCTCCACAAACTTTTGCATGGCGATGTCCCGCTAACGGGCCAGGACCTCTTCGAGGTGGGCCCTGAGCGCCTGGACCGCCCGGCCCCTGTGACTGAAGCGGTCCTTGTCGGCCTGGCTCACGCACCCGAAGGTCCGTCCCAGTTCCTCGTGGTAGAAGACGGGGTCGTAGCCGAACCCGCCGTCGCCTTCCGGCTCTTCGGCGATGAGCCCGTCCACCCGGCCCCGGAAGACTGACTCGCGGCCATCGGGATCCATGAGGACGATCACCGCCTCGTAGTAGGCGGCCCTGTCCTTGCCCGTAAGCCCCTTCATGCGTTCGAGCAGGAGGGCGTTGTGAGCGTCGTTGTCGCGGGTGCCCCCGTAGCGGGCCGAATAGACGCCCGGCTCTCCGCCCAGGGCGGGGACCACGATGCCCGAGTCCTCCGCCGCAACCCATGCGCCCGGCAGGAGGAGCGCGTAGCCCCGTGCTTTCAGCCTCGCGTTCTCTTCGAAGGTCGTGCCCGTCTCCTCCACCTCCGGCGGATCACCCACATCCTGGAGGAACAGGATATCGATGGGCAGCCCTTCGAGGAGCCCACGGATTTCTCTCTGCTTTCCGGGGTTCCCCGTGCCGAACAGGATCTTCTCGTGTACGGTCATACAGATTTCCTTCCGTTGCGCCCGGCCCGCCGCGGCCCTCCGGCCGCCGTCCGTCCCGGATATGCGCTACCCCGCGCCGGGTCGGTTTATTCCTTGACCCGGCGGACGCGCCCGCCGAGGGCCCGCAGGCTCCTCTCCAGACTCTCGTAGCCGCGGTCCAGGTGGTAAATGCGCCGGATCTCGGTCACGCCTCCCGAGCAGAGCCCCGCAAGGACCAGGCACGCCGAGGCCCGCAGGTCGCTCGCCATGACCGGCGCGCCGCTGAGCGGCGTCGGGCCCGCGACCACGGCGAGGTTGCCTTCGATGCGGATGTCGGCCCCCATCCTGAGGAGTTCGGGCACGTGCATGAAGCGGTTCTCGAAGATGGTCTCCTTCACGGTCCCCGTGCCCTTCGCCTGGCTCAGCAGGGCCATGAACTGGGCCTGCAGGTCCGTGGGGAAGCCCGGGAAGGGCTGGGTGACGATGTCCGTGCTGGCCAGCTTCTTCGGGGCCGCCACGCGGACACCCCGCTCGGCCGTCTCCACCTTCGCGCCCATGCTGCGCAGCTTGAGGAGCAGGGCCTCCAGGTGCTCGGGCTCGACATCCGTGCACGTCACGTCCCCGCCCGTGATGGCTCCCGCGATGAGCAGGGTGCCCGCCACGATGCGATCCGGGATGCACGTGTGCGTCACACCGTGCAAGTCCTTAACGCCCTCCACGCGGATGGTGTCCGTCCCGGCGCCCTCGATGCGGGCGCCCATGCCGGTGAGCATGCGGGCCAGATCCGCGATCTCGGGTTCGCGGGCGGCGTTCCGCACGACGGTCTCGCCCTCGGCCAGCACGGCCGCCATGAGGATGTTCTCCGTCCCGCCCACGGTGGTCTTGTCGAAGACCACCTCGGCGCCCCTGAGCTTCTTGGCCGTCGTCTCCACGTAGCCGTGCTCGACACGGATGTCCGCGCCGAGCGTGGCCAGCGCCTTGAGGTGCAGGTCGATGGGCCTCGCGCCGATGGCGCACCCCCCGGGCAGGGAGACCCTCGCACGCTGGTAGCGCGCCAGCATGGGACCCAGCACGAGCACGCTGGCGCGCATCTTCCTGACCAGGTCGTAGGGCGCCTCCAGGTCGCCGTTCCCGTTGGCCACCCGGAAGACCAGCCGCCCTCCGGGATGCCCCTCCACCTCGGCGCCCAGGTGCTCGAGTACGCCGACCATGGAGACGATGTCCACGTGCCGCGCAGAGCTGGTGAAACGGACCTTTTCGGTGGTGAGGAGCGACGCCGCCATGCACGGCAGGAGCGCGTTCTTCGCCGGGCGGACCGCCACCCTTCCCTCGAGCGGCACGCCGCCTTTTATGATGAATTTGTCCATGATGCCTCCCGCAGGAGGACAGTATAAAGGAAGAAAATCAATTTGGGATTTTGGAATTGGGATTGCGGCTTTGAAGGGCGAAACTGAAGTAAGGAAAGGGCTGTCTTGCAAGGGCTAAGAACTGAAGAAAGAAACTAGAACCGTCCGCAGGC
>JBJKRE010000193.1:0-3701 GCA_046704825.1 Acidobacteriota bacterium
GCCCTGATCCAGCCTTTCGCACTATGGATAATACCCGTAACATATTGTCTCGGTCTGAACGTTTCTTCCTGAGTATGCCCAGGCGCCTAATGACTAGATCCAGCAATCGCCATGACCTGCCGTGGAATCTCGAAGCGCTACCGACGTTGCCATTTCTCCAATTCCAAATAATGCAACTTTGCGACCCTGACCGCATTCACTGTTTAACCTGGAGTGACCGAGTGACGTGCGCCTGTGGCGTCGTGATTGAGTCAGTAGGTGATTAGGTGAGCAGGCCATATGTGCAGACCTTCGAAGAGTCGTCCCTCACCGTCCTGCTTTCTTTTAGCCTTTAGCCTTTTGCCCCTAGCCCATGCGCCTTTCGGCGCGGTGAAGCGGTTAAGAGTTAAGGGTGAAGGCGCAGCAAGCCTTCGAAGCCCCGTCCGGCTGCCGTATTCAACTAGAAACTCTACATCCTTTCTCTGCGTCCTCTGCTTCTCTGTGGTTGATGCGCCTGGCGGCGCAGTGATCTAGTGATCCAGTGATCAAGTGAATGGTGTGCATGCAGGCCTTCGAAGGCCCGTCCCCCGCCGTCCCCTAAATCCGAAATCCCAAATCCCAATTCCCAAATCATCCCCCTTCATGGAAGCGGGATGGTACCCTCCATGTCGTCGGGGTCGAAGGGGCCGGGGGCGGCGACGAGGTCTCTGGCGGCGTCGGTGCGGCCCTTGACGTTCCAGAGCAGTACGCCGCGTACGCGCTCGTCGTGGAGATAGTAGACGACGCCCTCCCTGTAGGGCTCCCGCCAGTCGGCGACGGTCTCGAACTCCGAGTCCACGTGGCCCACGGCCTCGTAGTTGAGGTCGAACAGGTCGGAGTAGAGGAAGGGGACCTGGTCGTAGACGCCCGACTCGCCGGCCATGTTGCGGCCGGCTGTGAAGCCCATCCATAGGGCGTTGTCCTCGTGTTCGACGCGCATGCGCCGCTCGAGGGCCGAACAGTAGAAGGACGCCACGTCGCCCGCCGCGTAGACGTCGGAGTGCGACGTCCTGAGCTGTCCGTCCACCTCGATGCCGTTGGCGGTCTTGAGGCCCGCCTTCTTGGCCAGGCCGGAGTTGGGCTTGATCCCCAGGCCGGCCACCACCCCGTCCGCTTCGAGTTCCCGGCCGCTTTGCGTCCTGACCCGGACGGTCCGCCCCTTCCGGTCCACACCCGTAACCGTGTCGCCGCACAGGACCTCCACGCCCTTCCGCCCGTAGTAGTCCATAAGGAACAGCGAGAGATCGCGCGGGAAGAGCGCCCGCCCGATGCCGTCCTCCGGGAAGATCATCACCACCTCTTTGCCGCCGGTGGCCAGGGCCGAAGCGATCTCGGAGCCGATGAAGCCGCCCCCGATGACGACGAACCTGCGCCCCTCGTCGGCCCGGGCCCGGATGGTCCGGTAATCGGCCAGCGAGTGCAGATACATGACGGCGTCGGAGCCGAAGGGCAGGCGCCTGGGCGTGCCGCCAACGGCCAGCAGGAGCTTGCCGTAGCCGTAGGCGCCGCCCTCGTCGTCCATCACCCGGTGCCCGTCCAGGTCCAGCGCGCACACGGTTTTGCCCAGGTGCAGGTCGACGACGTCCCTGTCCTTCAGACGCCAGATCTTGTCTACGGACTTGCCCTTCCAGAGCGATTTCGTGAGCGCGGTCCTGTCGTAGGGGGGATCGTCCTCGGCACCGACGAGGCCGATTTCGCCGTCTCGGTCGACCTGCCGGATGCCTTTGAAGGCCGCCGCCGCGGCCATGCCGCCGCCCACGATCAGGTACTTGTACTGCTTTTCCCGGGCGTTCTCGCGCGGAATTCGGGCGGGCCCTTCGAGGCATTCTTCGCGAGGGGCCGGCGACATCGATTCGGACATGCGTTTGTGCATCATGCCTCTAATCTACCGCGCGAAACGCGCGAATGCCAGCGGGGGGGACCTTCACAGTGAGACGGTGAGGCGGGGAGAAGAGAAATTTGGGAATTGGGATTTGGGATTTTGGATTTAGGAGACGGCGGGGGGACGAGCCTTCGAAGGCCTGCATGCGCCTTCAACCTTGACTCTTAACCCCTTCCCCGCGCCGAAAGGCTCATGGGGTAAGGCCGAAGGGCTACAGGCAAAAGAAAGCAAGACGGCGGCTACAGTGTTCTTGCCCGGATCTTTTGGGTGGTGGACGCTCGGGTCTGGGGCCCTCGGGTCCACCCTACCGGATCGCGACCTGAAGGTCGCTCCTACGGGTATTTCGGCCAGGAAAGCAGATCCGCGGGGCGGTCGGCCGTCAGCGGTCCGCGGTCGGCCGCAGGCCATTGTCCCCGAGGGCGGCAAACCTCCTACTCACCTAATCCCCTACTCCCGGAAACACGCTGCGATCAGCGCGGCCTTTCCCGGTAGCGCTCGAGGGCCTTCAGGCTCTTCTTGCGGATGCGCAGGGACTGGGGCGTGACCTCGAGCAGTTCGTCGTCCCTGAGGAACTCGAGACACTGCTCCAGGTTCAGGATCCGCGGCGGGACGAGCTTGACGGCCTCGTCGGCGGTGGAGGCGCGCATGTTGGTGAGGTGCTTCTCCTTGACGATGTTCACGTCGAGGTCGTTTTCGCGGTTGTTCTCACCCACGACCATGCCCTCGTAGACCTGCGTGCCGGGTGGAATGAAGAACTCGCCGCGGCTCTGCAGGTGTTCGATGGCGTAGCCTGTGGCCCGCCCGGGCCGGTCGGCGACGAGGGCGCCGGTGATGCGGCCGGCGATGTCGCCCTGCCAGGCGTCGTAGCCGTCGAAGAGATGGTTGAGGATGCCCATGCCGCGCGTCTCGGTCATGAACTGCGTCCTGAAGCCGATGAGCCCGCGGCTCGGCATGCGCCATTCCATGCGCACGCGGCCGGAACCGTGGTTGACGAGGTTCACCATCTTGCCCCGGCGGGTGCCCAGCAGCTGCGTGACGGCACCCATGAAGTCTTCGGGGCAGTCCACCTGGACAAGCTCCATGGGCTCCATGACCTGGCCGTCGTCGCCGGTCCGCGTGAGGATCCTGGGGCGGCTCACGGAGAGTTCGAAGCCCTCGCGGCGCATGGTCTCGATGAGGATGGCGAGCTGGAGTTCCCCCCGGCCCATCACCTCGAACTGGTCGCCCGTCTCGGGGAAGACGATGCGGAGGCTCACGTTCCTCAGCGCCTCCTTCTCGAGCCGGTTGCGGATCTGCCGTGCGGTGACGAAGCGGCCCTCCTTGCCGGCGAAGGGCGAGACGTTCGAGGAGAAGACCATGGAGAGCGTGGGCTCGTCCACACGGATCCTGGGCAGGGGCTCGGCCTCGGGCTGATCCGTGAGCGTATCGCCGATGCCCACGTCGGGAAAGCCCGCGATGGCGCAGATGTCGCCCGCCTCGACCTTGTCCGCCTCGGCGCGCTCGAGGCCCTAGTAGGTGAAGAGCGCGGTGACCTTGCCCCTGAGCTGGCGGCCGCCCTGCTGTAGCACGTACTCCTTGTTGGCTTCCACCTGGCCCTGCACGACCCTGCACAGCCCCATGCGCCCCACGTAATCGTTGTAGTCGATGTTGGTGATCCAGCCCTGCGTCGTTCCGCCCTCGCGTATCTCCGGGGCGGGGATGGCCTCAAGGATCGTCTTGAAGAGCGGGAGCAGGTCCTCGCCGGGCGCGGCGAGGTTCAGGGTCGCCGTGCCCTTCTTGGCGGTGGTGTAGATCACGGGGA
>JBJKRE010000194.1:0-6130 GCA_046704825.1 Acidobacteriota bacterium
CAGCCTGAGTCTCTCGAATTCTTCGCGCCACCGCGTCGCCCTTTTTAAAAAGCCGTCCACCTCGGGATTCGTTCTGCTCCTGCCGCCCTGGCTCACGGTGACCTCCTTATCCTGTTTACTCCTGTCCGCCGGGTACCCACGACGGGCCGTGTTCGCAGCGCCCCTTCAGGCCCCCGGCTTCGAACGCCATGTAGCGCTTCGTCAGCTTTGACGCCAGCCGGCCCGCAACGCCGCCGAACGGACCGCCGAATTCGACGCCAAATTCCACCGTCGTCCCTTCCTTGCCGGGCACGATGACGTGGTCCGCCAGTGTACGGACGCCGAGTCTGCGCGACTCCCACGCGAACCTGCTTCCAGGTTCCCACACCGTCACGGTCCAGACGGCCGGAGGCAGCTTCGGCTGCAGCACCCTCACCCGGCTCCCGACGCCGAGCGGTCCGCCGTCGAGGCGTTCGATGCTCGTAATGGAGGGCGTCCAGTCCGCCCAGTGTTCCAGTTCGATCAGGACCGCCCACACGGATTCCGGCGTCGCATTTATCTCGACCTTCTTCCGCAGGTTCGCCATCGCTCGCTTCTCTCCCCTGTTCACCGGCGGTGGATCCGGCCCGATCCGACAGGCTGATGAGCATTGTGTAACGGCACGGCCGGCGCGTCTCTTCCCGGCCCCTTGTGATGAAACTGTGATCTTCGTCTCGTTTCCCGCCCCCCGGCCTTTTGGGCGGGAATTTTCCGCTTTGGGGGGCGTTGCTCTGATTTCAGACGGCTGGGAAAGTGTAAGGGGTGGACGGCACGTTCGGTGGGGGACGTGCCGGCGCCGGTGGGGCGCGTCGAATTCGGCCCGGTCCATTCGACCACAGGAATGGAGCGGGCTGGAGGCCGTCGGTTCGTCCCGGCGGGAGGCGTCGACGAGGCCCCGGCACAGCCCACGAGTTCCCGGGCGGCCGATTCTTCCGCATCGAGGCGAGGCGCGCACGTACTTGCAGATCACCTCTGCACAAGGAGGAGTACGCAATGACCCTGAACACCACGGCCGGTCCGGTGGCCACGGACCGCGAACTCTGTACATCCCGAAAGATCGGCGCTACCAGGGAGCGCGTTTTCCAGGCCTTTGCCGACCCGGCCCGGCTTGCGCAATGGTGGGGACCGGAGGGCTTCACGAACACATTCCATGAATTCGATCTTCGTCCCGGAGGCTCGTGGCGGTTCGTCATGCACGGCCCGGACGGCAAGGACTACCCGAACGAGATCACCTTCCTGGATGTCGTGCCTCCTGAGCGGGTGAAACTGCGTCACCTCTCGGCCCCACACTTCGACCTCGGCATCACCTTCGCGGACGAGGGGGGCGAAACGGTCGTCGGCTGGCAACAGGTCTTCGAAACACCGGACATATGCCGCCGCGTGTCCGTCTTCGCGAAGGACGCCAACGAACAGAACCTGGACCGCCTCGCGGCGCTCGTGGAGAAGGCCGGGTAAGAGGCGCGCACCCCCGACGGGAGTGGCCGGATGAGCAGGGAAGCAGCCGAAGCCGTGCGGGAGCGGGTGGAAGTCCTGTACCGGGAGGAGTCCCGGCGCGTCCTCGCCACGCTCATCCACCTCCTCGGCGGCTTCGAGCCGGCCGAGGAGGCCCTGCACGACGCCTTCGCGGCGGCGCTGGCGCAGTGGCCCCGCGACGGCGTGCCCAACAACCCCAGGGCCTGGCTCGTCTCCACGGGCCGCTTCAAAGCGATCGACGCCCTGCGCCGCCGCGCCCGCTTCGACACGTCGCTTGAGAAGGTGGCCGAACGCCTGGCGGCCGAGACTCTGGATCCTCTTCCCGACGAGGACGCAGCCATTCCGGACGACCGCCTGCGCCTCGTATTCACCTGCTGCCATCCGGCCCTGCCGCCCGACGCCCAGGTCGCCCTCACGCTCAGGGAGATCTGCGGGCTTAAGACCGAAGAGATCGCCAGCGCTTTTCTGACCCGGCCGTCCACGGTGGCCCAGCGCATCGTGCGGGCCAAGGCCAAGATCCGCGACGCCGGAATCCCCTACCAGGTCCCGGCCCCGGCGGACCTGCCCGGCCGCCTCGACGCCGTCCTCCGGGTGGTCTACCTCATCTTCAACGAGGGCTACAGCGCCTCTTCCGGAGACGTGCTGACGCGCCGGGACCTCTCGGCCGAGGCCATCCGGCTCGGACGCCTGCTTGTGCAGTTGCTGCCCGAGCCCGAGGCGGTGGGCCTTCTCGCCCTCATGCTCCTTCAGGACTCCCGCAGGTCGGCGCGAACCACCCCCGCGGGCGACCTCGTCCTTCTTGAGGAGCAGGACCGTTCGCTCTGGGATCGGCCCGCAATCGAAGAGGGGGTTGCGCTCGTGCGCCGGGCCATGGCCTCGCGCCGCTTCGGACCCTACACCCTGCAAGCCGCCATCGCGTCTTTCCACGCGGAGGCACCCTCAGCAGACAAGACGGACTGGGCGAGGATCGCCGGGCTGTACGACGTGCTGCTCCGGGCCGACCCTTCCCCGGTCGTCGAACTCAACTACGCCGTGGCCGTGGCCATGCGGGACGGCCCCGAGACGGGTCTCGCCATGATCGACCGCCTCCTGGGCCGCGGCGAACTGGCCGATTATTACCTGGCCCACGCCGCACGCGCGGATCTCTGCCGGCGCCTCGGCAGGACGGCCGAAGCCAGGCCTTCCTACGAACGGGCCCTCGCCCTGGCGCGCCAGGAGCCCGAACGCCGCTTCCTCGCGCGGCGTCTGGCCGGGTTGTACGAGGCCCCGGACCCGGCCGAGACGAAAGGCGGCACCAACCTTGTCGATTTCGGGGAACGCCGCACGACAAGACGTAGGGCCCGGACAACCCGGGGCCGTTCAGGACTGCGAAAGGAGAGACCACGATGCCGACAGGAACCATCCGCCTTCACCGCGTGCTGCGCGCCGACCCCGAGCGCATCTACCGGGCCTTCCTGGAGCCCGACGCCCTGGCCAAGTGGATTCCGCCCTCCGGGTTCACCTGCCAGGTCCACAAGCTGGAACCCGCCGTAGGCGGCTCGTTCCGGTCGTCCTTCACGAATTTCGGGACGGGCAAGCGCCACGACTTCGAGGGGACCTATCTGGAACTCGTCCCGTCCGAGAAGATCCGCTACAAGGAACGGTTCGACGACCCGAACCTGTCCGGGGGGATCGAGACGAGCGTGACGCTGAGGAAGGTGTCGTGCGGCACCGACGTCACCATCGTGCAGGAGGGCCTGCCGGAGGCCATCCCGGTTGAAATGTGCTATCTCGGCTGGCAGGAATCGCTCGCACAGCTCGCCAGTCTCGTAGAACCGGACATTCCGGACTGAATCGGAGACGCCCATGAAATATCTGCTGCTGGTTTATTCGGACGAAAAGACCTGGACGGACCAAGAGCGAGAAGGGTGCTACGAGGAGTCCACCCAGCTCGTGCATGAACTGAAAGACACGGGGCGGCTGCTGGGCGCCAATCCCCTGAAACCCGTGGAGACCGCGACCAGCGTGCGCGTCCGCGACGGAAGGCTGTCGGTCACCGACGGGCCCTTCGCCGAGACCCGCGAACAGCTCGGGGGCTATTTTCTCATCGAAGCCCCGGACCTTGACGGAGCCATCGGCGTCGCGGGCCGGATCCCGGGCGCCCGGAAGGGCACGGTCGAAGTGAGGCCCGTCCACGATCTTCCGGGACTGGCCTAGAAACCCCCGCCCTCTTTCCCGGTCGTCTGATGTCGAAAACGCGCCGTCCCGGACGACCAAAGAGTGAACAGGAGGTGTCCCATGCAGTTCATGATCATCGTCAAGGCGAGCGAAAGATCGGAGGCGGGGCTCTTTCCGCCCCGCGAGGTCCACGAGGCCATGCGGCGGTACTGCCGCGAAATGGATGAGGCCGGCATCCTAATGGTCGCGGAAGGCCTCTATCCCAGTTCCCAAGGAGTGCGAATAACGGTTTCCGGCGGGAAGCGGATCGTCACCGACGGTCCCTTTGCGGAAACGAAGGAACTCGTGGCGGGCCTGTGGATGGTGGAGGTGAACGCCAGAGAGGAGGCCGTCGACTGGGCCATGCGCGCACCCGTCGAGGACGGCGCCGAGCTGGAGGTCCGCCAGGTCTACCTGGCCGCGGATATCGAAGGGGCCCTGTCCAAGGCGGGCTGACAGCGGAAACACCGGCCGGCGCGACGCCTTCTTCCCGATTTCCGATTGTCCGATCAACCGACCGATTCCTCTATGAAGGGAGACACACGATGAAGATCGAACCGTACCTGTTTTTCGACGGCAACTGCGAAAAGGCCCTCGAGTTCTACAAGAAGGCGCTGGGCGCCGAGGTCGCCTTCATGATGCGTTACAGAGAGAGCCCCGAACCGCCTCCGCCCGGCACGGTCCCGGCGGACTACGGCGACAAGATCATGCACGCCAATCTGCGCATCGGGGATGCGAGCATCCTGGCATCCGACGCCTGCGGCGTCCACAAGGCCTTCCAAGGCTTCTCCCTCACCGCCGAGGTGCCAGACGAAACCCGCGCCAGGAAGTGTTTCGGAGCCCTCGCCGAGGGCGGCGAAGTGGGGATGCCCCTGGGCAAGACCTTCTTCTCGCCCTGCTTCGGCATGGTCACCGACCGCTTCGGCATAGGCTGGATGGTCATAGTCCCCTCGCAGGAGGCGCCGCGACAGTAGATCAAGAGAGGAGTCCCAGACACCGCGCCCCCCGCGATATCTCACCGAACAATCCCTCGGAGCGCGGCCTTGAACTCCACGAAATGGTGAGGGCGCGGGTTCTCCCGCGCCCTCCTTGCCCGTTCCGCCGTCCCTTTTGGGGCTACACGGGAGGTTGCCCGACCACCTGTGAAGGCGGCACCACCTTATTTCGGTTCACCGCACCCAGGTCGACAAAAGAGCGTAGGGAACCCTGTAAGTCACCCCATCGCGGCGGACGCCCCCGACTGTTGTACGAGGACAAGTTCCCGTCCCGGCGTTTTCTGTTTGAGGTAGACCGTGGCGATGACCGCGCCGAGCAAGCCGTACAGGACGCTTATATAACCCGAGGAGTGCGAAAACTGGATCTCGATGAAGTGGGGCATCACGCGCCGGGCCAGTTCGAGGGAGACGTGGACCTTCGCCGACTTCGCCACGGCGAGCACGATGAAAAAGAACTGGCCCGCGACAACCGATGCAACGGTCAGGACGAACGTCGCGACTTTCCCCGCCAGCGTGACCTTGCCCATGCCGAACTTGACGGCCTTGGCCACGCAGAAGCCGATCACAAGCGCCAGCAAACCGTACATCTTATGCGTGGAATAGGCCAGGCCGCCCCACGCGAGCGCCGCGAGAAGGGCCACGAGCGCGCCCGCGAGGATTCCCGAGACGAGCCTCGGCTCCACGGCATCCCAGGCCCTTTCCTTGTTCATGTTGTCGGCGCGGACCCCCTCCGCGCATGAACCGCACAGCATAACCGGCGCCAGTTCGAGGCAGTACAGCATCCCGCCGCTCGAGCTTCCGCACAGGCTGCACCCCTCCCCCACGGGATCGCTGTGCCCGCCCATGAAACGCACGATGGCTTCGGCCGCCGCCGCAACGGCCTCCGGCTTCGGAGCCCTTAAGGAGTAATCCCAGTAAAGCGTGATCCGGTTTTCCTTGGCAACAGAGGCCTTCGCTCCGCCCTGAGGAACCTTCTTTTTCCCCATCGCTTCGAGGAGCGCCTTATCCAAAAGCAGGTCCGCCAGCACGGCCTCCGGGAGACCGTTCAGAGTCCCCTTCCTGAAGCTGACGATGAAAGCTACGCATTGTTGTCTCTTTCGCTTCGTCCAATCGACAGCCAGGGGGAAGCCCTGCTTCTCCCCCACCGCCCCGCGTCCCAGGAACGGACCGCCCTTTTCCATGTAGGTCAGTCCCATCAAACCCGCCAGAGCCTCTCCGTGAGTGCCTTCCATCCCTGAGTCCTCCTACCCTTGCCCGAATTCGCCAATCGCCCGGCCCGCGTCACACCGCATCTTGCGCCGGGCGCCCGTCCCCCACCACGCGGCTAGCGTCTGCCATAGGCGACCCGACGGTGCACCTTATTCATGTCGCTTTCGAACCTCACGGTGCCAGGTACGAACAGCCCTTTCCGCCCTTTCATGCACGGCGGAACATCGTACTGCCACCTC
>JBJKRE010000195.1:0-3260 GCA_046704825.1 Acidobacteriota bacterium
CGGTATCGGTTGCGAACTCGCCCTGCTCAGGGCGCTTCGTGCGATGGGCAAGGACGCGCGGGTCATCAACGACACGGTGGTGCCCAAGGCCCTCAAGTTTCTACAGGCCGACGAGGACGAGATCATGCTGTTCGACCCCCCCGGGCACGAGGCCTTTCTCCGGTCCGTGGATACGACGGTCGTCCTGGACGTGGGCCTCACCTACAGGCTGGGGCGTATGGAACCTCTGTTCAAGGAGAGCGCGGCGGTCAAGATCTGCCTGGACCACCACTGCGACGCCGACAGCGCGTTCGACCACCTCCTGTCGGATCCCGGCGTGGGTTCAACAGGAGAAATCCTCTTCCGCCTGCTCGGGGCCATGAAGGTGGCCATGACGCCCGAGGTGGCGTCTCCGCTGTTCGCCGCCATAAGCATCGACTCCGGGTCCTTTTCCTACGAGCGGTGCACGGCCGGAACCTTCCACGCCGCCGGTGAGCTCGTTTCGGCGGGCGCCGAGCCCTACGCCCTCCACCTGAACCTGAACTGGCAGCGGAGGCTGTCCGAAGTTAAACTGGAGGGGGAAGTCATCCAGAACCTGAGGCTCGACGGGTCAGGTGTCATCGCCTACTCGGAGGTCTCGCGGGACATGCTCAAGCGCTACACCATCGACCCGATGGAGATGCCGGCGGTCGTGAACATCCCGCTCTCTCTCAAGGGCGTGGAGCTGGCGCTGCTCTTCGTGGAGCTGGATGCCTGCACCATCAACGTGTCGGCCAGGAGTAAGGGGCGCATCCCGGTCAACGCCCTGGCCCGTCAGTTCGGCGGCGGCGGACACCCGCTCGCCGCGGGCTTCTGCATCAAGGGGCCGCTGGAGCAGGTCAAGGCGCAGGTCCTCAGCGAGGCCAGGAGCTTCATGGGCAAGCCGTCGAGCCTGTGCGATTCGGCCTGAACCGGGCCGGCAGGGGGGACGATGCAGAAGGGAACCAAGGGCGCCGTTTACCTTCTTCTCAGCCTGGGTCTCCTCCTGTGCATCGGAACGCTGGGGTTCATGACCATCGAGGGCATGTCGGCTCTGGACGCCCTCTTCATGACGGTCATCACCCTGTCCACGGTCGGCTTCGAGACGTTGAAGCCCCTGTCCCATGCCGGTAAACTGTTCACCATTGTTCTCATCGTCGTGGGTGTGGCCACCTTTTCCTTTCACCTCACCCGCCTGTTCACGTTCGTGGTCGAAAAGGGTTTTCTCGAGAGTCTGGAACGCCGGCGAATGAACAAGAAAGTCCAGGAATCGAACGAGCACTACGTGATATGCGGACACGGCCGCATCGGGTCGACGGTCGTGTCGGAGTTCGGCTTCAAGAACGTTCCCCTGGTGGTTGTCGAGCGACGGCCCGAAGAAGCCGACAGGCTCCAGGACTCGGGCGTCGCCGTCGTCATGGGGGACGCCCGCGAGGAGGCGGTCCTCAGGAAGGCCGGCATCGAACGGGCGAAGGGCCTGATCGCGCTGCTCCCCAACGACGCGGACAACCTCTACGTCATCCTCACCGCGAGGGATCTCAATCCCGGCCTGGTGATCCTCGCCAGGGCCTGCGAGCGGGAGGGTGAGCGCAGGCTGCTCAAAGCGGGCGCCGATCGCGTCATCAGCCCCCACCGGGAGGGCGGAAAGCGCATGGCGCGGATGATCCTGAACCCAACCGTCACAGACTTTATCGAGATGGCCACGGAGCGGGAGAACCTCCAGCTCCAGATGGAGGAGTTCACGGTCCGGCCGGGCAGCCCCCTGGCGGACGCCACCATCAACGAAACCGGCCTGCTCAAGCGCCACAAGATTCTGGTCGTGGCCATCAAGCGGTCGGACGGCACCATGACGTTCAATCCCGAGGGCGGCACCCGCATCCACGCGGGAGACGCCCTCATCGTTCTGGGTCCGAGCCTCAGCGAAGACCTGCTTTAAGGCTGATTCAGTGAGGAGAACACCATGTCGGACATAGTTATCCTTTCGGGTGCCCGGACGGGCATCGCCAAATTCATGGGCGTGCTAACCCCCTTCACCGCGCCCGAGCTGGGAGCCTTCGCCGTCAAGGAGGCCATCGCCAGGGGCAAGGTCGCGCCCGGCGAGGTGAACGAAGTGATCATGGGCAACGTGCTCCAGGGGGGCGTGGGCCAGAACCCCGCGCGCCAGGCCGCACTGAAGGCCGACCTGCCGGTCGGCGTGGCCGCCTTCACGGTCAACAAGGTCTGCGGGTCGGGCCTCAAGGCCGTCATGCTCGGAGCTCAGGCCATCAAGGCCGGGGACGCCGAAGTCATCGTGGCCGGCGGCATGGAATCCATGACCAACGCACCCTACCTGCTGAAGAAAGCTCGGATAGGCCTGCGTCTCGGCAACGGCGAAGTGATCGACTCCATGGTGGCCGACGGCCTGACCGACGCATACGACGGCCAGCACATGGGCATGACCGCCGAACTCGTGGCCAGCGAATACGACGTCTCCCGTGAGGCCATGGACGAGTACTCCGTCAAAAGCCACAAGAAGGCGGCGGCGGCTTGGTCGAGCGGCAAGTTCGACGGAGAGACCTTTGAAGTGGCCGTGCCGCAGAGGAAGAAGGACCCCATTCTCTTCCGGGGAGACGACGGCATCAGAGCGGACGTAACCATGGAGGCTCTGGCGAAGCTCAGGCCGGCCTTCAAGAAGGACGGCGTGGTGACGGCAGGCAACGCCAGCCAGATCAACGACGCCGCCGCGGCGACCGTGGTGTCCACCATGGCGTATGCGGAAAAGAAGGGCATCGAACCCCTCGCCCGGGTGGTGGCCTACGCGACGGCGGGTCTGGAACCCCGGTGGGTCATGATGACGCCGGAGCCGGCCGTGAAGGCCGTGGCCGCCAAGGCGGGCTGGGACCTCAAGGACGTGGACCTCTTCGAACTGAACGAGGCTTTCGCCGCCCAGTCGGTGGCTCTCCTCCGCGTGCTCGACCTGCCGGCGGAGAAGGTGAACGTCCACGGCGGCGCCGTGGCCCTCGGCCACCCCATCGGCGCATCGGGTACCCGCTGCCTCCTCACCCTGCTCTACGCCATGAAGGACCGCGGCTCCAGGCGAGGCATCGTTTCACTGTGCCTCGGCGGCGGCAACGCAGTCGCGATGGCGGTGGAGCGCATCTAAAGGGAGTTGAGACGTCCCGGTATGATCGAAGGTGCCTCGGGACCAGAAAGGCCGGTGCCCGTTCTCGGGCTCCGGCCTTCTTTCAACTCGCCGCGGTCGGAATGAGCGTGGACCCTTACTC
>JBJKRE010000196.1:0-9367 GCA_046704825.1 Acidobacteriota bacterium
ACCACGCCCTCGGGCGCCGTGACTGTCGAGGTGGGCGACAAGGCCGCGCTGGGCGCGGGCGTCTACGTGCGTGCCGACGGCGCGGACTTCCTGCTGCCCTCCGGCATGGAGAGCCTCCTGCTCAAGCCGTCCTCGCGATTCAGACTGCGCGAACTGCTCCCCGTCGGCACCCAGGAGATCAGCGCCTTCACCATGACGCGCAAGGACGGTCCACCCCTGGCCTTCGCCCGTAACGACAACGGGTTCTGGAACCTGTCGAAGCCCTACGTGGACTGGGGATCGTCGGACAAGCTCCAGGACGCCCTGGACGACGTCAGCCTCTGCCCGGTCTTCCATTTCGTGGAAGGGGACACCGGGGACCTGTCCAAGTTCGGACTCCGGCCGGCCCTGACCGAGATGCACCTCACGCTCGCAGGCGGCGGAAAGGTTGAGGTTCGCCTGGGCGCCCCAGTGCCGGGCTCAAAGCCTGAGGACAAGCTGGTCTATGCGTGGGCTTCGGACCGGCCCTCGGTCATGGAGGTTTCCTTGAACTCCCTGAAGAACCTGGAGAAGGCACCGGACACGTTCCGGTCCATGGCGTGCTTCAGGCACGGCCTCTACAGCGCGGATTCTATCGACGTCCAGGGGCGGTATCACGTCCGGATTGTGAGGGACGCCAAGAAGGGCTGGCGCTTCGCCGATCCGGCGCACCCTCCCCAGGGGGCGGACGCCCCGGCCCTGGCCGCGGGCATCGCCGACCTCAGCGGCGCGAGCGCCGTCCCCTTCGAGGGCAGCCCGCCGCCTGGCCTCGACGCACCGGTCATGACCGTGACTCTCAAAGGCAAGGATTTTACGGAAACGCTGTAAATAGGGGACGAGGTGGGCGGCTCCCGCTACGTCCTGCCCGGTGGCCGGAAGACGGCCCTCATCCTGGACAAGGACGCCTGGCGGCGCGTCCGGGCCGCCCTGGAGCTGGTCGCCGGTCAGACCGGAGGGAAAAAGCCGTGAGGTTCCGCTTCACGCGGCGTGCTCAGGCCCCCAGGCCCCCCGCCTGGATATTCGTCGGCCTCGGCATGGCTTCGGCGGCGGTGGTCTTCGGGTGCCTCTCGTTCGTACCCGAGAAGTACTGGCCCCCGTGCGGGTTCCACCTGATGACCGGCCACCCCTGCCCCACGTGCGGAGCCACGCGGGCCACCTACGACCTGGTCCGGGCGCACTGGGAAACGGCCCTGAAAACCAACCCGTTCTTCACCCTGGTCATTTGGGCGCTTCTGCTCTGGGTCGCGGTCGGGGCGCTGGCCTGGATCGCGGGGCGGAGCTTCACCATCCACGTGTCCCAGAAGGAGGAGAAGTGGTGGTGGTTGTTCCTGCTCGCCGCCTTTCTCGTCAACTGGGCGTACCTCTGGATGGCGGGAATCTGAGCCGCGGCGCGCGGGCCCGTGATCCCCACGGTTCCCCGGAGACGGCCGCAGTCCGGCTTTTCAGGCCCCGTAGCCGCCGTCTTCTGGCCCCCGCCCCGGGCAGCGTGTACAATTGTACGCTGCGGACCGGAACCGTCCCGGTCCGCGCGGGAGCGTGATGTCATGAGCGAAAACACCTGCGCCGGCACGATCCGGATTCCCGACTGGCGATCTTCGCGGGTCGTCGTGCTGGGGGACCTGATCCTGGACCGCTTCGTCTACGGCCACGTTCACAGGATATCTCCCGAAGCGCCCATACCGGTCGTGGAAGTGACCGACGAACTGGTCCTGCCGGGAGGCGCGGCGAACGTGGCGCGCAACGTGTGCGCCCTGGGTGGGAAGGTCGTCCTCCTTGGCGTGACGGGCGACGACGAGAGCGGGACGATGCTGCGGCGGGTCGTGGAGGCAGACGGCGTGGACGCGGGGGGCATCGAGAGCGTGCCCGGACGCCCTACCACCGTGAAGACCCGGATCGTGGCCCACCGGCAGCAGGTGGTCAGGGTCGACCGGGAGAACAAGGACCACGTGCCGGCCGAGGCGCGTAGCCGCCTGCTCGCGACCCTCCAGCCGCTCCTCGCCGACTGCGGTGCGCTGGTCGTCTCGGACTACGCCAAGGGCGTGCTGGCCCCCGACTTTCTGGCGGACATCGGGCGCGCCGCGCGCCGGGCCGGCGTGCCCTACGTGGTGGATCCCAAGCCCGTGCACTTCCCCTATCCGGGCGCCACCGTCGTAACGCCCAACCGGGACGAGGCGGCGGGTTTCTTCGGACGTCCCTTCACCATCGGCGAACTCGGCCGGCTTGCGCCCGAGCTCATGGCCGGTACGGACTGGCGCGCCATCCTCTTCACCCTGGGGCCGGACGGCATGGTCCTGGCCGAGCGCGACGCCGAACTCGAGAGGATCCCCGCCCGCGTGAGGGAAGTGTTCGACGTCACCGGCGCGGGGGACACGGTGGTCGCCGCCCTGAGCCTGGCTCTCGCCGCCGGTTCGCCGCTGCGGACGGCCAGCGCGCTTGCCAACCTGGCCGCCGGCATCGTGGTGGGAAAGGTCGGAACGGCGGTCTGCAGTTCGGAAGAACTGGAGGAAGCGCTCGCGGAAGGCGGACATGGCCCCTGACACACCGCACGGCCTTCCCGATCCCGGCAGGCGGGAGGGCGCGCTCGTCGCACAGATGTTCAACGCCATCGCGCCGACCTACGATCTCCTCAACCACCTGCTGTCCCTGAACGTCGACCGGTACTGGAGGCGCGCCGCCATCCGGACCCTGGATCCCCAGCCGGGCCGCCTCTACCTCGATCTCTGCACCGGAACGGGTGACCTCGCGCTCGCGCTCCTCCGGAAGGCCGAGGCCCGGGTCCTGGGGGTGGACTTCAGCCGGGGCATGATGCTCCTGGCCAGACAGAAGGCCGGGGACGAGCCGAGGCTCGGGCTCGCCCAGGGCGACGCGCTTGGCCTTCCGCTCAGCGACGCCAGCGTCGACGGCCTGATGGTGGCCTTCGGCGTGCGCAACTTCGAGGACCTCGACGCGGGCTTCAGGGAGATGGCGCGCGTCCTCAAGCAGGGTGCGAAGGGCGTGATACTGGAATTCAGCGAGCCCCGCGGGCGGCTCTTCGGCGCCGTCTTCCGCCTCTACTTCCGAAGGATCCTGCCCGTCCTGGGGCGGGTCATCAGCCCCTCCAGCGGCGCCTACAACTACCTGCCGGCTTCGGTCAGCCGTTTTCCCGACGCGCAGGGGCTCAGGGACCGCTTCGAGGCGGCCGGCCTGCGCGTCCGGTCCCAGCGGCCGTTGACCGGCGGAATCGCCACGCTGCACCTCGTGGAAAAGTCCGGCGAGGCCGGCGGCGGAGCCCCCCCCGCGACGGGCTCGGAATCGGGGGCCCCATGAGCCGCACCATGGCCGTAGACTGGGGTAAGCGCCGCGTGGGGCTCGCCGTGTCGGACGAGACCCGGACGCTGGCCAGGTCGCTGGACACGCTCGAGGTGGAGTCGGCGCGGGACGCCGTGGACCGGGTGGCGAGACTGGCCGCCGACCACGAAGTGGACACGCTCGTCGTCGGCGATCCCGTCCACATGAGCGGCCGGCAGAGCGAGGGCGGCCGGGAGGTGCGCCGCTTCACCGCCATGCTCGAAAAGAGGCTGCCGGGGGTGCGGTTCGTCCTGTGGGACGAGCGGCTGACCAGCCACGAGGCCGCGGCGATCCTGCGCGAGCGGGGCGAGCGGCGGAAGGGGCGGCGAAAGGGCCGCCTGGACCAGGTGGCCGCGGCCGTGCTCCTGCAGAGCTATCTCGATTCGGCGAGGTAACGATGAAGGTCAGGCGTGCGCTGCTCATTCCCGTCATCGCCGGTATCGTGACGCTCGGGGCGTGCGCGGCCCTTCTGGGCTGGGACTGGAACACGCCCTACAAGGAAACCCCGGGGCGGGTCACGGTGACGATCCCCAAGGGCATGCGCGCCGGGGAGGTCATCGAGACCCTGAGCGCGAAGGGCCTCGTCAGGAGCCGCCTTTCCTTCAAGCTGGCCTTCGCGGTCTTCGGGCGTCCGCGAAGGATCATGGCCGGCACCTACAGCTTCGACGGGCCCGAGTCCCCCCTCGCGATCATCGACAAGTTGAACAGGGGGGAGGTCGTCCTGACCAAGGTGACCATCCCTGAGGGGCTCCGCGACGAGGAGATCGCGAAAATCCTTGCCGAAGCGGGACTCGGGAAGGAGGCCGCCTTCCTGAAGGCCATGAACGACCCGGCGCCGATCCGCGACCTGGACCCCGGCGCCCGCAACCTGGAAGGCTACCTCTTCCCCGAGACCTACCTCGTGGATCCGGGCTTGGATGAGGAGACGATCGTCCGCGTCCTCGTCGACGGCTTCAGGGAGTGGTGGACGCGCACCGGCAAGCCTTCGGGGACGTCTCTCTCGCCCCACGACGTCGTCACGCTCGCTTCCCTCGTGGAGAAGGAGACGGGCGCACCGCAGGAACGGGGCCTCATCGCGGGCGTATTCCTGAACCGGCTGAGATCGGGTATGCCCCTGCAGACCGATCCCACGGTCATCTTCGCAGAGGTTCTCGCAGGGCGGTACAGGGGCCGCCTCACGCGCAAGGACCTGGAGTTCCAGAGCCCCTACAACACCTACCTGCATCCAGGACTGCCTCCCGGGCCCATCTGCAATCCGGGCCGAGCCTCCCTGGACGCGGTCATCCGCCCGACGCCGTCCCGCTACCTCTACTTCGTCAGCAGGAACAACGGCACGCACCAGTTCTCCCGGACGCTCGCCGAGCACAACCACTGGGTGTCCGTCTACCAGCGCAACGGCCGCAGCGGGCCCGGCGGCGGGAAGAAACGATGAGCGAGGACCTTCGTTTCGTGCTCGTCCGGTCCCGGTCACCCGGCAACGTGGGGTCCGTCGCCCGGGCCATGAAGAACTTCGGCTTCGACGACCTCTGCCTCGTGGATCCCCGGCTCAACCGGGATCACGACCTGCCCGGATCGGAGCCCTACTTCGAGCGCGAGGCGCGCCGCCTGGCCTGGCACGCCTCGGACGTATTCGACCGGGCGGACAGGGTCGCGAGCCTCGAAGAGGCGGTCGCGGACTGCGGACTCGTCCTCGCCACCGCCCCCAGGGCCTACCGCGGTGTGAGGGCCATGCCCCCCGAGGAGGGCGCCGAACGGCTGGCCGAGGCCTTTGGGGAGGGGCCCGCGCTGGTGTTCGGCTCGGAGTCTTCGGGACTCACGCTCGAGGAGATCGCCTGCTGTTCAGGCGTGGTGGTGATCCCCACCGATCCCGCCTACCGCGACCTCAACCTGGCCCAGAGCGCCGTCCTCATGGCCTACCTGGTCTTTCGCCGCGCCCGTCGGGCCCCGGCGCCACAACGGCCCGAGACCCCGCGGCACCGGGATCTTGAGGGACTTGCGGACATGCTCCTGGGCCTCGCGGACGAGGCGGAGTACCTGCGGGGCGACAGGGACCCCATGGCGCGGGAACTCAGGGCCATGCTCCACCGTTGGGCTTTGACACGGCGGGACACGGAACTCCTCCGGAGCTTCGTGCGGCGCATCCGGCCCCGGCTGTCGGCCAGGGGGTCCGATTCCTAGACGCCTCGCTTCGGGGCGGCGGTCAGGAGACGACCACCTTCTCCAGAAATGTCGTGGATCCGGCTGTGCCGCGCGGCCCCCATGCGAGGTCGCGGCCCGTGAGCCGGAGCTTGAGCAGGAGCCTCGGCAGGTGCTCCGTGACGAGGACCCCGTCGATGGGGTCCGAGCGTTCTCCCGAACGGATCATCCGGCCCCGCACGTTGAAGGTGAAGAGTCCCTTGCGGATGTCGGCGTCGGGCTGGAGCCAGAGGTCTTCGACGTACAAGCCCTCTCCGGCCTCCGACAAGACGTCATCGGCGCTCGCACCCGTGCAGGCCAGGTGCAGGTTGTGAAAACCCACGCCGGGCGGGAAGGCGCAGTCGGACCGGACGGCGTGCCCCGTGCTCCGGACGCCCATGCGCGCCGCTGTCTCCGAGTTGTGCGCGAAGCCCTTGAGGATGCCCTTGTCAACGAGCACCAGAGGCGCGGCCGGCGTGCCTTCGGCGTCCCAGGCGGCGAAGCCGTAGCTTCCGGGCAGGGCCGGCGCATCGAGTATGGTGGCCTGGGCCGTGCCGACGGCGTCCCCGACGAGGTCCTTCCAGGGTGACGCGCCGTCCGAAGCCTGCGCACCGCTGAGGTAGGGGGCCATACGGCTCATGAGGTGCGCGGCGCTTTCGGGTGACAGAACGGCATTGTAGCGGCCGCCGATGAGCCCCTTGGCGCCGAGCGAGGAGGCGGCACGCCGTCCCGCTTCGGCGCCGACCGCTGCGGGGTCCAGGCCGGAGGAGTCGTTGCCGAACAGGGCGTAGGAAGCGGTTTTGCGCGTCCCGCCCTCCTCGGCCGTGCACTCCACGAGCAGGGAGGCGCGGCAGAAGCCGAAGGCGGCGTCCGTGCCCCGGCTGTTACGGACGGCCACGCGGCCCGAACTGACGCGCTGATAGCAGTTGGACACGCCGCGGATCCTGGGGTCGGCCCGCAGCGCGGCGGCCTCGGCCTCCAGGACGCGGGTGGTTGCGGCAGACCCGTCCCACGACGGAGGGGCGGGGCCGCCGTTCCCCGCGGGGCGGGCGGACCCGTCGGCGGGAGGCGAGGGAAGCACGAAGTAGGGGTCCTGAGAACCGGAGAGAACGGATTCGGTCAGGCGGAGCAGCGTCGAGGACAGCCCCCGCTCCGACAGGTCCGTGGTCGAGGCGCAGGCCGAACGACCGTACATGGCGACCCTGATCCCCATCCCCCGGTCCGACGCCGAGAGGCGGACCGAGGACTTGCCCCCCGAGGCCTTCACGAGGCGGACGTCCCTTTCGAGGTGGAAGAGTTCCCACGCGTCGAAGCCGCGCGTGCCGATCAGTTCCGTGGCCTCGTCCAGGACGCTCATCACGTGGCCGCAATGAGGGGGGGAGCGTCCATCTCCGGCGGGACCGAGAGGCCGAGCCACTCGAGCAGTGTGGGTGCTATGGATGCGAGGCCGCGCCGGCCGTCGGCGTCCAGGCGGACCGGCTTGTTCGAGATCCAGATGAGGGGCACGGGGTTTGTGGTGTGGGCCGTGTGCACGTGCACGCCGTCCGGCTCGCGCATCTCTTCGAGGTTCCCGTGGTCGGCCGTGAGCGCCACGGCTCCGTCCATGTCCAGAACCTTCTCCACGATGCGTCTCATGCACCCGTCCACCGTACGCGCGGCCTCGCAGACCGCGTCGAAGTCGCCCGTGTGTCCCACCATGTCGGGATTTGCGAAATTAAGGAGGATGAAGTCGTACTGCCCCGTGTCCAGCTTTTCCAGCAGGGCTTCCGTAACCTTCGAGGCGCTCATGGAGGGCTGGAGGTCGTAGGTGGCCACCTTAGGCGACGGGATCAGGACCCTGTCCTCACCGTCGAAAAGCTGCTCCCGGCCGCCGTTGAAGAAGAAGGTCACGTGGGCGTACTTTTCGGTCTCCGCGATCCGGAGCTGCTTCATGCCCGCCTTGGAAACGACCTCGCCGAAGGTGTTTGCCGGCACCTGCTGTTCGAACGCGACCGGGAAGGGGAAGGATTTCTGGTAGCGGGTCATGGTGGCGTAGAGCGAAAGATGCGGACGGGTCTCCCGCTCGAATCCCTCGAACGCCTCCGTCCCGAACGCCATGCTGATCTGGCGCGCCCGGTCTGCGCGGAAGTTGAAGAAGAAGATGACATCCCCGTCGCGCACCGTTCCGTAAGGGCAGGGAAGCACGATGGGCCGGATGAACTCGTCTGTCTCGTCCTCTTCGTACCTCGCCCTGAGGGCCGCGGCAGGGTCGTCGCAGTGCTCGCCCTCGCCAAGGGTGTAGGCCCGGTAGGCCTTCTGCGTCCGTTCCCAGCGTTTGTCCCTGTCCATGGCGTAATAGCGACCCACGAGGGTCGCCAGCGCTCCCGTCCCGAGATCGGACGTGAACTCAAGGAAATCTTCCACATAGGACGCGCCCGCCGTTGGCGACGTGTCGCGCCCGTCCAGAATGGCGTGTACCGCCACGCGCTCGACGCCTTGCCTCCCCGCCAGCTTGACCAGGGCCTTGAGATGGTCGATGTGGCTGTGGACGCCTCCGTCCGAGAAGAGGCCCATGAGGTGGAGCGTGTGGTCGCGGGCCTCGTCGCATGCGTCCACGAGCACGGGGTTGTCGAAAAAGGACCCGTCTTCGACGGCCCGGCTTATGCGCGGCAGGTCCTGCAGAATCACCCGGCCGGCCCCGAGCGTCAGGTGCCCGACCTCCGAGTTGCCCATCTGGCCCTCGGGCAGGCCGACGGCCTCTCCGGATGCCTCGAGGGGCCTCCACGGGAAGCTGCCCATCCACTTCGGAATGTTCTTGAGCCCGGCGCGAGCGACGGCGTTGAACGGACCGTCGGGGCCGAGACCCCAGCCGTCCATGACCGCTAAAAGGAGCGGTCGCCGTGCGTCGGTCGCCATTGGATTTCCTGATAGAAAACCGGGTTGGGTTCCTGGATCTCCTGCATGAGTTCGTCCTTGAAGGTCGGGGAGAAGGTATCCCAGCGTTGGCACTTGACGCAGTAGTCCTTCCAATCCGGCGAGAAGTCCCCGCAGGAGGTGCAGCGGTAGTTGAGTTCGAAGGGGTCGAGTATCCGTATCACTTCGCGGTAGTGGGTGCAGGCCTCGCGGGCCGCGCCCCTCCGCTCCATGAGCCGGCCCAGGTAGTATTGAAGCAGGCCCGACTGCCGGATGTTGCCCTCGATCTCTCGGAAGAGCTTCTCGGCCTTTTCCAGCACCTCCAGGCGGTAGTAGAACCGGCCGAGGAGAAACTTCGGCAGCACCTTCCGGTCGGTGGATCGTATGAGGTTCTGGTACTGCTGTATGGCGCCCTCCGGGTCGCCCTTGTCCAGGTAGAGCTGTTCCATCGCCAGCAGACACATGGGCGACGCGTTCTTCCGGTAGCCGTCCAGGTAGGCCTCCACGGCCTGTTCGTCGCGTCCTTCCATGCGATACGCCTCCGCCAGCTTTATATAAGTCGCCTGCACGGAGGGAAATTTCTTCCGCACCTTCTCGAGGTGCGATATGGCCTCCCGGTACTTTTCCTGGGCCATCATGTCCACGCCGATCTGGTATAGGAGGCCGGGGGTGAAGGGGGCGTCGGCCTCCCGTTCCTCGTCCAGCACGCGCGCGTCACCTATGTGCTCCTGGACCTCGAGGGCCTTGCGCCAGTTGGCTTCCTTGATGTAGATGTCCCTCAGCATGCGGAGCGCTTTCAGGGCCCTCTTCGGCTGGATGCGAAGGATGCGGTCCAGGTACTTCTTGGCCCCGTCGTGGTCCTCGAGGATCAGGTTGTCCTCTGTGAGCGCGTAGAGCGTGGCGATGTCCCCGGGGTGTTCGCTCAGGGCCTTCCTGTGCTGACCCAGGGCCTCTT
>JBJKRE010000197.1:0-4362 GCA_046704825.1 Acidobacteriota bacterium
CTCATGGCGGCCTTCTCCCCTGGGGAAACGCCCTGACCCGGATGAAGGGCATGCAGGAAGACGCCGACAAGGCATTGAAAGAGATGACGTGTGCTCTAAAGAACGGCGACAGCGGAGCCGCGGCCGCAGCCATGCGCAAGTACATGAGATACATGGGGTCCATCGCGCACATCGCCGAAGACCTTACCCTTCCGGAACATTCGCTGAACGTGGACCACATGAACAAGACTTCCAACGAAACCATATGGGCCATGCCCCTGGATTCCGTATACGACCAGCTCATGGAATTCGCCCCAGCAACAGGAAATAGGGTCAAACAGGAAATAGGGTCACATCTTGCAGTTTAGCACCAGGGCAAAAGTTGTTGTTCCCCGTTTGGCCTCCAGCGATCATCCCGCCCAGAATCCCTTCCTCAACTCAAAGCCCAGCACTCAGGACTCATAACCCTATTTTTCTCACCGCCTCACCGTCTCACTGTGAAAAGCCTTTTTAGATAATTGCGCACCACGCGAAAAGGGGGCGCATGGCGCCCCCTTTGTTGCGGCCCGCGACGGGCCGTTTCGTTTCTTCTGTGCTCAGTGCATCTGGTCGGAGCCGTGGGGCCGGGCCTTGTCGGGGTAGGGCGGGTGCGCGGGGATGGCCATGGGCGCCTTTTTCAGTTCCTCCATCAGGTACTTGACGGCGGCCTCGAGCTGGGGATCGCGGCCCTTGAGCACGTCGGCGGGCATGTTCTCGACCGTCACGTCGGGATCGACGCCGTGGCCCTCGATGAGCCAGGTCCCGTTCGCGCCGTAGAGCCCGAACTGAGGCGAGGTGACGCCGCCGCCGTCCACGAGGTCCTGGTGGGGCTCGATGCCAACCGCGCCGCCCCAGGTGCGCATGCCGAAGACGCGCGCGAGCTTGCGGACCTTGATGGCCTCCGCGAAGAACTCGCCGTTGGAGCCCGTGTCCGCGTTGATGAGCAGTGCCAGGTGGCCCCTGAAGGCCATCTCCGGATTTGTCCCCGGCTCGCCCTCGCGCGGCTGGGTGAAGGCCCAGACGGCCCGCTCCAGCCGGTCGATGATCATGTCGCCCACGAAGCCGCCGCCGTTGTAGCGGACGTCGATCAGGAGGGCCTTCCGGGTCCGCTGCGGGTAGAATTCCTTCGCGAACTCGATGAGGCCGCCCTCCATCATGTCGGGCAGGTGGACGTAGCCCACGGTGCCGTTCGAGAGCTTCACCACCTCGGCGGCGCGCCCGTCGACCCATTCCTGGTACCGGATGGGCCACTCGCTCCGCAGAGTCTTCACGCGCCACGTCTTCGCCCCCTCGGCCGAGGGCTTCGAGTTGTAGGTGAGGGTGACGAGCCTCCCCGCCCGGTCGTCGAGGACCCGGTACACGTTGTCCGAGGCGGGAACGCGCTCGCCATCGACGGCGATCAGGTAGTCCCCTTCCTTGATGGGGCATCCCGGTTCGGCCAGGGGCGAGCGGAGGGACGCGGACCACGGTTTGCCGGGGACGACGTGCGCGATCCTGTGGAAGGCGGCATCCGCAGGCGTGTCGAAGTCGCAGCCCAGCAGGCCGGTGCCGATGCGCTCGGGGCGTTTTCCGTAGTCCCCGCCCCCGACGTACGTGTGGCCGATGTTCAGCTCGGAGATCAACTCGCCGATGAGGTAGTTCAGGTCGCTGCGGTTGCCGCAGTCCTCCAGGTAGCGTCCGTACTTGTCGTGGATCGCCTTCCAGTCGTTGCCCTGCATGCCCGGGTCGTAGAACCAGTCGCGCTCGATGCGCCAGGCCTCGTTGAACATCTGGCGGAATTCGGGTATCCGCTCGATGCGGAATCGGGCCGCGGACAGGTTCACCGCCCCTTCGCCCACCTTGGCTTTTGCCCCGGCCTTGACCACGCCGAAGGTCTTGCCCGCGTGGTAGACGAGCTTCTTTCCGTCGGCCGAAAGGTGGTAGTTCTGGATGCCCTTCATGACCGGGGCGGCCTTCTTGTCCTTGATGTCGTAGGCGAAGAGGTCGTTGGGCACGGAGGTCTCGTCGGTGACCACCGCGTAGCGCTGGGGGAACTCGGCCTCGGGCATGGAGAGGTAGAGGAATCCGTTCGCGGTGGCCTCCAGCCGGAAGTATCTGCACGGTTTAACGCCCTCGGCGGGCACGGTCCGCCGGCTGAAGTCGCCGAGGTCGACCACCATGGCCGGGGCTTTGCCCTTTTCGGCTTTTTCAGCCGCCTCCCCGGCCTGGGGAGCGAAGGGTGACGGCCGCCCGTTCTGGAGGATGACGACGTAGGGCAGCGTGGGGTTCAGGAAGATGTGGTCCTGGTCGATGGTCCCCATGACGGGGTTGAAGCTGCGGTTGGACAGGATGTATAGGTCCCGGCCTCCGGGGTCGAAGGAGGGGCTCCACGACTCGCTCGCGTCGTCGGTGACGGGCGTGGACTTCCGGCTCTCGAGCGAGTACAGGTAGATGACTTCGTTGGTGTTGTCTTCCATCTTCGTGTAGGCGATCCAGCGGCTGTCGGGCGAAAAGACGTAGTCCTGGATGCCCCAGCGGTCCCAGCCGTCGTCCGTGTGCCCGCGGTCCACGACGGTCAGGGAGCCCGTGGCCGCGTCCAGCAGGTTCAGGCGCATGAACTTGTCGCCGAAGAGGATGTACTTCGAGTCGGGCGACCAGACGAGGTGCATGCGGTAGCCCTTGTTGCCCTTCGTCAGCTGCTTCCACTGTCCCGGCTTGCCGGGCTCGGCCAGGTAGAGCTCCTCCTCGCCGGTCTTGTCGGAGATGAAGGCCACGTGCTTTCCGTCCGGCGACCAGGCACAGTCTTTCTCCCGCGAGCCTGAGGTCCTCGTCAGGTTCTCGGGGGGGACGTCCTCTTTGTCCGCGGGGACCACCAGGATGTCACCGCGGCTTTCGAGGAGCAGGTACTTGCCGTCGGGCGACAGCCCGAAGGCGCCCGTGTTCCGGGCCGGATCGACGTATTCGGCCTTCAGGGGGACCCTGTCGCTGGGAATGAGCACGTCGATGTTCCGGCTCTTGCCCAAGGCAAGGTCGAGCAGGTGCAGGCTCCCGGCGTACTGGTAGACGATCGCGCCGGGCCCGATGGACGGGTACTTCACGTCGTAGTCGGTGTAGTGTGTCAGTTGGGTGGTGGCGCCCGTTTTGACGTCGTACTTGAATATGTTGAGCGTGCCCGCATCCCGGTCGGAGATGAAGTAGACGGCGTCCCCCTGCCACATGGGGAAGCTGTCCGTGCCCTTCCAGTCCGTGATCCTGTGGAAGTCGCCCCTGGCGAGGCTGCCCATCCAGATGTCCTGGGCCGTGCCGCCCTGGTGGCGCTTCCACGTGCGGAACTCGCGGTCGATGCGGTTGTAGGCGATGCTCGAAGCGTCCGGCGACAGGGCCGTCAGGCCCGCCCGGTCCACCGGGAGCTTTTCGGGCATGCCCCCGTCCACCGACACCTTGTAGATCTCCCCCCGCGGGCGGGGTATTCGCGGTTGGAGCGGAACAGGACGTGCTTGCCGTCCGGGTACCAGCCCAGCACATAGTCGCCGGCGGGGTGGAAGGTCAGGCGCTTGGGCACGCCCCCCCGGGCGTCCATGACGTAAACGTCCGTCCCGCCGTCGTAGCCGGCCGTGAAGGCGAGTTTCGTCCCGTCCGGGCTGAACTTCGCAAAGCGCTCCTCCCCCGGATCGCTGGTGATGCGAACGGCGTTGCCGCCGGCGCTCGGCACCCGCCAGAGGTCCCCTTCGTAGGTGAACACGACGGCGTCTCCGTGTACGTCCGCAAAGCGCATGAGGTGGCTCGGGGGCGTCTGCGCCCCCGCGAGAATCCCGGCCGCGAGAATGCACGCGGCCAGCACGACGCTTCTGATCTTCATGCCCGGTCTCCCTTGGATATGCGCCGGCCGGTCCGAGACCCGAAGGTCGGGCGGGAGGTTCCGGGTGTGCGTCGAGATGTGGTGTGCCCCCCTGAGGGCGACTCGGGCGTCGTGCCAGCCGGACGACGGTCCTCTTCATCTCCGGGGCGGGGGCGCACCGGCGCACTCCCGTCCAACCCCAAAATACAGTTTACGTAAGATTGCAGTGGAAAGGTTGCGTCGGAGGTTCTTCTTGTCCGGACACGGGGAAAAGGCTCAGCGCCTCCTGCGGATCCGGGCCTGTTGCCTCGCCGCTTCGCGCCTCCTGGCGGCCGCCAGGAAGAGCGACCCCTCGACCACCTGGGGAAGCACCATGACGCCCATGGCGAGAAAGTAGAGTCCCACGTGCGAGCCGCTCTTGAACCCGAGGCCCAGGGAGGCGACGGCCGCCCCGAGCCAGAGCGCGGCCCCGGCCAGGCGATCCCACTTGATCGCGGCCAGGGTCCCGAGGGCGAGCGTCACCGGGC
>JBJKRE010000198.1:0-18452 GCA_046704825.1 Acidobacteriota bacterium
TGTTCGGGCTGCACCATCCGAACGGCGCCGTGCAGAAGCTGTCGATTCCGCATCCCGGTTTCGATTCGGTGGTGACGAGCAGCCCCAGTTCGATCACCGTGCCTTCAAATTTTGCGGTATCGGGCGGCAGCTCCGGCTCGGGCCTGTTCGACGCGGCCGGGCGGATCACCGGCGTACTCTCGGCCGGCAATCCTTGTGGTCACTATGGATATACGTCTCCACTCAGCTATTTCCCTACGGCGAGCATCCTGACGGACATCGCTCCCGCGCCGCCGCCGCCGGTCACGCGGGACGTGATGATCGTGTTCGACCGTTCGGGCAGCATGTCGCTGAACGGCGAAAGCGGGCGGCCCAAGATCGAAGAGGCGCGCGATGCGGCGGCGCTGTTCGTCCAGCTCGTGCGCGTCGGCACAGGGAACAGGGTCGGCATGGTGTCGTTCAGCACCACCGCGAGTGCCCCGGTCGATTTTCCTATCACGCCGGTCACCGCCGCCAGCCAGGCCGGGCTGGTAGGGCCGGCGCCGTATATCGGCGGCGTCGTCGGCGGCCTCGCGCCGGGAGGTTCTACGACCATCGGGGGCGGGATCGAGGCCGCCAGGCTGCAGTTTCCCGTGCCCGGCACGAATCCTCGCAACCTTCTGGTGTTGACCGATGGGCTGCAGAACACGCCGCCGATGATCGACGCCGTAGAAGGGACGCTCGGCGACATCGGCGTCAACGTGATCGGATACGGCACACCCGCCAATCTTAACGGCGGTCTGCTCGGCACGCTGGCGACGAATCATGGGGGGCACTACGTTCATGGCGCCACCAGCCTTCAGCTCGAGAAGTTCTTTGCCCAGGCGTTCGGAAACATCTTCGAGGCCGGGCTGCTCATGGACCCGGAGTTCGACCTGCCTGCAAACCAGAATGCAAAACCGATCCCGTTCGAGATATGCGGTGAAGAGCAAGTCACGATCGTGCTCGGCTGGGACAACCCCGGCGCGTATCTCCAGATGAAGGTAAGAACTCCGCTCGGAAGCACGGTCACCGGTACGACCGCGGGCGTAGAGCAACAGATCGGCAATACCTGGACATTCATGCGCATCCCCCTCCCCCAGGGCAGCGAGCGCGACGGTACCTGGCAGGTGGACGTGCTCCGGCCGACGGGCGGGGGTGAGTTCCCTCCGCCCGCGCCGGCCCTGCGCTTTTTCGTCAATGTGGTGGCGAGCGGAGGGGCGGTCCTCCGGCGCAAGCCCGACCGTAATGTGTATTACACGGGCGATACGTACAATCCTCGTGTCCAGCTTCAAAATCTCAAGGGCGGACCGGCGCCGAATTCGGCGGTCCAGGTGATCGTGACACGGCCCGATGCGAGCCTGGGCAGCATTCTGTCCAAGGCCGGGCTTGGCGCGCCCGTTTCGATCGGCGGCGATACCATCCCGGCCCGGCAGGCGACCCTCGGCAAGCTGGAATCCGACCAGGGCAGGCCGCTGATCGGTTCGTCCGTCGTGACGCTCGCACTTGACGACAGCCCGGCCAACAACGACGGGGCCTTTATCGCGGCCGGCAATTTCGGGCTCGTCCGGACGGACCTGTTGACGGTGGACGGCGACTACAAATTCAGGGCGAAAGCTACCTATGGCAAGGGATGTACGGCAACGCGCGAGCATATCTGGGGCCTGCACGTCGAGGTCGGAATCGATCCGGATCATACGGACGTCCGTGTAGACCAGTACGGCACCGGGCCGGGAGGCGAACACCTTGGAGCGATTACCATCACGCCGGGAGACGAGTACGGCAACAAGACCGGCCCCGGACGGGCGGACGGCTTCTCGGTCAGCGGTGCATCGGGGACGACCATTACCGGTCCTGTCGTGGACAACGGCGACGGCACCTACACGATTCCCGTGTCCTGGGGGGACGGTTCGGAGCCGGGCGTTGTCGTGGGCCAGCCCGGACGTCCGCCGGTCGTCGTGACCCCGCCGTCGACGGACGGCCACGATCACAAGAAGAAGGGGTGCTGGTGGGGAATCCTGCTCCCCATTCTCATCGGCCTGCTGATCGGCCTGATTATCGGCTATCTGATCGGGCATTGACGGGGCTGCCGCTTGACAGGCGGCGAGAGAGGTCTCAGCGCGTTCCGGGCAGCATGGACAAAGGCGGCGCCTTCAGCGACGCAGCCGTGTACTGCTTGAACGGGACCGAGTCCGGGGAGGAGGCGGGCGATCACCCGGCCGCTTTGCGAAGGCCCGCCCGCGCCTCCCCGTTTCCACGGTTGGATATCCGGCTCTCGTCACCAGATTGTGCAGGGACGGCGGTGGTCCATGGGCCCGTGACCGCAGCCCCACGCCCTGGCGAAGGCCGGCATGTCGGCGAGCGTTCCGTCCACGCGGTAGCGGGGAGGCGGGTGTGGATCCGACAGGGCGAGCATGCGGGCAAGACCCGGTCTGATGTGTGCGGCCCAGATCCTCGCGAAGGCCAGGAAGAAGCGCTGTTCCGCCGTGAAGCCGTCGACGTCGGGCGGGCGGGGCCCTCTCTGCAGGGTCTTTTCGAAGGCTCTGTAGGCGAGGGTGAGACCGCCGAGGTCCGCGACGCTTTCGTTTGCGACGGTTGACCCGTTCACGTGCAAACCGCCTTCTATCTTGTACTTCGAGAATTGACGCACGATGCGTCTGACTTGTTTTTCGAAGGCCTTCCTGTCCCTCTTCGTCCACCAGTTCTTCAGATCGCCCTTGCCGTCGAAGTGGCTTCCCGTCGGGTCGAATCCGTGCGTGATCTCATGCCCCATGGCGGCGCCTATGGCGCCATAGTTGGAGGCCGCGTCGGCCTTTGGATCGAAGAAGGGGGGTTGCAGAATGGCCGCGGGAAAGAAGATCGCATTCATGGATGGAATGTACCGCGCGTTGACGGTTTGGGGCGTATCGGTCCATCGGCTTCTGTCGGCGGGCTTTCCGATTCTGTTCAACTCTCGCTGCAGTTGAAAGGCCCTCGCACGCAGTACGTTCAAAACATACGGCCCGCGATCGATCTTCAGTCCCGCGTAATCGGGCCAGATCTCGGGGTACCCGACCTTCTCGACCATCATGTCGAGCTTCGTCAGGGCCGCCTTTCGGGTGGAGGCGCTCATCCAGTCCAGGGTCTTCAGATCCTCCCGCAGGGCCTCTCTTACGTTGTGGAGGATGGCTTCGGCCTGTGCCTTGGCCTCAGGCCGGAAGTATTTCGTGACGTAGAGCCTGCCCAGCGGAAAGCCCAGTGCCTCGTTCTCGGCAGTTACGACCTGCCGCCAGAGGGGCGGCAGCGTGCTCGTCCCAATGACCTTTTCAAATCGAAAGGTGAGGCTCTCTTTGACGAAGGGGGTGCTCAAAAAAGGCGAAAGCGACGAAACGAGCCGCCAGCGCAGGTAGGTTTTCCAGCCGGTCACGGGGACCCTCGCCAGCTCCTTGTCCAACGCCTTGAAGAACTCGGGATTCGAGACATTGGCACTCTTTATATCCGGGTGGTTCAAGGCCTTGAAATAGGCTCCCCAGTCGAAATGCGGCGTGAGGGCGCCCATCTGGCGCCTGTCCATGACGTGGTAGAAGGCTTCGATTTTCGGGGCAAAGACGACGGTCGACCTGGCGAGTCTCGTTTCGAGGGCGACGACGGTATCGCTCTCGACTTTCGCCTGTACGACGGGGTCACCCATCAATTCGAACATCTTCCGGATGTGGGTCCGGTACATCTGCATGACCTCTTTCGAAGCCTTGTCGTGAGAGAGATAGTACTTAGGGCTGGGCAGGCCCAACCCCCCCTGGGCCAACTGGCAGATCACCTTGTCGCTGTCCTTGAGGTCCGAGCCTGAGGTGACCTGAAATACCGCGTCTACGCCTGTGATCTGCAAATGGGCGATCTCAGCCTGTAACTCCTTCAGGTTCTTAATCGCGTCGATCCGGGCGAGTTCGGGTGCAAGGGGGGTTAGCCCCTCGGCATCCCGCGCCTTCATGTCCATCCCGGTTGCGTAAAAATCGCCGAGTTTTCGGACCTCGCTCTCTCTCGGCGCATCTTTGTCCGCCTTCGCCTGTTCAAGAATCTTCCTCAGCTCCAGGCCGGTCTTCTTTCTAAGCTGTACGAAAGAATCCCACATGGGCTCGTCCGGAGGGATGGGGTGGCCGGCCAGCCAGCCGCCGTCTGCAAACCGGTAGAAGTCCTTGCAGGGGCTCACGCTCCTGTCAAGGTCTTTCACATTGACGCCGTGTCCTTCCCCCGCCGGGGGCCGAACGGTGGCAGCCCGTTTCGCCGGTTGCGGCTCGCGAGGCCCCCGGCCGGCCGGGTAACCCGGAAGCGCAGGCAGCAGAAGGGCCAGACCGACGGCCACGGCCGCGACGCGCGCTCTTGAAGGTGGATTCACGATGCCCCCCATTTCTTGTCGGTCTTTCCAATCGTTCAGGACAACGCAATTCTATAATGGCGCCACTGCGAGGCACAACACGATTCCTTGCTTTCGCGGTCGGCGGGTGAAGGGCAAATGGTGGAATTGGGGGCGGACCCTTGTTGGAACCGGTGGCCGGCTGCGGAACGCCGGCGTCGAATGGCGAAGGCAAGATGGAAGGCGGCGGAGAGGCGAAAGACTGCTTTGCACGAGCCCTCCGACGGAGCCCTCGCAATCACTGCCGCATGTCGGGAATTCGGGAGCAGGGGATCGGGTGAGTCCGAAGTCTGCAGGCGTTCGAATGGCCGGCGCCGCGTCGTTCAGTTCCGCCTCGTGCCCTTCTGATTCGCCATTCCCTGCATGCACGGCGGACGCCCTCGATGGAATGCTTCTTCGAGCTCCGCCGGGCTGAAAATGTAGCTGTTCTTTCCACTCACAACAATGGTGCCGTCGCGCATGGCGCCGATCGCCAGCGGGAGGCAATGGGGGCATATCCATGCTATGCAGCTTGATATCGCCGGTCTATGTCTTTGTTCTGGGGTGCGGATGGCGATCCCCCCTGCCACTTTATGGAGGCCCATCCAGAACCGTCCCCGATCTTTGCTTTTGCCTTTCGTCCTTTGCCCTTGGGAGACAGTTTCACCGCGGAATAACCTTATACAAATGGAGCTTATAGAACCTGGAAGGGTTAGAATAAGGTCGCGGGTCAGGCGTTCCGGGAGAGATGTATGCCCTCCGGTTTCGGTGCTGCGCTCCGGGTGACTTGGATCACCGTTCTGGCTTACTGGCTGTGGAGCGCCCGCCGCCTCAAGGCGGTGGAACGGATGGAATCGCTGCTGAAGCGTTTCTTCGCCTATTGGCTTCCCATCATCGTCGCGGGGCTGCTGCTCGGTCCCGGGGAATGGTTCGGGCACACGCTCCTGCGGCGGAACTTCGTGCCGCACACGTCGCTCGTCTACTCCATCGGTATAACGCTGTGCGTGTCGGGAGCCATCCTGGCCATCTGGTCACGCCATTTGTTGGGGCGGAACTGGAGTCTCGCCGTTCAGATCAAAGAGGATCACCAGTTGGTCCGGTCAGGCCCGTACCAATATGTGCGACATCCAATTTACACTGCGCTTCTGCTGTTGTTCACGGGCAACGCGATCATGGTGGGAGACTGGCGAGGCGTTCTGGCCGTCGTCATAGTTTTCGTCTCGCTGTGGTGGAAGCTGAAGATTGAAGAGAGGTGGCTCACCCAACGTTTCGGCCAGGCGTATAGCGAATACAGGATGCACACGAAAGCACTGGTCCCACTGGTTCTGTAGGAGCGTGGCAAGGTATCGGCTCACCAACGGGCTTCGAAGAAGCCTGCTAAAATCCGTACGCAGGACGGATTTTAAAAGGAGCGAGGAGAGATGTTGAAAAATAGAGGGTCTTTTGCACTACTGGCGGCGGTGTCGCTGGGATTGGGGCTGGGCTGCCTGGGGGCATCGCCGCAGGCGCAGGCGGCGAAGGTCGCCGCGAAGCAGCAGTCCGCCCCGGCACAGATGAAGGCGCAGGCGCCGGGCTACTACCGGATGATGCTCGGGGACTACGAGATCACCGCGGTGAACGACGGCGGGTTCAAGGGCGACATGGCCAAGATCATGAGCAATCCGGAACTGGTGCACGAGATCCTGGCCAGCGACCACGAGAGCCTGCCCATGTGGACCTCCGTCAACACGTTCCTCATCAATACGGGCAAGCGTCTCGTCCTGGTCGACACGGGCACGGGCGACCGGTCGAAGGGCGCCACCACGGGCCACATGCTTTCGAACCTGGAGGCGGCGGGCTACCGCCCGGAGCAGGTCGACGCCGTCCTGCTCACCCACATGCACGGCGACCACGACGGGGGCCTCACGGTCGACGGCCGCCGCGTCTTTCCCAACGCCACGGTCTACGTGGCCAAGCGTGAACTGACGTACTGGCTCAACCCCACGGGCGGAAAGTACACGGCCGATCAGAGAAAGAAAATCGACGAACAGCAGCACGCGAGGATGGACCCGTACCTCAAGGCGGACAAGGTGAAGACCTTCGAGGGCGCGACCCAGCTCTTTCCCGGCATCCGCGCGGTTCCCGCCCCCGGCCACACGCCGGGTCACACCGCGTACATGGTGGAGAGCCGGGGCCAGCGCCTGCTCATCTGGGGCGACATCGTCCATTGCGCCGAAGCCCAGTTCCCTCACCCCGAGATCACCATCCAGTACGACTCCGATCCCGCACAGGCCGCCAGGACCCGACTGAAGCTGATGGCGGAGGCGGCGAAAGAGGGCTTCCTGGTGGCCGGCGCCCACATCTCCTTCCCCGGCCTGGGGCACGTCCGCGCCGCAAAGCAGGGCTATCGCTGGATCCCCGCGCCGTATAGGGCGGTACCCTGAAGAAAGTGATCAAGTGACCAAGTGATCGAGCGACCGAGTGATCAAGTGATCGAGTCTGGGGGAGACCTTCGAAGAAAGACGGCGGACCGCAGACCGCGAACGGCGGCGAGATTGGGAAAGATTGCTTCGTCGATGCCCTTTGACGGAGGCCTCGCAATGACTTCGACAAACCGTGAGTCCGGGATTCCGGGAGTAGGTGAGTAGGACGTTGGCGGCCCTTCGAAGATCGTGCGCCTGTCGGCGCGGGGAAGGGGTTAGGGAGTGAAAAAGTTAAGGGTAACGTTGGGGAACGCCTTCGAAGGTCGGGCCCCGACCGTTCTTAAATCCCGAATCCAAAATCGCAAATCCCAAAACTGTTTTTCCTCCCGTCCTCCCATACTCCCTGTTCAATCAAACCAACGTCTTTCTCATGATCGCGCGGCTCTTGCCGTGCTGGGCCGCGATGTGGAAGCCGGCGCGGGCGAAGAGGCTGACGGTGCCGGTGTAGAGGAAGGCGGGGGGCAGATCCCTGGGCGGGTCGACGTTGGGATAGCCTTCGAGGATCGTGGCGCCCTGGCTCCCGGCGTAGTCCGCGGCCGCTCCCAGCAAAGCGACGGCCAGGCCCCGGCGACGGTATTCCTTGTGGATGAAGAAGCAGACGGCGGACCAGACGGGCAGCTCGTCGATGGGCCTGAGGGTGCGGGATGTCAGGATGCGGGGGAAGAACTCCCTGGAAGCCACCGAGCACCAGCCCACGGGCGTGTCGCCATCGAAAGCGAGAAGTCCCGGCACGTGGCCGCCGTCCACGAGCGCCTTCATGGCGGCCCGGTTCTCACTGCCCTTGCCGGCGTTGAACTCTTTGCGCGTCAGTCTCCACCACATGCACCAGCAGCCGCCGCAGGCGCCCCGAGGCTCGAACAGCGCCTCGAAGTCCCCCCACGTCTCGGGCGTCACAGGACCGAACCGGTAGGAAGGCTCGTGTGGAGCACCATTCTTCATGGCCGTAGATTCCTCCATTTGCATGCTCAGCCTGAAAACGGCGGGGATGGAAGATCGGCTACCCTGTCGGCGACCTTGCGACGGGCGACCACCAGGTCCGCCACAAACCGTTCGTCGATGTTCATATCTCCTTCGTACTCACTCAGGTTGCGGATTTCGTGACCCCTCGCGAGCACCCGCCAAACTCCCGGTCCGAGGTCGAGGGTGTGCGGCAGGACCTGGAAGACGATGTACCGATTGGCGGGACGGTATCCGTGCCACCTCAGGGCGGCAAGGCAAAGGGAGTGGGCCGCGTTATAGGCCAGGTCGAAACGGCTTTCAAGAGCATTGTCGGAATTCTCGGCGTCAGCCAGGCGCGCGAAGGCCGATTTTCGTAGCCCCTCGAACTCGGCGGAATCGGGAGGTTCGCGCCTCAGAGACTTACCAGGGCCGGTGAGGGCGTCAAGCGGGGAGGTCATTGTCCTCCCCGATGATCCATAACTTGGGTTGCGCCAGGATTCGCTTCACAAAAGCATTTCCCTGCCTGCGCCGCGTCGTGAGGTCTCTGCGGGAGTAGATGGTGGGATTGATCGTCCGGCCCACGCGGACACCTGCCTGTTCGAGCGCCGAGAATATGTCGGCATAAGTGAGACGCTCACTGACAACCAGCAGGTCGACGTCGCTCGCGGCGGTATCCTCCCCCTTGGCCACCGAACCGAAGACGAAGGCCGCTTCGATATCGTGTGCAAGCGGTTCGAGTGCCTCCCGGAGCAGGTCCGAGAGGCCGGAGGTCTTCACGATGAGTCCGCGGAGATCTTCGAATACGGGCGCGGCGGCGTTGGCCTGATAGTGCTTCTGGTTGCCCACCCGCGTCACCGTCAGCAAGCCCGAATTCGCCAGTCGGGCCAGCTCCCGGTGGACCGCGCCCGTCCCCGAACCGACCAGCGCGATGATCTCGTTGGCGTAGAAACTCCGCCCCGGATTGCCGAAGAGCAGGCCGAGGACGCGCTGCTGCACCTTTGTGAAAAGGGCGTCCGCAATTCCAGTGCCGGATTTTCTGGCCGTGGTGGTCGATTGATTCGATCCCATATTGGGAATGATAGAACCCAATTTGGGATCTGTCAAGGTGAAAGTGGCGCGCCAGGCGCGCAGTGATCGAGTGACCGAGTGAATAGTGATCAGGTGATTAGTGCGCCTGGCGGCGCGGTGATCGAGTGATCGCGCCTTAGGCGCCGCAAAGGGTGAAGAGTTAGAAGGCAAGGTCGTCGGCCGGCTCCCGCCGGCCGCTACAAAGGTCTGCCGTCCGCCGCCTTTCAAATCCGAAATCCCAAATCCCAATTCCTAAATCTTCTTCCCTTTCCCCTCTTCCCTCTGACCTCAGCCGCGCGTTAGCGCTGTGATCATCTCTTTAAAACCGGGGTAGGCGCGGCAGAGGGCGTCGCGGGTGCCGGGCTCGTAGTCCTCGAATTCGAAGCCGGGGGAGACGGTGGTGCCGAGCAGGGCGAACTCCCCGCCGGGGGCGAGCCGGCTGCCCTGCCAGACGCCGCGGGGGACGACGACCTGCGGGCGCATGCCGGCCGTGAGGTCGGGTCCCAGAACGATCACCCCGCCCGATCCGTCCGGCCTCAGGTTCAGCATCTCCACGGGGTCGCCGGCGTAGAAATGGAAGATCTCGTCCGATTCTAGCCGGTGCATGCACGAGAAGGTCACCGGCGTGAGCAGATAGTAGATGGCCGTGGCGAGGGCGCGCCGTCCGCCGTAGCGGGGCGGGAGGGCCTCTCCGTCGACGGTTTCCCCGGAGCGGTAGACCTCGGCGAAGCAGCCGCCTTCGGCGGGGTGGGGCTTGAGGCCCAGGATGCGTATGATGTCTTCGATTCTTCCCATGGCAGGCTCCGGGGGCGGGCCGGTCAGGCGTCGTCGTCCGGTTCGTCCCGGGGGACCGCCGCGACCAGGACCTTGTCCACGCGGTGGCCGTCCATGTCCACCACCTCGAAGCGCAGGCCCTGCCACTCGAAGCGGTCCGCGGTGACCGGGATGCGCCCGATCTGCATCATGACGAAGCCGCCGAGGGTGTGGAAGTAGCCCCGGTCCTCGCCGGGTAGCTTGTGGATGTGGAGGACCTCCTTGAGCTCGTCCACGGGCAGCAGCCCGTCGAGGAGCCACGAGCCGTCTTCGCGTTGGACGGCTTCCAGATCGAGGGGCTCGCCGGGGAGGGGGATGTCGCCGACGATGGCCTCGAGTATGTCGTTGAGCGACACGATGCCCAGCAGGGCTCCGTATTCGTCCACCACGAGGGCCATGTGCACGGGGTGGACCTTGATAAGCTCCAGGAGCTTGAGGGCGGGCGTGCTCTCGGGGACGAAGAGCGGCGGCTTGAGCAGCGCCTTGAGGTCGAGCGGCTGGCCGTGCAGGACCCTGAGGAGCATGTCCTTGGCCTGGACCACGCCCACCACGTTGTCCAGGCTTCCGCGGCCGGCGGGCAGGCGGTTGTGCGTGCTGTCCCCGAGCGTCCGCCGGATGACCTCGGGGGAGTCGTCGAGGTTCAGCCATGTGAGTTCGCCGCGCGGCGTCATGATGTCCGCCGCCTTGCGGTTGCCCAGCCTCAGGACGCTGTTCATCATGTCCCGCTCGGCGGCTTCGAACGTGCCCGCCTCCGTGCCCTGCTCGAGGATGATCTTGAGCTCTTCCTCGGAGACGGGCGAGCGCTGGACGTGCCGGATCCCGAACAGGTGCAGGATGCCGTCGGTGGACGCGCTGAGCAGCCAGACCACGGGGTAGGCCGCGCGTGCGAAGAGCTTCATGGGGCCGGCCACGAGGCGCCCCACGCGCTCGGGCCTGACCAGTGCGAGTCGCTTGGGGACCAGTTCCCCGATGATGAGCGAGAAGTAGGTGATCCCGATTACGACGGAGCCGAGGGCGATGACGTGGCGGTAGGGGGCGAGGACGGGGACGCGGGTCAGCCACCCCGCGAACTTGTCGGCCAGAGTGGCGCCGCCGAAGGCGCCGGTCAGGATGCCCACGAGCGTGATGCCCACCTGGACCGTCGAGAGGAAGTGGCCGGGAGTGTCGGCAAGTTCCAGAGCCTTGAGCGCCTTCCTGTCGCCGAGGTTGGCCCACTGCTGGAGGCGGCTCTTGCGCGCCGAGACGAGCGCCATCTCGGACATGGCGAGCACCCCGTTGGCGAGGATGAGGAGAAAGATGACGACGACGGCAACCGTCAGCGAATCCATCAGGGAATCCCCCTTAGCCGCGCGGCCGATCCGTTTGCGCGCCGTGCGGCGTTACCACCATCATAACACCGCGGGCCCGCCCGACGGAGGGTGCGCTTGGGCCATTGGTGTATACTGATATGCACCGAACAGCCAAATTATACGATGAGGAGGTCAAGATGAAAGGTAGTGCGAAAGTCATTAAGGTCCTCAACGACCGGCTGGCCGAGGAACTCACGGCCATCAACCAGTACATGGTTCACTCCGAGATGTGCGAGAGCTGGGGCTACGGCAGGCTGCACAAGGCCGTCGAGAAGCAGGCCTTCGACGAGATGCACCACGCCGAATGGCTCATCCAGCGCATCCTCTTCCTGGAAGGCTCCCCCACCGTGTCCAAGCTCAATCCCATCAACATCGGCAAGGACGTGAAGGCCATCGTGCTCAACGACTACGACGCCGAGGTGGACGCGGTGAAGCAGTACAACGCGGCCATTAAGGTGGCCGTCGAAGCCAAGGACAACGGCACTCGGGACCTGCTCCAGAAGATCCTCAAAGACGAGGAGGGCCACGTCGACTGGGCGGAGGAACAGCGCGACCAGATCGACCAGATGGGCATCGGCAACTACCTCCAGAATCAGGTCGGAAGCGACTGATCGCCGGCGGTGCCACGGAAACGTGCAGGGCGGCCGTCCGGCCGCCCCGTTCCGTCTTCAGACCTCTTTGCGGGAGACTAAACCAAACCGTTCCCGCCCCTGTCAGTAGGGTCTGATCGCGAAAGGAGGCGAACGATGAAGCGCATCGCAACATTCGGTTTGATGGCCGCGGTACTGGGGATCGGCCTGGCCGCACTGGCCCAGAGCCCGCTGAAGAACCCCAGAATGGCCCAGAAGCTTAACCTCACGGCGCAGCAGAAGAGCCAGCTGAAGGACGTCAGGTTTCAGCACCAGGCGAAGATGATCGACATCCGCCACGACATGCAGATCAAGATGCTGGACCTGCGACGCGAACTCTCCAAGGACAACCCGAACGAAGCGGCTCTCGACAGGCTGGCCGACCAGATGGCGTCCATCCGGGCGAGGATGATGAAGGAGCGGTTCGCCCACATGCTGGCCGTGAAGAAAGTGCTCACGCCCGAACAGTGGAACATGGTGAAGGAGCACTTCATGCAGCGCCGGGGGATGAAGCGCGGACGCTTCCAGCGCGGTCCCCGAGACGGCAAATGCCCCATGGGCGAGGGCCCCGGCTGCGGCGCCGGACCGATGCGCGGATGCGGCATGGGCCCCGGGATGGGTCCCGGCCCGGGTCCCGGCGCCGTTCCCCCGCCGGACGCACCCGACGCGCCCCAGCCCTGACGACGGGTACTTTCGTAGGAACCAATCTCTCTGACAAGGTCAGCGGGGGGCGGCGACGAGCCGCCCCCCTCCTCGTGTCGGCCCTCCGTGTCGCCCGGCGGGGGGGCGGATGGCCGCCCTGGCCCTCGGGAAATTTTTCCGGGTGCACGGCGGTGCCTCCATTTGTGTAAAACCCTCTAATTGTGTATACTTTTGAGTTCGTGAGGGAGAAGTGTATGCAACGGGAGAGGTTCGACGCAATTCGACGGGACTTCGACGCCGCCATCGACGGAGCGGCCTCGGAATCTGCGATCCTGGACGTCAAGGGCCGGTTCCTGGGCAAGAAGCGCGGAATCCTCCAGGACCTCATGGCTTCGATCAAGACCGTGGACCCGTCCGACCGGCCTGCCTTCGGACAGGCCGTCAACGCGCTCAAGAAGGAGTTCGAAGAGGGCCTGAACGAGGCCCTGCAGCGCATCCGCTCTTCGCGGAACGCGCCGCCGGCCGTGGACGTGACGCTGCCGGGCATCCGTCCGGAGATCGGTCCTCTGCACCCCATCACCCGCGTGCGCAGGGAGATCGAGGACATCTTTATCTCCATGGGGTACGCCGTGGCCACGGGGCCCGAACTCGAGGATGCGTACCACAACTTCGAGGCCCTCAACACGCCGGAGGACCACCCCTCCCGCGACATCCAGGACACCTTCTACGTGGACGGGGACACGCTTCTGAGGACTCAGACGTCTCCCGTTCCGATCCGCACCATGGAGGCGCGCAAGCCGCCCATCAAGATCATCGCCCCCGGGCGCGTCTTTCGCCGGGACGACGACGTAAGCCACTCGCCCATGTTTTTCCAGGTCGAGGGCCTCGTGGTGGACGAGGGCATCACCATGGCCCACCTCAAGGGCACCCTCACCCACTTCTACAGCCGGCTCTTCAAGCGGGACGTGGACGTGCGGTTCAGACCGTCCTACTTCCCCTTCACCGAACCCTCCGCGGAAACCGACCTGAGCTGCGTCCTGTGCGGCGGTGCCGGGTGCCCGGTGTGCAAGCGGACGGGCTGGCTCGAGGTCGGCGGGTGCGGAATGGTCGACCCCGCCGTGTTCGGCTTCGTGGGCATCGACCCGGAGGCCTGCACGGGGTTCGCCTTCGGGCTGGGCATCGACCGGATCGCCATGTTGAAGTACGGGATCGACCACATCCGGCACTTCTACGAGAACGACATTCGCTTCATAGAACAGTTCTGAGGCCAGTATGAAATTTCCCGTTTCCTGGATCGCCGAATACACCGAGTTGCCCAAGGACGAAGCGGCCGTCGCCGAGGCCTTCACCGGCTCCGGGTCGGAGGTGGAGAGCTGGGAAGAGGCCGGCGGAGAGAAGGTCTTCGACTTCGGGATCACGGTTAACCGCCCCGACTGCATGAACGTCTACGGCCTGGCGCGCGAAGCGTCCGTCCTTTTCGGACGGCCGCTCGAGGCGCCGGACACGGCGTGCGAGGAATCGGGCGAGCGGGCGGACGCCCTGACCTCGGTGCGCGTGGAGGCCCCGGACCTCTGCCCGCGCTACATGGCGCGGGTGATCACCGGCGTCCGGGTCGGGGAGAGCCCTGACTGGCTGAAGCGCAGGCTCGAGCAGTGCGGCCTCAGGCCCATCAACGTGGTGGTCGACGTGACCAACTACGTCCTGCTTGAGCTGGGACACCCCCTGCACGCCTTCGACATGGACACGCTGGCCGAGCGCCGCATCGTCGTGAGGCGCGCCGGGAAGGGTGAGAAGCTGGTCACCCTGGACGGCGTGGAACGGGTCCTCGATCCCGAGCGCCTGGTCATAGCCGACGCCCGGCGCCCCGTGGCGCTTGCGGGTGTGATGGGCGGCGAGGAGACGGGCGTCACCTTCGCCACGAAGGACGTGCTTCTGGAAGGGGCCGTGTTCGATCCCGTCAACATCCGCCGGACGAGCAAGCAGGCGGGCCTGCACACGGACGCCTCCCACCGCTTCGAGCGGGGCGTGGACTTCGACGGCCCGGCCGCCGCGCTGGACCGCGCGGCCAAGCTCATCCTGGACCTGGCCGGCGGGCGCCTCGCCGCGGGGTCCGTCGACGTCTGCGGCGAGCGTCCCGAACCCGGCGCCATAGTGCTTCGCCACGCCAGGCTGGTCGGCCTGATCGGCATGGACATCCCCGCCCCGCGCTGCGAGGCGATCCTGACCGCCCTCGGGTTCGGCATGGAGCCGCACGGCGAGGGCGATTGGCTCGTCCGGCCGCCGTCGTACCGCGTGGACGTGAGCCGGGAGGCCGACCTCATCGAGGAGGTCGTCCGCATCCACGGTCTCGTTGACCTCGCGGCGGAACTGCCCGACCGGATCGACCCCGTAGGGGGGCGGCCCGCCGAGCAGACCTTCGAGGAGAACCTGCGCGACGCCTTCACCGCGGCGGGGTGCTCGGAAGTGATCCACATGAGTATGACCGACCCCGGGCTGGAGGCGGCTTTCGGCACCGAAGCGCCCCTCGAGCTGGCCAATCCGCTCACGCCGGCGGCATCCGTCCTCAGGACGTCGCTGCTGGGGCCCCTGGCGGCCGCCGTGGCCAGGAACCGGGCCCGGGGCGTCCGCAGGCTTGCCCTGTTCGAGGTCGGGAGGGTCTACCTTCCCTCCAGGACCCGCGACGAGCGTGAGGGCAGGCGCCTGGCCGTGGTGCTCTACACCGACGATCCCCCGGAACGCTGGGGACAACCGCCCGCGTACGGATTGCTGACCCTCAAAGGCAAGATCGAGGCCGGCCTCGCGAGGGTGGGCCTGACCCCCGAATTCGTTCCGGAAGACGGGCCGCCCTTCGCGGAGGGACTCGGCCTGTCCGTGAGAGTGGGCGGACGCACCGTGGGCCGGCTGGGCAGCATGGCCTTCGGCGGCCTGGAGGCCGCGGGGCTCAAGAGCGGCGAGCTGCACGCCGCCGAGATCGAACTCGACGGTCTGGAGCGTCAGACCCGCGAGCCGTCCTTCGGGCCCATGTCCAGGTACCCGTCCGTGGTCCGGGACTTTTCGTTCCTCATGGACGCCTCGGTGACCTGGGGCCAGGTGCTGAAGTGCCTGGAGGGCATCGGCCTGTCTGACCTCGTTGAGGTGAACCTCGTGGGCTGCTACACGGGAAAAGGCGTCCCCGAAGGCCGGCAGTCCATGACCTTTTCGCTCGTATTCCAGTCCATGGAACGGACCCTGTCCGATGAAGATATAGCGCCCGTGCCCGACAGGGTGGCGGGCGCGCTGCAGGGCGCTCTGGGAGCGTCCCTGCGTTAGGAGATCGAGTTATGCTTTTCGATGGAGACGACAAAACCCTTCCAAGAGAGCTGCTCTCGCAGCTCAAGGAAAAGGCGCTGGAAGTTTCTAAGGTACTCAAGGAAACGCGGGAGGCCAACCACCGGCTGACGGAGGAACTGGCCGCCGCCCGAGAGGAATCGGAGCAGCTTCGGCAGTACATGGAGCGCTACGAAGAGGAACGGCAGGAGCTGAAGTCCCTCGTGGACGAACTCCTCAAGGAGTTCGAGCAGGTGTAGCGATGAGCTCTGACGGGGATCATCTCGTCGAACTGGACATCCTGGGCCAGACCTATCAGGTCAGGGTGCACGGTTCGTATGAATGGGCGCAACGGGTCGGCGACATGGTCGACGAGACCATGGCCGAGATCCAGAAGGAAACGCGGTTGAACGACGTGACGAAAATAGCCATCCTCGCCGCGCTCAACCTGGCCGATCGTCTGCTGTCGCAGGAGGACCTGCAGAGCAGCACGAAGGCGGCTGTGGAGAGCGCGTCCCGGCAGGTGGCCGACGTGCTGGACGAAGCACTGCGTTGACCGTGACGCCCCGATCCCCCCTTTGTCCTGAAAAGGGGAGGCTTTCTTGATAACAGCAGTGGTTGCTGCCATCCTGGCTTTCTTGCTGGGCGTGGGAGTCGTCGTCGTCATCGTGGCCCTGCAGCGCCGAAACGAGGTGCGGCAGGCCCAGTCCGAGGCGGCGATGATCGAAACCCGGGCCAAGCGGGAGGCCGAAAAAATCCTGGCGGACGCCGAGGTGGTCGCCCAGGAGCGCCTTCTCGCCAAGGAAGAACAGGCCGAGAAGGGCTGGAAGAACAAACGACGCGAACTGTCCAAGCTCGAATCCGAGCTGACCGCCAAGGAAAACCACCTGGACAAAACCCAGGTGCAGTTGAAGGAGCGGGAAACGGACCTCGACGTGCGCGAGAAGAAACTCGCGCAGCGGGAAGAGTTCGTGGACAAGGAAAAACACGAGGCCGAGACGCTCCTCAAGAGCCAGCGGGCGAAGCTGGAGGAGATCGCGGGGCTCTCCACGGCGGACGCCAAGGCCGAGCTTTTGAGGCAGCTCGAGTACGACGCGCGCAAGGAGGCCACGCGGATCATCAAGAAGATCGAGGAGAACGCCCGCGACCGGGCCAAGAGCCTGGCGCGCATCATCACCACGCAGGCCATCGAGAAGATCGTACCCTTCATTTCGCTGGAGGGGGCCGTGGCCGTCGTCCGGCTTCCCAACGAGGAGATGAAAGGGCGCGTGATCGGGCGCGAGGGCCGCAACATCCGGACCTTCGAGCGCGTCACGGGCGTGGACGTCATCGTGGACGACACGCCGGAGATCATCATGCTGGCCAGCCACAACCCCACGCGGCGCGAGCTGGCGAGGGTCACGCTGGAAAATCTGGTGGAGGACGGCCGGATCCACCCCGCGCGCATCGAGGAGTTCTACGAAAAGTGCCGCGAGCAGTTCGACCAGACGGTGCTCGAATACGGGCGGGACGCCCTGTTCCACCTGGGCATCCCCACCATGCACGAACACCTCGTGCAGCTCGTGGGCCGCATGCGCCTGCGCATGGGTCACGGACAGAACCTCCTTGAGCACAGCATCGAGACGGCGAAGATCGCGCTCTACCTTGCCCAGGCCGTGAGTTTGAACGTAGAGACGGTAAAGCGCGCGGGTATCCTGCACGAGATCGGCCACATCGAGGAGCGCGTGGACGACCTGCACCCGACGCTTCTGGCGGCCCAGACGGCCAAGCGGTTCGGCGAATCGCCCGCCGTAGTCGCGGCCATCGCCCACCTCCATCCGGACCACCCCTCCACCCAGCCCGAGGCCCACATTCTTGAGGCCGCGGAGAACCTCGCGCTGACGGCGCCGGGCGTTCACAAGCAGGGGCTCGAGCGCTACGTGGAGCACATGGAGGCGCTGGAGCAACTCGTCAGGGGCTTCAAGGGCGAGCGCAACGTCTACGCCATGAAGGCCGGGCGCGAACTGCTGGTCCTCGTGGAATCGGAGATCGTGGACGACGACTACACGCTCTGGCTCGCCAAGGACATCTCAGAGCGCATAGAGCGCGAGGTGAGGTTCACGGGCCAGATCAAGGTACAGGTCGTCCGCGAGACGAGGCACGTCGGTTTCGCCACGTGACCGGGGGCCGGCGGGGCGGAGCACCGCGACGCCGGACCACACACCAGGGGCACGCATGCGCATTCTCTATATCGGTGACATCGTGGGCCGCCCGGGAAGGGCCGCCCTGAAGAACCTGCTGCCCGGACTGGTCGAACGCTACCGGGCGGACGTGGTGGTGGCAAACGGCGAGAACGCAGCCGGCGGGTTCGGGCTCACGCGCAAGACCGTGGACGAACTCTACGAACTCGGCATCGACGTCATCACCACGGGCAACCACATCTGGGACAAGAAGGAAGTCCTCGGCTTCATCGAGGACGAGGAGCGCCTGCTGAGGCCCGCAAACTTCCCCCCGGGTCTGCCTGGCAAGGGGCTCTGCCGCATGCCGCTCCAGGACGGCCGCGCCCTGTGGGTCGCCAACCTGCAGGGCAAGATCCTCATGCCTCCCATCGACTGCCCGTTCCGGAAGGTGGACGAACTGCTGGCCCGCATCCCCCCCGGCGAAAGGTGCGTGCTGGTGGACATGCACGCCGAGGCCACGAGCGAGAAGCGCGCCATGGGCTTCTACCTGGACGGGCGGGTCAGCGTGGTGGTGGGCAGCCACACGCACGTCCCCACGGCGGACGGCGAGATCCTCCCCCAGGGGACGGGCTACCTCACGGACGCCGGGATGACGGGGCCCTACCAGTCGGTGATCGGCATGACCTTCAGCGAGTCCCTGGACAGGATCCTCACCGGCA
>JBJKRE010000199.1:0-3140 GCA_046704825.1 Acidobacteriota bacterium
CGTGATCGCCCAACTTGAGGCGGAGCGCCATCCGGCGCTCGTTCAAGCGGTCATCGATGTCGAAGGGAACGTATCGAAAGACGACTGCACCGTCAGCGGCCAGGTCGCAGCCCAGTCCGAGGGGGCGTTCCGCCGCTCGGGATTCCAGGCCCTCCTGGGACGGATGGAACGGGCAGCAGGAGAAGACGAGGGTGCGGCGGCGTACCTTCGGGCCCTCCGCATGTCAGATCCTTTGGTGTTCCACCGCCACTCCTCTGAACTCGTGGCGCTCTCGCACGCGGAGAATCTCGCCCGGCGGCTCGCGAACCTTCCCATGCCGGCCTGCTACATCGCCGGCTCGCCGGGCGGCGCGGGACCGCGTTCCATCGCCCTGCTGGCCAAGGCAGCCGTGCCGGTCACGGTGATACGACGCGCGGGGCACTGCCCCTTCATCGACCAGCCCGACGCCTTTCTGAGGGCGCTGGCCAGGGCCCTGGCCTGAAGAGCGGCAGGAGGCCGCCGCCATACCCGTACCCATACATAGAAAGGCATCATGGAGGGATGCCCCATGATGCCCGTGCCGATCGAGGATACGGAAAGGAGCCTGTTTTCCGCCGCACGTTCGCGGCGGCGGGTGAAGGACCGAACGTCACGCGTGGATTTCTTTGGCGTCGATGGGCTGAGACAGTTCTCTGACCTGGTCCGCGGTGGTCGCCTTGACAACCTCCGTAGCCGACAGGTAGAAGCCGAGGACACCAGTCAGAAGTCCCGTATAACCGCCGATGTAGCTCAAGCCGTCGAGGCCCCACGAGCCGAGCGCCAGAAGGCCGAACGTCACCGCCAGGGCCAGCAGGAAGAACGACATGGTCCTCGTCGAGCCGAAGCTCGCGATCCACATGTAGAGCGTGAACACGCCCCAGACCAGCAGGTACCAGCCCATGAAGGCCTCGGGCACCTTTGAGAAGAAGAAATCCTTGTACAGCGCGAAGGACCACCAGAGCGCGCTGTAGGACAGGAACAGGACCGTGCCGAACGTGTTGCCGCGGAAGTACTCCATGATTCCTGCGATCAGGAGCGCGGATCCGCCGAATGTGAACGCGACCGCCAGCACGAGGCCCATGCTGTCCGTCCCGAACCAGCCCGCCTTGATCATGCAGAACATCCATAAAGCGAAACTGAATCCGGCTATTCCGAAGGGAGCGGGGTTTGCAAGTCGGGTATTCATGGTCAACCTCCTATCGAATGCCCAGGTCCGAAACGGCTCGGGGCCGCTCCGGCCGATTGTCTTGCCTAACCCTTCTCACCAGAACCTCCGGTCAGACGTTCGCAGGCTTGCTCGAACCACCGCCGCCTGACCGGGACCGGGTCAACAGACTGGTTGTGCTCTGCTGGTATCCTGAGATCGGCATCCCAAAGCTCCTTTCCGGTAAAGTCCCGGTGGCAGGTTGGCGGAGCCTGTACGCCTTGGCTTCTATCCGCAGTAACACGCGGGGGGCGGGTGTTTATTGCATCGAAGCAGCTTGCGGGGAGAGGAGGGAACGCCGTGACGCCCATCCGGTCTGGTGATCCTCACTCGCCCCGCCCCTTGAATTCGAGACGCCCGAGGTCGTGCGCCAGACGCCTTCGCACACCGGGGTCGTCCATGTCCGCAACGCGGCCGTGCAGGTCGGCGGCCGCGGGCGAACACAGCCAGCGGATGAGGATTGCGGGTTCCTCGGGCGGCCTCAGCCAACCCTTTTCGTGGAAGTCCCTGAACCGGCCGACCGCGCCAAAGCGGTCGGGCGACATACCCCGCACGGCCTCCTGCATGGCCGTGTCCACGATCCCCGGACGAACGGCGTGCACGCGGACACCGAGCCCTTTTGCATCCGCCTCTTCGGCCGCGACTCTCACGAAGTGTTCCAGGCCGGCCTTCGCGGCGCAGTAGGCGCTCCAGCCCGGGATGACGTGGGACGCCGCGCCGCTCGAGACGAATATCGCGACGCCCCCTTTCTTGTACCGGGCTTCCTGGGCGAAAGCGCGCCAGGTGAGATAGGCGCCGGTCAGGTTCACCGCCACGTTGCCGGCCCAGGCTTCGGGGTCGACGGACCAGGCGTCGCCCGCGGGCTCGACGACGCCGGCGTTGGCCACGACGATGTCGGCGGGGCCGAATGCCTCGCGCGTCCTGTCAGCCAGGCGCTGCACGGACATCCAGTCTGAGACGTCGGCCGAGACGGCCAACGCGCGCCCGCCGGCCCGCTGCACCTCGTCCGCGGTCTCCCGCACCTCGGTCTCGTGCCTCGCCGCGACGACAACGGCCGCACCCGCCCGCGCGAGTTCGACGGCGGTCGCGCGCCCGATCCCGCGCCCCCCGCCCGTAACGACCGCAACCAGACCTTCCAGCTCCCTGTTGTCGTCCATGATCGACTCCTCTGGTTCGCTCTCGTAAAAGCAACCCGCTCTGGCGGCCTGATCTTCCAGGTGCTTAAATGGCCCTCAGGGGGTGCGCAGCCATGAGGCCCACGTCGCTCTGCCAGTTCGAACGCACGAGGTCCGTCAGGTACGCCGTCTACCGGGAGGCCCGCCTGTCGCTCCGCCGGCGCGTCCTCGAGGTGGGCAGCGGCGAAGGTCCCGTCGCCGAAGAGATCGCCGCCCGTACGGGACGTCCCGTCTGCGCGGTGGACCTGGCCTTACCCCGAACCCGGCCGGCCGGCCTCCGCCTGGCCGGCGGTGACGGCCACGCCCTGCCCTTCCGGGACGCTTCGTTCGATGCGGTCGTATTCCACTTCGCGGTCCTCTGGCTGCGCGATCCGGCCGGGGTCTTCCACGAGGCCCGGCGCGTTCTCGCGCCCGGCGGCCTGGTCATGATCCTGGCGGAGCCGGACCTCTCGGCCCGACGGGACGAACCGGACACGGGCCTGGGCCGGATCCTGGCACAGATCGTCGCCGCGTCCGGCGGAAGCCCGGACGCCGGCCGCAGGTTGGCGGGATGGCTCCGAGGGGCGGGATTCGCACCCAGGCTGCGGCAGACGCCCGCGCGCTGGGTTACCATCGAAAGCCCGGGAGAACTCGAAGCGGAAATAGCCTTTCTTCGTGATGCCGGCGTCCTCTCCCTTCCGGATGCCGACGCCCTGGCGGCCGCTGAGCGGGACGCGGTCGCCTCCGGGCGCCGCCGCGTCCTG
>JBJKRE010000200.1:0-13288 GCA_046704825.1 Acidobacteriota bacterium
CCATGGGGCCATGGTGTATGCCCGTGAAAGACGTGGACGACCTGTTCGTCCGCACGACGCTGGACGGACAGGTCGTTCAGGAGGGGTGGGCGCGGGATATGGCCTTTTCGATCCCGTTCCTGGTCTCCTACATATCGCGGGTGATGACGCTCCTGCCGGGAGACGTGATCGCCACGGGCACGCCGTCGGGGGTGGGAAGGCTTTCGCCGGGGTGCCGCGTTTCGGTAGAGGTGTGCGGCGTCACACTGGAGAACACGGTGGGGATCTGAACATGGCGGAAAAGGCGGGCTGCGGGCCGGCCCGGCCCTACGCTCCAATGGTGGAAGGGAGCCCCCTCGCGGCGATGGCCGTCTCGCTGGAAGGCAAAGTGCTCTTCCTGAACAAGGCGGCCGAAGCACTCCTGAGCGTGCGTGGCGAATCGGTTGAGGGGCGGCCCCTGACGGAACTGCTTCCCGCCCTGAGCACCCGACAATCCAAGGGTTCGGGCCACGAAGTCGAGCAGTCCTCCGGGGCGTTCTTCACGACCGTGAGCCGCTCCACCCGCGACCGGATAAAACTGCAGGTCTTCAGGACGTTCCTCCCCCCGACCGGGGATTCTCCGGGTTGCGCCGTCTACCACATGTGCGATCTGTCTGAACTCGAGGCCCTGTCCCGAAGGTACAGCGACCTCGAGTACCAGTTCGCTGCCTTCGTGGAAGAGTCCACAGACGTCTATTTCCTTCTGCGCCTCGACCTCCGGCTGCTTTACGTCAATCCGGCCGTCAGGACCGTCTTCGGCTTCGAACCCGCCGAGTGGCTCGGCCGGCCTCTCGACCTGCCGGTCTTCCTCCCGTCCGAGGAGATCCGGCGAATCCGCGTTCTGGGCAGGCAGGAACTGCTCACGCGCGGACTTCGCAACAAGCTCTTCCGCCTGTACCGCAAGGACGGATCCCTCTTCTGGGGGCTGCTGTCGCTTGTCCCGCACCGCGGCGGCAGGCCTGCCTCCGGGCTGATCGGCATCTTGAGGGACGTGAGCGAATTCTACGAAACGCGGGAGCAGCTCGTACAGCAGCAGAACCAGCTGAGGCGCACCATCGAGCGTCTGGAAGAGGCCAGCCGCCTCCAGGACCAGTTCGTCGCCAACATCACCCACGAGCTCAGGACGCCGCTCACGACGGTCATGATCAGCACAGAGGTCCTGCTGCGGGACACGGCTGACGTCCTGCCCGCCCAGAAGCGTCGCCAGCTCGAACTCATCATGAAAAACTCCAAGGCCCTCTTCGAGATCATCAACGACCTGCTCGACCTCGCAAAACTGAAGAAGGGGGGGTTCGAGGTCCAGCAGGAATCCATCGAGCTCGAGCCCTTCGTTTCTTCCCTTCTGGAAGAAGTGGAGCCCCTCTTCAGCCAGAAGAACCTCTACCTCGGCTGGAAGGCGGACGGGGACCTGCCGGACTCGTTCAAGTCCGACCCCCACATCCTTCGAAAGATCCTCCTCAACCTATTCAGCAACGCATTCAAGTTCACCAACGCGGGCGGGGCGACGCTCACCCTGAGGTGCTCAGGACCCGTCCTGCGCTTCGTCGTCACCGACACCGGCGTGGGCATTCCACAAAAGGAAATAAACCAGATTTTCAAGGAGTTCAGGCAAGTGGACGGGTCCGATTCCAGGCGGTACCCCGGAACGGGACTGGGGCTTTCCATCGCCGAGAGGTTCACCCGGTTGCTGGGAGGAACCATAACGGTGGAGTCGGTCATAGGCAGCGGATCGAGCTTTACGGTTACCGTCCCCGTAGCCGGAACCTCCGCGAATAACAAAGACGTTTGACGGAGTAACTTCGGGAGTGGCTATCAACTGACATGGCCGAATCCAAAAAGGTAGTGGCGATCGAAGCGGCGGCTGAACCGGGGTCCGGAGAGGGTGGATTCCTGACGCTGGTTCGCCTCAAGTACAGGAACGTGTATGCCGACGGTTCGCGCTCGCGCCCATACCTCTACGAGTACATTCACCGGCGGGGCTACGACGCCGTCGCAATAGCCATCTACCACGAGCTGGACGGTGAACCCTGCATGGCCTACCGCCCCGGAATCCGCGTTCCCGTCTACTTCAGGCGAGACCTGCCTCTGACCCTCGCCGACCCTCGGGAATACCTGTTCATCCCAGAAGCGGTGGCCGGAAGCCTCGAACCCGGCGACAGAGGCCTGGAAGGCTTCCTGCACCGCGTGGTATCGGAGGTTGCCGAGGAGGCCGGGTTTACCGTAGCCCCGGGCGACGTCGAGCCGCTCGGTGGCGGCTTTTTTCCCTCCCACGGCCAGTCGTCCGAGAAGATCCACCTCTGCGCGGTGAGGGTCGATCCTGCCGGGGTCAGGGAGGCCTTCGGCGACGGCTCAGTAAACGAGGCGGACGCCCCTCCCGTGCGATTCCGGCCCGTTCGTGAGATACTCCTCGACTGCGCGCGAGGCGCCGTGGAGGATCCAAAGGTCGAAATCCTCTGCTGGCGATTGTGCCTGAGGCTCGGGCATATGCCCGTCCCGGGACGGTACGCCGGTGAGGGGGAACAGACGGGCTTGGAGTCTTTCCGGAACGCGCTTACCGAGGGCGGGTGGGACCGGGCCGACACTGCCGAGCGCCCAGAGGACTGAGAGGATAGACGAATGAAGGACAACGCCGTCTGCAAGCTGCTCAACATACGTTATCCCATTCTGGTCGGGGGCATGACCTGGGTATCCGAGGCGGTGCTCGCGGCCGCCGTCAGCGAGGCCGGCGGCCTGGGCACGATCGCCACGGGTAACATGCCGGGTGATCTTCTCCGCGACGAGATCCGAAAGATCAAGACCCTGACGGACAAACCGTACGCCGTGAACCTGATCCTCCTCTCCCCCAACTTCAGAGACTGCGTCCGGGCGGTGATCGAAGAGAAGGTGCCCGTCGTCACGCTGGGTGCCGGAAACAGCGGTCCGTTCATTGCCGGATTCAAAGAGGCCGGCATCAAAGTGGTCCCAGTGGTCAACTCCGTGGCTCTGGCGAGGCGTCTCGAACGCTCGGGAGCCGACGCCATCGTGGCAGAGGGCGAAGAAGCCGGAGGGCACATCGGCGACACGGCCACCATGCCGCTCATCCCCCAGATGGCCGACGCGCTGAAGGTTCCGGTCGTGGCGGCGGGCGGGATAGGCGACGGCCGCGGCATGGCCGCGGCCTTTGCCCTCGGCGCCCAGGGCATCCAGCTCGGCACGGCCCTCGTGGTCGCCCACGAATCGAGGGCCCACGACAATTACAAGGACGCCATCGTGAAGGCCTCCGACCGCTCCACGGGCGTCACGGGAAGAACCATCAACAAGCCCGTGCGGGCGCTCAAGAACATGCTCACCCAGGAGTTCTACGCCCTCGAAGACAAGGGCGCACCGTGGGAGGAGATCGAGGGGCTGGCCATCGGCCGCCTCAGGGCCGCGGTCATGGAAGGTGACGTTACCCGGGGATCGGTCATGATGGGTCAGGTCGCGGGCCTGGTGAAGCGGAGGGCCAGCTCCAGCGAGATCATCGAGGCCATCGTAGCCGAATTCAACCAGGTCATGGAGAAGATCGGCGGATACCGAATCCCCTCCGGCGGTTTCCCCTGCGAGGGATGACGGCCGTCAGGCCACGGACATGAGCGCGTATCCCTCCTATCTGAATCTCGCCGAAAGTGGAGAACTCGATCGTCGGGTGGAGGCACTGCTGGACCTCCTGAAGGAATGCCGCGTCTGCCCCAGGCACTGCCGCGCCAAACGCACCATCGGCAGGCTCGGTGTCTGCGAGACGGGGCGCCTGGCCGAGGTGGCTTCCTGGTGCGTCCACAGGGGCGAGGAACCCTGCATCAGCGGACACAAAGGGTCGGGAACCGTCTTCTTCGCGCACTGCAACCTCTCCTGCTCCTTCTGCCAGAACTACCAGATCAGCCAGCAGTGGCCCCGTGGCCAGGGCGTCAAAACGGCTGAAGAACTGGCGGATATTTATCTCGACCTGCAGTCGCGCGGCGTCCACAACCTCAACTGGGTGTCGCCCGGCCACGTCGTTCCGCAAGCCGTGGAAGCCCTGGCCCTCGCCGTCCGAAAGGGGTTGACCCTGCCCGTGGTCTTCAACTCCAACGGCTACGACTCGGTGTCCACCATTGAGCTGCTGGACGGCATCGTGGACGTCTACATGCCCGATTTCAAGTACGCCGAGGACGACGCGGCCGAGGCCCTGTCGAACGCCCTCGGGTACACGGCGAACGCGAAGGCTGCCATCGCCGAGATGTGGCGCCAGGCCGGCCCGCTGCAGCTGGACGACGACGGCGTCGCCACCCGGGGGCTGCTGGTCCGGCACCTTGTGCTCCCCAACCGCCTGTCTCAAACCGAAGAAGTTCTCGCCTTCCTCGCCGACACCCTGGGGCGGGACGTGGCAGTCAGCCTCATGGCCCAGTACCACCCGTCCCACGAGGCCCTGGAAAATCCCCTGTTGTGCCGGACCCTCCAGCGCGGCGAGTACGCCCGCGCGCTTCAGTGGCTGGAGGACTACGGCCTGACTGAAGGCTACGTCCAGGAACTCAAGTCGGCCGATAACTACCTTCCCGACTTTGGCGCCGGCGGCCATCCCTTCGAGCAGGAATGACCCCCGCGCAAAAGCCCTGCGGCATTTCCCCCATCACGGCCGTTTCACATTCTCTCCTGAGCTTTCGCCTTTCCCCCACGAGAGTATAATGCCCCCCCTGTGGTTCGTTCTTTCTTGCGCGGACACCGCTTGCGGTCTCTTCGCATTGGGTCGTAGATCATCGTTTTGAGAAGGCCCGCCCGCCGCCTTTCCGGCTGCGCGGCTCCCAAGACGACCAGGAACGGAAACCGCCACTGGTGCGCCCGCGCGCACCAGTGCGGCATTCCGCCACCGGGAGGAAGATGCATGCACGTCATGGACAGGATCAAGGACAAGGCCGCCGGGGCCCATAAGAAAATCGTGCTGTCCGAAGGCATGGACAAACGCATGGTTGAGGCCGCGGTGGAGGTCTCCCGCCTCGGACTCGCCGACGTCACCCTGCTGGCCACCCGAAAACAGATCGAGGACGCCCTCGGCCCGAACGCCGACGGTCTCTCCCGGATCAGGGTCATCGACATCGAAAAGTCGCCCTGGATCGACGAGTTCGCCGAAGCGTTCTACGACATGCGGAAGGCCAAGGGCATGACGTCCGCCCAGGCCCGCGAGGCCGTGAGCGACAACGTCTTCTTCGGCGATTTCATGGTCCGCAGGGGCTACGCCGACGGCTGCGTGAGCGGAGCCCACAACACGACGGGCCTGGTGATGCGCGCTGCCATCCAGGTGCTCGGATGCGCCCCGGGCATCTCGTCCGTCAGCAGCTGTTTCATCATGATTCACCCCGACGAGAGCTTCGGCCAGGGAGGCGTCATGATCTTCGCCGACTGCGCGGCCATTCCCTTCCCCACCGAAGAGCAGCTCGCCGACATCGCCATAGCCTCGGCCGCCAGCGCACGCGCCTTCTGCGACATGGAGCCGCGCATCGCCATGCTGACCTTCTCCACCAAGGGGAGCGCCAGGCACGAGAACCTGGACAAGGTTCTCCGCGCCACCGACTTGGTCCGCGAGCGGCGGCCCGATCTCGCCATCGACGGGGAACTCCAGCTGGACGCCGCCCTCCTCCCGGCCGTAGCCCGGCGCAAAGCCCCCGGCAGCGGCGTGGCCGGCCGTGCCAACGTCCTGGTCTTCCCGGACCTGAACGCGGGCAATATCTGCTACAAGGCCGTCGAACGGCTGGGTGGCGCAGAAGCCATCGGGCCCGTGCTCCAGGGGCTCGCGCAGCCCGCCAACGACCTCTCGCGGGGCTGTTCCGTGAGCGACATCGTCAGCGTCGCGGCCCTGACGGCCGTGCAGGCCATAGGATAGGAGAGGCACCCCTTCTCGATTGCCTTCGGAGATAACCATGAAAACGCTAGTAGTGAACTGCGGAAGTTCTTCGCTCAAGTACCAGCTCTTCGACATGGAAACCGAAGAACTCGTGGCCCGGGGCGGCGTCGAACGTATCGGCACCGACAGCGCCTGCCTCCGCCACGATTCTTTTGGCGTCGGCAAGATCACCATCCGGTCGGGCATCCCCGACCACCGCGTGGCCATCGGGGACATGATGGACGCCCTGACCGACCGGGAATACGGCGTGATGAAGGACGTCAAGGAGATCGGCGCGGTCGGACACCGCGTGGTCCACGGCGGCGAGCGCTTCTCCGACTCCGTGCTTATCGACGACGACGTCATCCGCACCATCAGCGAGTGTGTCCCGCTGGCGCCGCTCCACAACCCGCTCAACCTCATGGGCATCGAAGCCTGCCGCGACGTCTGCCCGGGCGTACCCCAGGTGGCCGTGTTCGACACGGCCTTCCACCAGACCATGCCCCAGCACGTCTACCTCTACGCCATCCCGTACGAGTACTACGAAAAGTACGGGCTGCGCCGCTACGGCTTCCACGGGACGTCCCACGCCTTTGTCGCCCAGCGCGCCGCCGAACTGCTCGGCCGTCCCCTGGCCGACCTCAAGATGATCACGGCCCACCTCGGCAACGGGTGCAGCATGACGGCCATCAAGGACGGGGAGTCCTACGAGACGTCCATGGGCCTGACCCCGCTCAACGGCCTCATGATGGGACAGCGCAGCGGCGACATCGACCCGGCGGCCGTCCTCTTCCTGGCCGACAAGGTGCACTCGGACGCGCAGGGCGTCATCGAACTGCTCAACCGGAAGAGCGGCCTGCTGGGCGTGAGCGGCGTGAGTTCGGACATGCGCGACGTGGAGAAAGCCGCCGACGACGGCAACGAGCGCGCCGCAATCGCCCGCAGGATGTTCGCCTACCGCGTCAAGAAGTACATCGGGACCTACACGGCCAGCATGGGCGGACTCGACGTGCTGGTCTTCACGGCGGGCATCGGCGAAAACGACCCGTCCGTCCGCTGGGAGGCCTGCCAGGGACTCGGATTCCTCGGCCTAGAGCTCGACAAGGAGCGAAACGAGTCGCCCGAGACCGAGAAGATCATCAGCTCCGACGACAGCCGCGTCAAGGTCCTCGTCGTCCCCACCAACGAGGAACTGATGATCGCCCGCGAAACCATTCGGTTCGTCAACAGCAACGGCAACGGGAAGAAGAAAAAACAGTAAGCTGCGTCTGGAACAGGAGTCGGCGGTTTCAGAACCGCACCGACGCACCGGCTAAAAAGCCGCCGCCCGAATGGGCGGCGGCTTTTTCTATCCAGTTTTGCTTCCGGCCGGTAAATTATCGGGCGTACGTGTAGCAGTTGCAGAACCCGCCGTCGGGGTTCTCGACGGTGATGCACACGCTGGTGCCCTGGGGCACCATGTCCTTCAAGGCGTGTCCCTTCTTAGCCACGAGCTTGGACGCGTTCTTGTACTTCGTTTGAGGTACCGGTTGCCCGTCGATCTTGACGATGGCACCACTCTCGAAGCCGCTGCCGATGATCTTCAGCCTGAACGGGCTCCCCGCCTTGGTCACGTAACTGATGACGGGCGCCGGCACCGTCTCGAAGCTCCACGTCGGTACACCGGCGGCCGGGCCGCACGCCGTCCTCGGCACGATGCGCCAGTAGTAGGTCGTGCTGCCGTCGAGCGCCCCCGGCGAGTACGACGCGCCCTGCACCGTGGCTACCAGCGGCGGGTCGCTGCTCGTGCCCAGGTAGACGTCGTAATTCTCCACGCCGATCACGGGGCTCCACGTCAGCACCGGCCGCATGGAGGCCGTCGTGAGGCCGTCTGCGGGCGAGGGATTGGCTGTCGGCGGCGGCAGGGTGCACGTGGTGAAGCTCCAGGTGAGGGCAGCCTCGGCGCTCCCGCAGGCGCTCTTGGGTACGACCTTCCAGTAGTAGGTCGTCTCCGGGGCCAGCTGGCCCGGTGAATACGCCGGGACACTCACCGATCCGACCAGGGACGGCTCGGCCGTCGTGCCCAGGTAGACGTCGTACGACGTCGCGCCTTCCACGGCGCTCCAGGTGAGCTGGGAGCCGATCATAATGCCGACACTCCCGTCCCCCGGGTTCGGCCCGGAGGCCGCAGCCGGAAGCGAGCACGTGGTAAAGGACCAGGTGGGCACGTTCTCAGCAGCCCCGCAGGTGCTGACCGGCACGACCTTCCAGTAGTACGTCGTCCCGTGGGCGAGCGTGCCCGGAGAGAAGGCGGCCGCCGTCACCGTCCCCGCCTTCTGCGGATCGGGGGACGTGCCGAAGTAGACCTCGTAGGACTGCGCCGCTTCCACGTGCGTCCACGTCAGCGTGGAGCCGGTGAGGACGCCCGTCGACCCGTCGCCGGGGCTCGGCGCACCGGCCGCCGCCGGCAACGAGCACGTCGTGAAGGACCACGTGGGGACGTTCTCGGCGGGTCCGCACGTGCTCTTGGGCACCACCTTCCAGTAGTACGTCGTCGAAGGCGTCAGCACCCCGGGGGTGAAACTCGGCGTGGTCACCGTCCCCGCCATGGGCGGGTTGGCCGCCGTACCGAAGTAGACGTCGTACGACACCGCGCTTGCCACGGCCCCCCATGAAAGAACGGATCTCAGCAGGGTCGAGCTGCCGCCGTCCTCAGGAACCGGCGAGGCCGCCGGAGGCGTCAGCGGACAGGTGTGGAAGGACCACACCAGGCAGCCCGTCGCCGTCCCGCAGATGTTCCTGGGAACCACCTTCCAGTAGTACGTCGTGTCCGGCGCGAGCGTGCCGGGATTGAAGCCCGGAGCGGTCACCGTGCCCGCCATCGGCGGGCTGGAGGCCGTCCCGAAGTAGACGTCGTACGTGCCCGCGCCTTCCACCGCAGACCACGCCAGCGTCGAGGTTACGGGCGCGGTCGGCAGGCCGTTGGCCGGCACGGGGTCCACGGCCGCAGTCGGCGAGGGACATTCCGTCGTGAAGCTCCACGTCGGCGAGGTGCTCCCCTCGTGGCACACGTTGGAGGGCACGATCCGCCAGTAGTAGACGGTATTGACGTCCAGCACGCCCGGGGTGTAGCTCGTGCCCGCCGTCGCCGTCACCAGCGGCGGGGACGGCGAGGTCCCGAAGTACACGTCGTAGGACGTGGCCCCCGTCGACGCCGCCCACGACAGGCTGGGCGTCAGCGACACCTCCGTCGCGCCGTAGGACGGGAACGGGCCGTACACCGAAGAGGGCACGGGAAGAACGTCGTCCGTCAGAACAGTCGCGGGCGACAGCGTGGCCTCGCCACACGCGTTCACGTACTTCACCTGGTAGTAGTAGGTCGTGTTGGCGGTCGTGGCGGTGTCGGAGCAGCCCGTGCTGCCGTAGGGGAAAGACCCGCCACATCCCCCCGATGCCAGGGGCGAGCCGTTGCGGTAGACCTGGTAGTAGCGGTACTCGCCGCTCCCCCCGTCCGACCAGTTTCCGGCGTCCATCTGCCACTGCAGTTCCACGCCCAGCGCGCACGGGTCCGTGTCCGTCGCCGCGGGGGTCGCGATCCCCGAGGGCGGCGCCTCCGCCGGGCCCGTCACCGTGTAGATACCGCCGTCGCCAGGAATTCCGGCTTCGCTGGCACTTCCCCCCCACACGATCATCTGTGAGCCGGTCCAGACGGATGCAAAGTCAAAGCGGCGGCTGGGGCAGTTACCAGCTATTGCCGTCGGGCGCCATGTGTCCGTCACGGGATCGTAGCGTCCGCCGGTGGCGTCCTCGTTGCCTCCGCCAGACCAGTCGTATCCGCTCCAGATGATCATCTCGCTGCCCGTCCAGACCCCGGGCATCGAGATACGGCCGGTTGGGCATGGCCATGCGGTGCTCGTGGGGAGCCACGTGTCGGACACCGGGTTGTAACGACCGCCCGTGTTTTTGTATTGCCCGTCGGGGTCGAAGGTGTTGCCGAGACCGCCCCAGACGACCATCACCGTGCCTGTCCAGACGGCTGCGGGGTACTCTCGGCCCGTCGGGCAGTTCACACCGGTCGAGGTGGCCGCCCAAGTGTCCGCGGCGGGATCGTAGCGCCCGCCCGAATTCAGATAGCCGCCGGAATTGAATCCTCCCCACACGATCATCTCCGTGCCCGTCCATACGGCGGTCAAGAAGCTTCGCTCTGCCGGGCATGGGGCCGTCGTCGAGGTAGACCGCCAGCTGTCCGTCAGCGGATCGTAGCAGCCGCCCGAATTCAAATACCCGGAGCCGCCTGAGGTCTGCCCTCCCCAAACGATCATCTCGAATCCGGTCCATACGGCCGTGTGGCCGTACCGGACCGCGGGGACGTTGGCGACCGTCGATGTCGCCTGCCAGGTGTCGCTCAAGGGGTCGTAGAGTCCCCCCGTGTTCAGGGCGCTGTGCGCAGGCGACAGTCCGCCCCAGACAATCATCCTTGTCCCCGTCCAGACGGCGGTGTGAGTCCACCGTCCCGAGGGGCAGTCCGGCGCCGTTGAGGTGGCGGACCAGGAATCGGTGGCCGGCGTATAGCGACTTCCCGTGTTTGAAGGGCCAAACTCGGCTGGGACCCACCCTCCCCAGACAATCATCTGCGTCCCAGTCCAGACGCCCGTATGGCGATAGCGTGCGTTCGGCACACCGCTCCCCGTCGACGTGCTGACCCACGTGTCGGTTAGGGGATTGTAGCGCCCGCCTGAATTCAAGCCGCCACTATTGTTTATGCCCCCCCAGACGATCATCTCCGTGCCGGTCCAGACCACGGTTTGGAGAGAGCGTACAGTCGGGCAGTCCCCCCCCGTGGACGTCGGTGTCCACGTGTCGGAAACCGGATCGAATTGCCCCCCTGTATTGAAATGGATAACGCTGCCTCCGCTTACGTCATTTCCGCCCCAGACGATCATGCGGCTTCCCGTCCACATGGCGGTGTGCTGCTCGCGAGGATTCGGGCACGATCCCGCTGTAGAGCTGGCGATCCATGTATCCGTCACGGGATTGTAGCGGCCACCCGTGTTCGTTACCTCACCGGGATAGACGACGCCGCCCCAGACGATCATCTCCGTGCCCGTCCAGACTGCAGTATGCCGGTAACGGCCCGCGGGACAGGACCCTCCTTCGGACGTCGGCTGCCACGTGTCGGTGGTTGGATCATACCGGCCACCTGACGCATAGCCCATAGATGTATTCGAGTATCCGCCCCAGACGATCATTTCGCTCCCGGTCCACACCGCCGTGAAATCGATGCGGCCGGCAGGGCAGCCGGCACCTGTCGACATCGAGGTCCACGAATCGGTCACCGGATCGTATAGCCCGCCCGTATTAACCTGGACGCGACCGGCCCCGCTACGGTATTGTCCCCCCCAGACGATCATCTCGGTACCCGTCCACACGGCCTCGTGCCCGTAGCGCGCTGCGGGACACGAGGGGCCCTGTGACATCGGCGCCCACGTATTTGTAGTGGGATTGTAGCGGCCGCCGTCCGAAAGAGCATTGCCGGCAAAATCGTCTCCCCCCCAGACGATCATCTCGCTGCCCGTCCAGACCGCCGTATGGTTCTGCCGTCCCGAAGGGCAAAGGCTACCCGTCGAAGTGGCCTCCCACGTATCCGTGGCTGGAAAGTACCTGCCGCCTGAGTTGCCGTTGCCGCCCCACACGATCATCTCCGCGCCGGTCCAGACGGCGGTATGCCCTATTCGGGCGGAGGGAATGGCGCCCATGGACGTCGCTTCCCATTTTCCCAGACAGGTGGACCCGGCGGCGGCTTGCGCGTGAATCTTCGCGAAGTGATACGGATGGTCGAGGAGGGGGATATCCGCCATCAGAGACGCCTTTTCCTCGTTCCACCAGACGTTGAACGACTTCTTCTGGAAGACGCGGGCCTCGATCTCTAGGCTTCCGTCCGTCGCCTTCACCGTCCGGTAGAAGGCATAGGCATACGCGGTTTCGCTCAGGCCCGAGATGGCGCCTTCCGACGGCATCGTGCGCTTGAGCCGTTTCAGTTCATCCACGGACACGGCCACCGGCACGGGACCACCGCCTCCGTCTTCAGCAGCCGTGCACTTCTGTTGCACATCCGGCCCCGCGATGTAGCGCAGGTACGACTCGGTTCCGTCGATGACGGCGTCGAAGCCGTACAGCCTCGCATCGCGCAGGGCGGCCTCCGCCCGTTTCTTCGTCTTCGCCTGGTAGCGCGCGTCGTAGGCGTACCAGCTGCGGATCTCGCGGTCCGCAAGCGCCGGCCTCGCCAGGCACTCGGCGATGACGTACGGGTCGTTGCCGAGCGCCGAGAACAGCTCCGCGAGAAGGGCCGGATCCTTGCTGCCCTTCTCCATGCGGTCCATCTCCGCCTGAAGCTGGTTCGGCGTGATGGGGTGCTTCCACAGCGCCGCGAGGGCCGCCGATTTCTTGAGATAGTCCGTCACCTTCGCCTCGATCAGGCTTTCCGGCACGGCGTCCTCGAAGGCGGGCTTGGGCGCCTCGTTGGCCTTCGGCCAGAGGCGGTGGCTGTAGTAGACCCGCTGTATCGCCGTCTCCGCCTGCACCCTCTCCCGGAAGGTCAGCGGTGCACGCGCCAGCGCCGGCACCAGGACGGCGGCGGACAAAACCACTCCTGAAATGACACGGATGATGCGATTCATTGGTTCCCCCTTCCTATGACAGACCTCCTGGAGTGCGTTCACAACTGGAGGGGGCCTGTGATGCGGCGAGCACGCCAAGGCGCGTCACCGCTCCCCATTATGACGATACAGTCTAGATTTGATTCTATTCGTGAGTAAGGGAGTATGTCAAGTGTCATAATCAGGAAGCGGACTGTTACCCAATTACACATGGCCGCGAAGCAGGTCTGCCATCCGGATGCGGCGCAAGGGAGGCGAGGTGTCTCCGGTCCAGGACGTGGCAGCACACCTGATTGTTCCGGGACGTTTCCAGGAGGCCCCGGCGAGCCGGCTCTCCATGGCCATGACGGTGGTGCTCTCCGTTTCCGCCTCCAAGGCATAACCCGAACCCTGCCGTGTTACTGTAGAGAAGCAGGAGGTGTTCAATGCGGATTTTTGCAAGGACCATACTTGCCTTGTTCTTCCTCACCGGTGCGTGCACGGTCGCCGTCCGCGCCGGCGCGCCGATCGTCAAGAGCCAGACCACCGGCCCCTACACCGTCACGCTCAAGATACTCCCCGCCGAAACCTTCACCGGACCGAACGCCGCGATGGCGTGGGACGGGGGGGCCGAGGCCGTTCCCCTCTCCTATTCTCCCCGGCCGAACCACCACATGGTCGCCTTCATCCAGAAGAAGGGAAAGCCCGTCGTGAAGGCCAAGGTCGCCATCCGGTACAGGATGATCACCCCCGTCAAGTCCAGGTGGGGCGATCTGCCCGTGGC
>JBJKRE010000201.1:0-5150 GCA_046704825.1 Acidobacteriota bacterium
AGGCCTTGGTTGCGCTGGAGCGGGCGATGACACGGTCCGGGAAGAGGATGGAGTCGTCGTGGAACTCCGTATCGATGGCGTGCTGTCGCCGCGCCTGGGCCAGCAGTTCGGGCAGGTTGCGTACAGCCCTGGGGCCCATCACGAGGTCCACGTAGGGCGCCCGCTTGAAGACGGCCGCCTTCTCCTGCTGGGCCACGCAGCCCACGAGGCCGAGGATGACCCGCCTGTCCTTCTTGAGGGGCCTGAGGCGGCCCAGTTCGGTGAAGACCTTGTTCTCGGGACCTTCGCGGACGGAGCACGTGTTGAGCAGGATGACGTCGGCCTCGTGCTCGTCGTCCGTGGGCTCGTAGCCGATGCCCTGAAGGATGCCGCTCATCTTGTCGCTGTCGAGCACGTTCATCTGGCAGCCCCAGGTCTTGATCAGGTATTTCATCGCACGTCCGTATCCCTGTGAGGAAGTGATCCAGTTATCAGTGCGCCTCTCGGCGCGGTTGAGGTGCGAAGAAGTCAAGGAGTTAAGAAGTTAAGAAGTGAAGGGTCCTTAACGGAACCGGCGGTTTTCGGCGCCTCCCTCGCAGGCCTTCCGTCTACCGCTTCCCCTTCAGCCCCTCGGCCTTAGCCCTTGGATAAAAATGTCCTCCGCATTCACTTCCGCCTTTCAATCCCAAATCCCCAATCACCCCGCCCCTTCTTCGAAAGGGAGCGCCTGGATGCCCGAGGCGGCCTCGCGCTCCTGCTGCTTGACGGCCTCCCAGAGTTCGTCCATCTCGTCGAGGGTCATGCCGTGCAGGTCGCGTTCCTGGGCGGCGACTTCGCGCTCGATGGCCTGGAAGCGCCGGACGAACTTCGCGTCGGCCTGCTGGAGCGCGTCTTCGGGGTCCAGGTCGAGGAACCGGCTGAGGTTGACGAGTGCGAACAGGTAGTCGCCGAACTCCTCGCGGACGTGCGCCTTGTTGTTCTCGCGGACGGCCTCTTTCAGTTCGGCCCACTCCTCGTTGACCTTGTTCACGACCTGCTCGCGGTTCTCCCAGTCGAACCCCACGCTGGCGGCCTTCTGCTGCAGCCGGTAGGCTTTCAGGAGGGCCGGGAGAACCTTCGGCACGCCGGCGAAGACGCTGGCGTCGCCGCCCTTTTCGTCCTTCTTGATGGCCTCCCAGTTCTGGAGGACCTCGTCGGCCGTGTCGGCCTTCACGTCGCCGAAGACGTGCGGGTGCCGGCGCACGAGCTTTTCGTTGATGGCGCGGCACACGTCCTCGATGGCGAACGCGCCCTCCTCCTGGGCGATCTGCGCGTGGAAGACCACCTGCAGAAGCAGGTCGCCCAGCTCCTCGCGGAGCTTGCAGGGATCCTGCGCGTCGATGGCGTCCAGGACCTCGTAGGTCTCCTCGACCAGGTAGGGCTTGAGGTCCTCACGGCTCTGGGCCCTGTCCCAGGGGCATCCGCCCGGGGCCCTGAGCCTGGCCATGATCTCCACGAGACGTCCGAATTCCGGGTGGCCGTCGGGCATCACTTGCTCCCCTTGCGCAGGGTGATCGTCACCGACCCGCCGAGCGTCGCCGCGGTCGGGCCGCCCATCATGTCCTGGGGGTCGTTGGTGGCCAGGTTGCCGTCCTTGTCCAGCTTTACGAGGATCTCCAGCTTGTCGGGCAGGGCAGAACCCATCATCGAGTCGGCCTGTCCCAGGGTGAACTCCACGGGGAAGGCGTTGACGACGAGCTTCTTGGCCGCGACGGGCGCCCCCGTCTCGCCGGGCTTGCGCGCGATGACGAACAGCGTCTCGCCCGGTTTGAAATCGGCGGCCAGCGAGGGCGGAAGCTTGACGGTGCCGGTCACCACGGCGCTCTCGGAGGCCGAGGCCGCGGCCTGCGACTGGCCCAGATTCTGGTCCTGCTGGCTGCCGGCGGGTGGCGGAGGCATGGCGTTCATGCCCGTTCCGGGCTGCTTCTCGATCCGCTGGGCCGGCGGCGCGTCCTTCGGCGCGGGCGGCGCGGGGCCCTTCATGGAATATTCGTTGCGCGAGCAGGCCGCGAGCGCCAGGACGGCCGTTATGAGCAAGGCCGATCGTACCCATGTATTCTTTATCATTTTCAAAGGCTCTCCATGGTCATTGTCGGGGCTTCGAGCGACCGGTCCGTTTCAGACCTTCTCGGCCGCGGGGTTCATTCCGGGTCGGAACCTGGCCGGGTTCCTCATGTTAAAACGAAACAGCGGGGCGAAACTTCCTTTCCGGGCGAGTCCGGAGCACGTCCGCTACCTGTCGAACCGGGAGAGGATCTCCGACTCCCCGAGCGTAAAGACGATAGGCCGTCCGTGCGGGCAGGTCAAGGGGGCGCCCAGGGCGAAGAGGCTGTCCAGGAGGTACTGCATCTTTTCGATGGGCAGGGGGTCGTGGAGCATGACCGACCCGCGGCAGGAGCGCATGACGAGCACCTCCCGCCACCGGTCCCTCGGCGTTTTGAGGACCTCCCCGGCGGACTCGAAGAAGTCCTTCAGGAGCCGGTCCGTCTCCGACTGGGTCAGGAAGGCCGGTGCGGAACGCACCGCCACCGTGCCCTGGCCCATGGGGTCCGCCTCGAAGCCCTGTTCGCAGAGGATCTGCGCCATCTCCTCCTCGCGGTGCGCCACCTCTCGCGGCAGCCGGTAGGGGTGGGGCGTGAGGAAGGCCTGGCGCGGCCCGGGGGACTCGATGAAGCGCCTGAACTGCTCGAAGCGCAGCCTCTCGTGGGCCACGTGCTGATCGACGATGGCCAGCCCCTCGGGCGAGTCGCAGAGGATGAAGGAAGACCGCCACTGGCCCAGCGCCTTCAGAGGCGAAGCCCCCGCGCCGGCAGCGCCGAGCGCCTGCTGGAAGGTCGCCTGGGAAGGCGTCGGATGTCCGAAGGGCCGGAGCGACGAGGCCTGCGAAATGACACCGGGCGCAGGGAACTCGCGCACGGCGGGCCCCGGGGACGGCATCCACATGGCTCCCTCGCCGGGCGGATTGAGCGGTTCACGATCCTCCTGCCCCGGAGCGATGGCCCTCCGGATGGCGGCCGCGAGACCCTCGTGCACCGACCGTCCGTCGGTGAACCGAACCTCCCGCTTGGTGGGGTGCACGTTGACGTCCACCTTGTCGAAGGGCACGGTCAGCGCCAGGAGCACCACGGGATAGCGGCCTCTCGGGTGCGTGTTCTCGTAGGCCTGCATCACGGCGTGCTGGATCAGGCGGTCGCGGATGAAGCGGCCGTTGACCAGCGTGAACTGGTAGCGCGGGCGCCCGAAGTTGCGGTCCGGCTTTCCGGCCAGGCCGCGAACGGTGAAGGCTCCGCTTTCCCGGTGCACGTCGAAGAAGTCCTCGCGGGGCAGGTCGGGGAAGAGCTCGAAGAACCGCTCGGTCCGGTCCCGCGACGGCGGCACGTTCAGCACGCCGCGGTGGTTGTTCGAGAGCGTGAAGGCCACGTCGGGCCGGGCGAGAGCGTAGTGTTCCATGAGGGTGATCACGTGGGTCAGTTCGGTGGCGGGCGCCCGAAGGAACTTGCGCCTGGCGGGCACGTTGAAGAATAGGTCCTTCACCTCCACCCGGGTACCCTGGAACAGACCGCACGGCCCGTTGTCCAAAAAGCGGCCGCCCTCCACCGAGACGAAGGCCCCCTCGGTCTCGCCGGCCGGACGGCTCGCGATGGACAGGCGGCTGACCGAGCCTATGGACGGCAGGGCCTCGCCGCGGAAGCCGAGCGTGGCGATGGCGAAGAGGTCGTCGTCCCGGCCCAGTTTGCTAGTGGCGTGCCGCTCGAGCGCCAGGAGGAGGTCGTCGGCGTCCATCCCGGCACCGTCGTCCTCCACCACGATGCCCGCCCGCCCGCCGTCCGTCAGCTCGACGCCGATGCGGGAGGCGCCCGCGTCGAGGGCGTTCTCAAGCAGTTCCTTCACCACGGACGCCGGCCGCTCCACCACCTCGCCGGCGGCGATCTTGTTGACGAGCGTGTCCGAAAGGACGCGAATCTGACCCAAAGCGTGACCTCCCGAGCCGACAGGATAGCAGGAGGGTGGTGGAATTGGGAATTGGGATTTGGGATTTCGGATTTAATTACGGCAGGCGGGGGGCCGTCGAAGCTTCGCCCTCGACCCTGCCACCGCGCCAAAGGCGCGCGGCGGTCCGCGGTCTGCGGTCGACCATCGGCGGTCGCCCCCCCGACCCTGGCACTCCCGCGGTTCGGAGGGTATGATACCCCTTCGAATCGATGGAACGACGGCCGGCGGTCCGGGCGGGGTCCCGGGGTGCCGGCCGAACGGCGACATGCGGAGGCATCTATGAGAGCAAGGACCATCGGGACGGCGGCCGCGCTCGGCCTGTTTCTCCTGGCCGGTACGGCCCTTCCCGCGAGGGCTCAGGACAAGTCCATACTCATCCCCGTCTCGCTGCAGGTGGACGATGTGGAGCCCTTTCTCACCGTGGGGGATTCGGTCAAGGGTTACAGGATGGCCGGCCTGCCCGACGGCATGGGGATGATCCCCACGGCGAACAAACACTTCGACCTCTACGTGGCCCACGAGTTTGCGCAGGACCAGGGCGCCCGGCACGACCAGGGCGCACGCGGGGCCTTCGTTTCGGTGTGGGACGTGCGTCCGTACTGGGACAGTACGGGGCTCCTGTTGGTCGTGGAGCACGGGAGGGACGCCGTCAGGAAGGTCTACGAGCCCGGGAACGGCCGCTACGAACGGGTCCGGAAGGGGGAATTCTCGCACCTGGCGGGAGGCTTCATGGCGGGGCCGGGCGAGGGGTTGGACCGCCGCATCTTCTTGACGGGTGAGGATACGGAGGGCGGCGACACCCTGCAGGGCAAGCCCGGCGGCGCGTCCTGGGCGGTCATCGAGCGCGACGCCTACGAACTGCCCGGGCTGGGACGGTTCGCCAAGGCTTGCCACCTCGTTCTCTCGGGCACGGGGAAGGCGACGGTGGTGCTCATGGGAGACGACGGGTCGGACGGCCCCGGCGACCACCTCTTCGTCTACGTGGGCCGGAAGGACCCCTCGGGCCGCAGTTCCCTCGAAAAGGACGGCCTGCAGAACGGTGTCCTGTACGCGCTGGCGATTCCCGGCCACTCGACTGAGGCGGGGCTGGGGCTCCAGGGAAATGCACTGCCCTTCAAGCTGGTGAAGGTGGAGGGGCG
>JBJKRE010000202.1:0-17440 GCA_046704825.1 Acidobacteriota bacterium
GGCCGGCATGGAGTGCTTCGAGGTCGATCTGGAGCACAGGCAGACCAACATCGTCATGATGAAGGTGCTCCCGCCTCTCACGGCTCCCAGGGTGGGCGAGGCGCTGAAGCAGCGGGGCGTGCTCTGCCACGTGATCTCGCAGGACACCATCCGCTTCGTGACCCACCACGACGTGGACGACGGTGACCTCGACCGCGCCCTGGAGGCAATCAGGGAACCCTTCTGATTTGGGAATTGGGATTTGGGATTGCGGATTTTACTGCGGCAGGCGGGGAACCTTCGCAGCCCGCCCGCCAACTTCGGAGCTTGTCCGGAAACAGGGCACGGCTGCGGTGAGATCGAGTGTCTAGTGTTTAGTGTTTAGTGTTTAGTGTTCAGCGTTTAGCCGCAGGCCGGCCTTCGAAGGCTCGTCCCCGGCTGCTTCCAAATCCCAATTCGCATCCCTCCCTCCCATCCTCCCTGTTCACCATAGTCTTGGAAGGCCCGTCCCCCGCCGTTCTTCCAAATCCGAAATCCCAAATCCCAATTCACAGATTCATAGGCTCCTCTTGCCCGGAACGCGCCTTACGGTTATGGTATAGGGGTCAAGAGTGAGGCCTATGGACGAAGCGGTTCGGATCCGGGACCTTCAGAAATCCTTTCACGGCCACCTTTCCCTTTCCACCCACCATGTCCTCCGCGGCGTCAGCCTCACGGTTCCCAAGGGCGTCATCTACGGTTTTCTGGGGCCCAACGGGGCGGGCAAGACCACGACGCTGAAGATACTCACGGGCCTGCTCTTTCCCGACGGCGGCGAGATCACCATCCTGGGCCGGAAGGGCGTCAACCCCGCCATGCGGCGGAGGATCGGCTTCCTGCCCGAAACACCCTACTTCTACGACTACCTGACGGGGGCGGAGTTGCTGGCTTTCCTGGGCCGGCTCTTCGGCATACCCAGATCCACCCTGGCCGACCGTTCGGTGGAGCTGCTGGAGTCGGTGGGCCTCGAGGACAAGGGCTCGGTCCAGCTGAGGAAGTACAGCAAGGGCATGCTGCAGCGCATCGGGCTGGCCCAGGCACTCATCAACGATCCCGAACTGGTCATCCTCGACGAGCCGGTCAGCGGGCTGGACCCCGTGGGCCGGCGGGAGATGCGCGACCTGATCCTGGACCTCAAGACCCGGGGCAAGACCGTCTTCTTCTCCTCCCACATCCTTTCGGACGCCGAGTCGATCTGCGACGAGGTGGCCATACTGATGCAGGGACAGGTCGTCAAAGAGGGGCCGCTGGACAGGCTGCTCGGCTCGGAGATCAGCTTCTGGGACGTGACCCTGAAGGTCGGGCCGGGCTTCGAGCCGCCTGCCGGGTGCACGGTCCTCACCCGGCAGGAGACCCAGATCCTGTTGCGAGTGGATGACGAGAAGACGCTGGAGAAGGTGCTGGACGCGGCGCGCGAAGCGAAGGCCCGCGTTCGCGGCGTAGTGCCCCACAAGTCCTCCCTGGAGGACCTGTTCATGGCCCAGCTGCCGGGGGAGGCCGCGTCGTGACCAACCCCGTGCTCATGACCGCCCAGGTCTACGCGATCGGCAAGAACACCTTCAAGGAGGCGGTCCGCAGCCGGATCTTTTACATCCTTCTGGCCTTCGCCATCTGCCTGCTCCTCTTCTCCTACGTGCTGGGCTTCCTTGCGGTGGGCACCATCCGGAAGGTCGTCCTGGACGTCGGGCTTTCAACGGTCTCCTACTTCTCGGCCATGACGGCCATCTTCGTGGGGATCGGGCTCGTCTACCGGGAAATCGAGAAGAAGACCATCTACAACATCCTGTCCAAGCCCCTGCCGAGGAGCCACTTCTTGATCGGCCGATGCCTCGGGCTCATGGCCGTGCTTCTGGTGAACCTGGCCGCCATGATGCTGGTTCTGTCCGCCGTCCTCGCGTTCGTGGGCGGCTTCACGCCGCGCATCTTCGAGGCCGCCTTCTTCATCTACCTGGAGCTGATGATCCTGACGGCCGTCGCGCTCTTCTTCTCCTCCGTCACGTCACCCGTCGTGAGCGCCCTGTGCACGGTGGCGTTCTACCTCATCGGGCACACCAGTTCGGCCCTGCCCAGTCTCCTGCTGCCCAGCATCACGTCGGAATGGGGCCGCAAGACCGTCCTCGTGATCTACCACATCCTTCCCGACCTGAACATGCTCAACGTCAACAATCTCGTCGCCTACAACATACCCGTGGCGGCGGGCTTCACGTGGCGCGCCGTGGCGTACACGGGCCTCATGGTGACCATCCTGCTCCTGGCTGCGGGCCTGGCCTTCAAGCGCCGCGACCTGGTGTAGCCGTGAAGACGCTGGCCGGCATCCTGATCATCGTCCTGCTCATGGCGGCGGTCGTCCCGCTCCATCAGGGCATGGCGGCGATCTACCAGACCTACCCCACCGAGTTCAGGTCCTACTACATCCCCTCCAGCGGGTACATGAAGCTGGTGAGCCTCGGGCAGGAGGACTTCTGGGCCGACCTCATCTTCATCTGGTCGGTGCAGTACTTCGACCGGTACGGCAGTTCGGTGAGGGACGAGTACCTGTACCATACCTACGACGTGATCACGGACCTGGACCCGCGGTTCTACGAGGCCTACATCTTCGGCGACCTCTTCCTCTCCATCGACAAGCGCTGGGACCTCATCTACAAGCTGGCCGACAAGGGGCTGGCGAAGAACCCGAAGAACTGGCTCATAGCCTGGGACGCCGGGACCTACGCTTTCTTCCAGGCGAAGGATTACCCCATGGCGCTGAAATTCTTCACTACCGCGCTCAAGCGGAACCCCGACAACCCGGTGCTCAAAGATCTCGTCGCCAACGCCTACAAGTACCGCGGAGACTACAGGATTTCCCTGAGATACTGGGAGAACCTCAAGAAGGCCCACGAAAATGAGAACACAGACCAGGCCCGGTTCTATGTCATGGCGGCGAACAGGAACATCTGGGACCTTACCATCAAGATCGACCTCCGCGAACTGCAGAACGCCATCTCGGCCTACAAACGCGCGAAGGGAGAGTTCCCGGCGCGCCTCACCGACCTGGTGGGCGCCGGGTTCGTGGACCGGCTGCCCCGGGACCCCGCCGGCCATTCCTACGCCTACGACCCCGAGACGGGCCGCGTCTGGAGCGTCACGCCCTACAAGTTCAAGGGAAAGTACGCCGAATGGTAGTCGTGTTCCTGGTCTTCGCCGCGGCCGCCGGCCTGGTGGCGGGGTCCTTCGCAAACGTCCTGATATACCGTCTGCCCCGCCGGGAGTCCATCGTCTATCCAGGATCCCACTGCCCGAGCTGCGGGAGGGCTATCCCCTGGTACCTCAACGTCCCAGTCCTGTCGTGGGTGTTGCTCCGCGGGCGCTGCGCAAACTGCTCGGCCCCCATCAGTCCGCGGTACCCGCTGGTGGAAGCCGCCACGGGGGGGCTTTTCGTCCTGTGCGTTCTCGCCTGGGGGCTGAGCCCCGACGCGGCGGCCGGGTGCCTCTTCTCCCTGTTCTGCCTGCCCCTGGGGCTGATCGACCTCGAGCACCAGATCCTCCCCGACAAGCTGACGTACCCGGGTATTCTGGCGGGGCTGGTGCTCTCGCCCTTCGTGTCGTGGACGACGCCCACGGGGTCACTGATCGGTGCCGCCGCCGGTGCGGCCCTGCCGGCCGCCGTGATCGGAGCCTACGCCCTCTTCGGCATAGAGGCCATGGGATGGGGCGACGTGAAGCTCCTGGCCATGGTCGGCGCCTTTCTCGGCTGGCAGGGCATGCTGTTGACGCTTCTGGGCGGAGCCGTGCTCGGCACGCTCATCGGCGGCACCTACCTGCTCGCCTCGGGCAAGGGACGCCGGACGCCGCTGCCCTTCGGGACATTCCTCTGCGCGGCCGCCCTCGCGGCGCTCTTCTGGGGCCCCGCCCTGTGGAAGTGGTACGCCGGTCTCTTTTTCAAGGTCGCTCCATGAGCGGCACCCGTCCCCGCTTCAAGAGGGCCCTGACTCTGGCTCTGATCGCCCTGTGCGCCCTGCTCCTCCTGACGGCGGTGTGGAGCCTTTCGGCCCTGGCCCGGTACGTGGGTGCCCAGAGGAACAGCGTGCGCAAGGCGGCACTGACCGAGGGCCGCGCGGCGGCGCTTCGTCTGGAGAACAGGCCCATCCCCCGAAGGGGGGAAGACCTGGGGGAGGTCCTCTTCGGCGGACGCGAGGCGCCCAAGGCCGCCGTGCGGGCGAACCAGGCCGCGATCGTCCTGGGGGATCGCATCCTCTGGTCGGCGCCGGCCTTCGCAGCCCCCCCGGACTCCGACGTCCCGCCCTCAGGGGGCGACACCCTCTCCCAGCGCGGAGGGCGCCTCGTCTACACGCGGTCCTTCGAGGACGGACGGCGGCTCGTGATCGTCTTTAGCGCGCCGTCGTACGCCGGCATACAGGCACACTACGCCCTGGCCGCCGCCATGGTCTCGGCCGCCGGTCTGGCCCTGCTGACATTCGCCTTCTGGCTCGGTCTCAAGTTCTTGCGCTCGCGCCAGGGGGTCGAACGCGTCCTGGTCGAGGCCGGCGAATTCGTTCCCCGGGATCGGGGAGGCGACTCCACGCAGCAGCTCGTGGCACTCTTCCAGAAGACCCTCGCGGAGCTTCGCCAGAGAACGGGAGAGCTCGAGGCCGCCCACCGGCGGGAGAGGCAGCGCGCGGAGGACGTGGAGGGGATGGCCGAGGCCCTGTGCACGAACCTGGAAGCCGGATACCTCCGCTTCGACGACGAGGACCGGCTGGCGGGGGTCAACGCCGCCGCGCGCAGCCTTCTGGGCCTTACGGAGGTGCCCCGGCTTGGCGACACGGGCTCGGCGCTCCTGGGCTCCCGGCCCGAGGTCCTCGACGCCCTGAGGGAGGTCAAACGGACCAGGGCGCTCGCCCTCAAGGAGGAGGTGCCGGGCGCACCGGGATTGCTGCTGCAGGTGATCGGCCTTCCGCTCTACAACCTGCTCCACCAGTTCAGGGGATACCTCCTCATTCTTCGCGACCAGACGGAGGTCTATTCGATGCACAGGACCCTCAGCGAGCGCGATGCGCTGACCCGGCTGGGCGAGGTCGCTGCGGGCGTTGCCCACGAAGTCCGGAACAGCCTCAGCACCATCTCCGCGCACCTCAGGCTCCTGGAACAGGACGCGCCCAGGCTGGCCGGCGAGCGCCACTTCACGGGCCTGCGCGAAGAAGCCCAGCGGCTCGAACAGGTGGTGAACAACCTCCTCTTTTTCTCACGGCCTCTTCCGGTGGTCCGGGAGAATTTCCGGCTGGCCGACCTCCTGAGGGAGGAGGGGGAAACGGCCGGCCACGGCTGGGAAGGCGGGGCGATCGAGGTGGACTGCCCCGTGGACCTGACCGTCCGGGCGGACTGGGAGACGCTGGGACGAGCCATCCGCAACCTGGTCCGCAACGCCGTGGAGTCCATGGGGGAGTCCGGGACCGGCACGGGGCGGGTCCGGCTCACGGGGCGCAGGGACAAAAAGGTTGTCGTCATTACGGTGGAGGACAACGGCCCCGGCCTCGACGAGGAGATCCGGCGCGACCTGTTCACACCATTCACCAGCCAGAAGCCAGGCGGAACGGGACTTGGGCTCGCCATCGCGCGCAAAATCGCCCGGGAGCACGAAGGCGAACTCGAGGCCGCCGAGTCGGACCTGGGAGGCGCCGCCTTCGTGATCACCCTGCCGGGGGAAGTGATCGAGTGATCGAGTGATCAAGTGAAGAAGTCAGGAAGTGAAGGGTTGAGTCGATAGTCGATGGTCGACCGTCGACGCAGAGCGCATCGGCCGCTGACCGTCGGCGGCAGACCGCCGGCCCCCAAGGCTGGCAGGAGCGCCCTTGAGGTCGCGATCCCCGAAGGCTCTTTGTCAGCCTGGATTTCCGGCTGCGCGGGGACGGCATCAAAGAGGTGCCACCACAGTCAATACCACGGGAGCGCTTCGAAGGCCCGTCTGCTGACGTCTTTGCTTTAGCCCTTCGGCCTCAGCCTTTGGCCGTTGGGAAAGAAATCCGTCCTCGCTTCGTTCTTGTCGTCTTCCAAATCCCAATTCCCAAATCCGAAATCCCAAATCCCCCTCCCCTTTCCCCCTCCAGCAGTGGCTTCCAGTTGCCGTTTGTGGTAAATCTATGGGCTTCACCGTTAGGAGGGACCCATGAAGAGATTTCTTGCCGTCGTTCTGCTGGCCCTGCCGGTCGGCTTGATGGCCGCCAGTACGGGCTGGTACAAGGGCACGTTCGACCAGGCGAAGGCTTCGGCCAAGGCGAAGGACGAAAACCTCATCCTGAAGTTCTACGCAAACTGGTGAGGGACATGCCAAAAACTGGACCGTGAAGTCCTTACGCCAAAGATGGTCACTGATCTCTCCCGCAACTACATCATGCTCCGCCAGAACGTGGACGACCCCAAGGCGCAGGCGCTTGCCAAGGCCTATCACGTCAAAGGTATCCCCACCACGATCGTCATCGGCCCCGACGGCAAAGAGGTGGACCGCATCGTCGGGTACGACACCAGGTCGGACTGGATGCGGACGCTCCTCGGGTACACGTACGGCGTGGACACCCTGGGCGACCTCCTGAACCGCGCCTCCAGCGACGAGGCCCCCGGCATCCGCCGCGACATCGCCCAGAAGTACCTCGACCGGGGCGACGCCAAGGACGCCCTGGTCTGGGTGGACAAGGCCAGCAGCGCCGACAAGGGCAAGAAGCCCGAACTGGAAACAGCCCTGTCCCTCATCCGCGGCGAGGCCCTCCTGACCACGGACGCCCCCAAGGGCGTCGAGGTCCTCAGGAAAGTGGCGGGGGGTCCCAAGTCCGACGCGGCGGACGAGGCGTTCTCGTCCCTGTCCCGGTACTACCGCGGCATGATCAAGGGCGCCCCGACCGTCCAGGCTAAGAAGCAGGCCGAGGCGGAGTACCTCGGGCTCTACCACGCCGCCCTGCCGCACCGGCAGAACGACCCGGGCTTCCTGAACGACTACGCCTGGCACTGCGCCGAGCAGGGCCTGGAACTGAACAAAGCCGCCGAGGCCGCCCGCAAGGCGGTGGCGATCAGCCACGACGACCCGGGCATCCTGGACACGCTGGCGGAGGTCTACTACAAGATGGGCAAGAAGAACGAGGCCATTGCGGCCATCGACAAGGCCCTCAAGAAAAAGCCCAACGACAAGTACCTCCTGGGACAGCGCGCCAAGTTCCAGAAGATGCAGAGTGGAGGCGGCCAAGGCTGATCCAAGCGGATAGCGCTTTCCGGCGAACGACAGGCCTTTCCCCGGACAGGGACCGTACGGCCCGGGGGAAGGCCTTCTTATTTGGTGAATCGCATGGGGCAGTCCGGCAGGATCCGCCCTCTCCCGCGCAGCCGTGGTTTCACGAGGAGACGGGGCGTGGCTAGGGTGCGGTTCTCCAGACCCGTCCTTCTGTCGGCCTTTGCCGCGGGGGTGGGACTGGGGGCTTGGGTCTCCGTGCCGCTCGGCCTGGGTCTGGGCGCGGGTCTGCTGGGCGGGGCGGCGATGGGGCGGCGACGAGTGCGGTGGATTCTCCCCGTCTGCGCGCTCATCGCCGGTCTTGCGGTGGGGGGAGTCCCCAGGTCCCCCGCCGGGGTGCGAGACCCGCTGGTCGAAAGGCTCGCGCTTGGAGGCGCACCTGCCTACGCCTGGGTCAGGGGGCGGGTCGTTGACTCCGAGCCCTGGCCGGACGGCTCCCGGAGCCTGCTGAGGCTGACGTCCTTCGACGCAGACGGCACGTGGCACCCATGCGACGCGCTGGTCCGCGCTTACCTGCCCGTGTCTGCCCCCCCTGCCGGCGGCGCGCTCGAAGCGAGCCTGCGGCTGAAGCGCCCGCCGCCTCCCCGGAATCCCGGCGAATTCGACCGGCGGGCCTTCCTGGGCCGCAAGGGCATCGTGCTGACGGCGAGTTGCCGGGCCCCGGCCCTCGTGACGGTACAGCCACCGCGCCTGCCCCATCCATTCGCTGCGTACCGGCACGCCCTCGAGAAGCGCCTCCGCTCGGACACGGGTGACGGGGAGGGTCTGTTGCTGGCGGTCCTGCTCGGCGAACGGGGTCTGCTCACGGCCGGCCAGCGCGACGCCCTGAGCCGCTCGGGGCTTTACCACCTGGTGGCCCTCTCGGGGCTCCACGTGGGGCTTCTTCTGGTCCTGCTGGCGCTGGTCGCGCACCTGGCGGGCGTCCCGCCCGCCTGGCGGGACGCCGGGGGCCTCGTTCTGCTCCTCGTCTACGGCATGCTCGCCTCGGCGAGCCCCTCGCTGGTCAGAGCCCTCTTCATGGCGGGGATCTTTCTGATCGCGTGCCTCCTGGCCAGACCCCAGGGCGCCTTCTACGCGTGGAGCCTCTCGCTCGCCGCGCTCCTGATCTGGAACCCCTCCTGGATTCTCGACACCGGCTTCCAGCTGACCTTCGCCGCCACGCTCGGGATCATCGGGCTGTGGGATGCCCTGCCACAGCACCTGGCGCTGAAGGGCGCGGCGGGAGGCCTCGTGCGCCTCTTATGGGTCGGCTTCACGGCCCAGCTCGCGACGCTGCCCATCCTCGCGCTGGACTTTCACAGGATCTCTCCGCTCGGCTGGGTGGCAACGCCCCTTGCCTCCCTGCCCATCATGGCCATCCAGGTCCTCGGCCTGCCCTACATGCTCGGGCTCGCCTTCGTCCCGGGCCTGCACGAACTGCTGGGCAAGGGCCTGGCCCTCTCGGCCCGTGCCTTCATGGTTCTTCCCGCCTGGCTGGGATCGGTCCGCTGGGGGACCATCTTCCTCCCGCGCCCTGCCGCCGGATGGGTCGCTCTGCTCGTCGCCGGTCTCCTGGTGCTCACCGTCCGGGACCGGCGCAGACGGGCCGGGTGGGTTCTGGTCGGCGTCGCGCTCGTCGGGGGGTGGGCTCTGCCCCGTTTTCGGCCTCCCATTCCCGATCCTTCCCTCTCCATACTCGACGTGGGGGAGGCGTCCTGCCAGGTCTTCTTCCGCGCGGGACGGACGATCCTGGTCGATGCGGGCACGCCGGTGATGAGGGGCACGTCCTCGGCGAGGACGGTGATCGAGCCCTTTCTCGCCGCCGCCGGCCTGCGCAGGCTGGACGGCATCGTCCTGACGCACTGGGACTCGGACCACTCGGGCGCCGCGCCGGACCTGCTGCGCGACCTGGACGTCGGGTTCCTCGCCTACCCCGCTACGGATCCCCCCTCTTCCGGGCTCCCGGCGGCGATCGCCCGCATCGCCCGGTCGCGGGGCACCCGCCTCATCCCGCTCTCGAGCGGCGAGACCCTGAGGATCGGACGTCTCGCAGTCAGGGTGCTCCACCCGGACGCGGCCAACCCGGAAGACGACGAAAACGACCGCTGTCTGGTGGCCGACATCCGCCAGCGGGGCCTCGACTTCCTCGTGACAGGAGACATCCAGGCCCAGGCCGAGCGCCGGCTCCTCGACGCGGGGCAGGTCGGTGCCGTCTTCGCGGAAATCGTGCCGCACCACGGGTCGGCCACATCGAGCACGGCGCCCTGGGTGCGGGCGACGGCACCGCGTGTGGCTTTCTTTTCGGTCGGTGCGGCCAACCGGTTCGGTCACCCGTCTCCCCGCGTCCTGAGCCGCTACCGGGCCATCGGCGCCCTGGTGCTGCGGACCGACCGGGACGGCGCCGTACTCGTGGCCTGGCCGTCACGACGTCCGAGGATGTACCGGATGGTGAACGGAAGCTGGCTCCCCATCCCGGGACGGTAACGAAAAAGCCCGGTCCACGAGGGACCGGGCCAATCGAACGGGTCACACCGCAGCCGCCGTCACGACTTCTTGTGCGAGGTGTAATCCTTCAGAAGTCCCATGAACACGGGGTCGTCCAGCTGGTGTCCCCTGAAGCGGATGACGCCGTTGGCGTCTACCAAAACAGCCGTGGGGATCCCCGTGACCGAGTAGGCATCGGCGGTCTTGTTGTCCGCGTCCCACAGAACGGTGTAGGGCAGGCTGTTTTCCTTGATGAACTTGGACACGACGTCCCTGGTTTCACGGTAGTTGAGCGCCAGGGCGACGATCTGAAGGCCCTTGGGACCGTATTCCCTTTCCAGTTTCTTCAGGAGCGGAATCTCGTGCCGGCACGGAGGGCACCACGTCGCCCAGAAGACGACCAGCGTCGGCTTGCCCTTCAGATCGGACAGGGTGACCTTCTTGCCGCTGTTGACCTGCTCCAGCGTGAAGTTGGTGGCAGGTTCGCCCACGTCCGTGCCCGCTGCCACGGGTACGAGCACCATCAGACTCGCAGCCACGAGAAGGCCGGCGAAGATTTTCGTCATGGATCGCATCATCTATCAACTCCTCACGAGGCTTCGGTTCTCTTCACCCTTCGATATACAGTCCGGTACCCGGCGGCCGCTATTTTAAATCACCGGGCGGAGGGGGGACAAGCCGGACTTTGAAGCGAATCCTGGGACACACCCGCTTGCCGGGATTGTCCATGCAGTCCATGCACGTCCTTATGGACTCTTTGAGTTGGCCCGGCGCGGGCTTGGTTCCGGAGATGCTGGTGGAAACGGAACCGTGCAGGCGCTTTCGGGCGTCGTAGACCCGACGGCAGGGGAGACAGAAGGACAGGTGCTCCTGCACCTCCTGGAGCCTGCTTCCCTGTAACCTGTCCGCTACAACCAGCGGCAACAGCGCCCTGACTCTTATGCAATCCACGTCGGCACCCATCCTGCCCGTGAAACAAAACGGGCCCTCCATGAGACTGTAACCCAGGGAAGGCCCGTTTAATTTCTGATACGCCCGATTCGGGGGGCGCCGGGGGATTTGAACCTTATGATCGCTCACGCACCCTGTGCCACCTGCTCAGCAGCGCCCGTCGGCACCACCCAGCTCTTTTCCTCGGCGTGCGTCGTGAGCTGCTTCTGCATGAGCTTTCTGGCCCTGTGAATCCTGGACATGATGGTCCCGATGGGGCAGTCCATCATGTCGGCGATCTCCTTGTAGGACTTCCCGCCCAGCAGGGAGAGGGCCAGCGCTTCGCGATAGCCCTGCGGAAGCTGCAGAAAGGCGTTGCGTACGTCGTCCCGGATGATGGAGTTGATGAGCGTCTGTTCGGGGTTCTGCGGCCAGGAGCTGCTCGACCTCACGTGGGACTCCTGCGTTTCCTCGATGGAGTCGAAATCCACCTCACTCGGACGCCGGTGCTGCTTCCGGTAGTGGTTGATGAAGGTGTTTTTCATGATACGGTAGAGCCATGCCTTGCAGTTGGTGCCGGGTTCGTATTTGTCGAAAAACCGGTAAGCCCTCAGGTAGGTTTCCTGGACGAGGTCCTGGGCGTCGTCCTCGTTGCGGGTTATCTTGAGGGCCAGATTGTACAGGAAGTCGATGTGAACCAGAGCCGTCTGTTCGAAATAAGATCTAGATACCATTTTGCATTCCCCATGTAGTTGGTTCGATTGCCTTGGTTCAGTTCATGTGTTATAGGTCATTGCCTTTTCGTTTCGCGGAGTCGCTTTGGAACCTTATCTTTACAGCGCGTTGACTCGCCTCGCTTCCGTTTCGACCGTCCTCAGAGCCGATCTTCTCAAGGATGAGTCCCTTCTGGTGTCCCTTCGCAACGGCTCCGGACGGGTGAAACTACACCCATCTTTAAGCAAGGCGCTTGCCAAGCTCGACTGGGCGGCGGCCGAGAAGGCCGACCGGGGCGCCGAAAAGCAGGGCGTAACCATCCTCTCGTGGAACGATCCGCGCTACCCCGAAGCGCTCCGGAGCCTGCCGGATCCCCCGCCCGCTCTCTACGTCAGGGGCCCCCTGCAGGTGTTCGCCCTGCCCTCCGTGGCGGTGGTCGGATCGAGGCTGTGCACCGTGTACGGCCAGAACGTGGCGCGGACCCTGGCCAAGGAGATGGTGCGTGCCGGATTGGCAGTGGTCAGCGGTCTGGCACGCGGAATTGACACGGCGGCCCACGAGGGCTCCCTTGCGGTCCCGGGACACGCCGCCGCCGTCCTTGGTACAGGCATCGACAGGGTCTATCCACCTGAAAACGATGGCCTTCTGAAACGCATCCTGGACTTGGGCGGTGCCGTCATGAGCGAATACCCACCCGGTACACCGCCCCTGCCGAGGAATTTCCCCGTCCGCAACCGCGTTATTTCTGGTCTAACTTCAGGCGTGCTGGTCGTGGAAGCGACCGAAAGGTCGGGGTCTCTCGTGACGGCTCGTTTCGCTATTGAAACGGGGCGGGAGGTCTACGCCGTGCCCCACAACATCACCAGCCGAACGGGCATAGGCCCGAATACACTTATTCAGAAGGGCGCCAAGCTCGTCCAGCAGGTCGCCGACATCGTGGAAGAACTCCCCCCGAACGTACGTTGCAAGATGAAACCCGTCAACGAAACCGGTGAGACGGGGGACGTCTCGGATGTGGGATTGTCCGAAAAGGCGAGTCGTCTCCTGAGCGCCATGAGCCCGGACGAGGGCAGGAGCATCGATCGGCTGAGCGGCGAGTCGGGGCTGTCGACGCCCGACGTCCTCACCGGGCTGGTCGAGTTGCAAATGTCGGGACTCTGTGTAGAATTGCCCGGTACGCGGTATGCCCGCAGAACATCACCCAAGGAGCCGAACGAATGGCAGACACACTCCTGATCGTCGAATCGCCGGCCAAGGCCAGGGCCATACAGAAGTACCTCGGCAAGGGTTATTCCGTGATGGCCTCCATGGGACACGTCCGCGACCTGCCCGGCAACAAGCTGGCCGTGGACGTCGACAAGAACTTTCGCCCCACGTTCGTGATCCTCCCCACCAAGAAGGCCGTCGTGGGCAAGATACACAGCGCCGCGGCCAAGGCAGACACCATACTCCTGGCCGCCGACCCCGACCGCGAAGGGGAGGCCATCTGCTACCACCTCTCGGAGCTTCTCAAGGACATGGGCAAGCCCGTGGAACGAGTCCTCTTCCACGAGATCACGTCGCCCGCCGTCAAGGCCGCGGTCGCCCACCCCATCGGAGTGGATCCCCAGAAGGTCAACGCCCAGATCGCCCGGCGGATCATCGACCGCCTCGTGGGGTACCAGATTTCCCCCCTCCTGTGGGACAAGGTGCGCAAGGGTCTTTCGGCCGGGCGCGTGCAGACCGTGGCCCTCCGGATGATCTGCGAGCGGGAGGAGGCCATCCGCGCCTTCCAGCCCGAAGAGTACTGGACGCTGACCGCCTCTCTTCGGGGCGAAGACCCGAAGGCCCTCGCTTTCGACGCCCGCCTGACCCAGTGGAAGGGGAAGAAGGCCCAGGTCCGGAACGCCGAGGAGAACGAGGCACTTCTGGCCCACCTCGAGGGCAGGCCCTGGTCCGTTTCCAAGCTGGAAAAGAAGAAGCAGAAAAAGAGCCCGCCGCCCCCGTTCATCACGAGCAAGCTCCAGCAGGAGGCCGCCCGTCTCCTCAAGTTCCCGGTCAAAAAGACCATGTCCGTGGCCCAGCGCCTTTACGAGGGCGTGGACCTGGCGGGCGGCGAAACGGTGGGGCTCATCACCTACATGAGGACGGACTCGACCCGCGTGTCGCCGCAGGCGGTGGACGCAGCGAGGGCTTACATCCAGGAGGCCTTCGGCGGCGACTTCCTCCCGGCCAAACCGCGCTTCTACGCACCGAAGAAAGCCGCGCAGGACGCCCACGAAGCGATCCGCCCCACCGACGCGGCGCGGACGCCGGACAGCATCAAGTCCTTCGTGGGGCGGGACGAATACGCCCTCTACCGCCTCGTCTGGCGGCGCTTCGTGGCCAGCCAGATGGCAGACGCGCTCTTCGACGCGACCAAGGTCCAGGCCGCGTGCGGTGACGCGATTTTCAGCGCTTCGGGCTCCGTGTGCCGATTCCAGGGTTTCCTGGCCGCCTACGAGGTGGAGGAGGACGCCGAGAAGGGCGCCCTGCCGCCGCTGGCGCAGGGGGAAGCGCTGACGCTCCTCGACCTCAAATCGGAACAGAAGTTCACCGAACCGCCGCCGCGATTCACCGAGGCGACCCTGGTCAAGGCGCTGGAGGAGAACGGCATAGGACGCCCCTCCACCTACGCGACCATCATCTCGACCATCCAGGAGCGGACATACGTGGAGAAGGACAAGGGCTCCCTCGTGCCCACCGACATGGGCATGCTGGTGAGCGAGATCCTCGTCAAGCACTTCCCCGAGCTGTTCGACATCGGCTACACGGCCGCCATGGAAGAGAACCTGGACAAGGTCGAAAGCGGGGCCATGGAGCGCCAGAAACTCCTGGAGCGGTTCTGGGGCGACTTCCACAAGGAACTCGAGGCCGCGAAGGGCGAAATGGTGGACCTGAGGAAAGAGGGGCAGGCGACCGACGAGACGTGCGACAAGTGCGGCAAGCCCATGGTCCTCAAGATGGGCCGGTTCGGGCGGTTCCTGGCCTGCTCCGGCTACCCCGAGTGCAAGAACACCCGTCCCCTGCCCGACGAAAAGCCTCCCGAGGTGCCGGAGGACGCCAAGACCTGCGAAAAGTGCGGGAGCCCCATGACCGTCCGGCAGGGCCGATACGGCGCCTTCCTGGCGTGCGAGCGCTACCCCGAGTGCAAGTACACCGTCAAGATCCGCAAGGACAAGTCCGGCGGCGTCGTCGTGGCAAAGGACGAAGTGCTGGACGAGAAGTGTCCCGAATGCGGCTCCAGCCTGGTCAAGAAGCACGGCCGCTACGGCCCCTTCGTCGCCTGCTCCAACTACCCTGCCTGCAAGTACATCCAGAAGGACACCGTGGACACCCCCTGCCCCAAGTGCGGAAAGCCGCTGGCCAAACGGTTCACCAAGCGGCGCAAGGTATTCTACGGCTGCACGGGGTATCCCAAGTGCGATTTCATCGCGTGGTCCAAGCCCCTGCCCGGCCCGTGTCCCGTCTGCGGCAGCCCGTACCTCATCGAACGCCAGACCAAGAGCGGCCCGGTCAAGGCGTGCCCCGAAAAGACCTGCAAGTACAGCGAGCCCATCGAGGAAAAGGGGTGAGGCGATTTCGGATTTGGAAATTGGGATTTGGGATTTGAAGGGCGTCTGGGGACAGGCCTTAGAAGCAGTTATGAACAGGGAGAATGGGAGGAAAAAGAGGGGCCTCAGGTTTCCTGTCTCTTCACTACCCGACTTCTTCACTTCTTCACCGCGCCGACAGGCGCAAGGGCTAAGGCCGAAAGGCTAAAGGCTAAAGCAAAGGCGGCGGGGGACGAGCCTTCGACGGCCCTGCTCACGAACTCACGACACCGCCAGGTGCAAACCGCGGAGACACGGAGGCGCGGAGAAATCCTTATGATTTCCTCGTGAAGCCGTGAAAGAATGCAGGGGAGCAGAGGAGCAGGGGAGATCGCATGTTTGCCTTCGAAGGCCTGCATAGGCCTTAACCCCTTTACTTCTTCACTTCTTCACCGCGCCGGAAGGCGGCAGGGCTAAGGCCGAAGAGCGTCGTGGGGGTGGTCGGCCGTCGGCGGTCCGTGGTCGGCGGTCGAATCTTCGAAGGCCAACCTGCGCCGGACTCACCCACTTTGCTACTCACCTATTCACGGTCTCTTCGAAGGCCCGCCCGCGACTGGATCACTCTTCACTCGATCACTTGATCACTCGATCACTAAAAAAAGAGAGGGCCCGAAGGCCCTCAATGGTTGGAGGAAGGAAGTTGAGTAAGGAGGTTACGCCAAAGGGGGAGCCAGCCGCAGTGCTGCGGCGGACTCGTCCCCTGAAGACTCTAGAGCGTTGAACGCGACCGACCGGTTGATGAGCTTGGCCATGTCCGTGTGGAGGCGGTGTCCACCCTTGTGAACGAGGATGTGAGCCTTCAACGGGTAGCCGGCCAGGGACAGGTCGCCCAGGACATCCAGTATCTTGTGCCGCACGAACTCGTTGATGAATCTGAGGTCGGCGTTGAGGGCCCGGCTCTCGCCGAGCACGATAGCGTTGTCGATGGACCCCCCGAGCGCCAGGCCCCGGACCCGGAGGGCCTCCACGTCCTTCATGAAACCGAAGGTCCTTGCGGGCGCTATCTGGTCCACGAAGGTCGCGGCGTTGACCGGGATCGTCAGGGTCTGTTCGTAGATCAGGGGGTGGGCGAAGGCGATGGTGTAGGTGACCCTCAGTTCGTCCGAGGGCAGGATCTTTATCCACCGGTCGGCCTCCTGGACCTCCAGGGGGCGCGTGACCCTGAAGTAGCGCCGGGCCTTGTTCTGGTTCACGGCTCCGGCTTCCCGTATGAGATAGACGAACGGTGCGGCCGACCCGTCCATGATCGGGACTTCCGCCGCATTGATCTCGACCACCACGTTGTCCACCGACATGCCGTAAAAGGCGCCGAGCAGGTGCTCGACCGTCGAAACCTGCAGGCCGCTGGAGCCCAGTGTCGTGGCGAAATCGACTCTCTGAACGTAATTGGAGTTTGCGGGTATCTCGAAGCCTTCCTTGTCCACCCTCCGAAAGACGATGCCCGTGTCCGGGGGGGCGGGGAGGAGGCGCATGGAAACCTTGCGTCCCGAGTGGAGGCCTATGCCGCTGCATTCGATGGCGTGTTTGAGCGTTCTCTGATAGTACACGTACAACCTCCCGGGGGCGTTTTAGCAAGGGGCGTGCCAAATCCTAACCCCTGATTTTGCTAAGGGTTCATTTCGCGATTGTGTCGTTTCTGTCACACGGGCTGTGTCTTGTTTCCCCTGGGGCCCCGAAAAGCGCCTCCGGGCCGGCATCCGGGCCTTCCTCCGTCGCGGCCATGGCCCGTTCCAGAATAGGCTCTAAACCATTCCTGCTATAACATGGTCCTTAGGGTGGATGACTTTATGGTCGAGGCGAAAGACCCATGGCTGAACGACATCAAAGCGAAGCGGGAAGACGCCCTGGCCGCGTTCGTGAGAGCGCATGCGGCGCCCCTCGTCCGGTACCTGGCGGGCATGGTGCGGAACCGGGCCGACGCCGAGGAGCTGGCTCAGGAGGCCTTCCTGCGCTTCACGTCCTCGGTGGACTCCTTCCGCGGAGACTGCTCCACCAGGACGTTCCTCTTTCGGATCGGCCACAACCTGGCCCTCAACCACCTGGCGTCCGCCTCGAGCCAGCGGGAGGTCCTGGCCGCGGAAGTTCCGGAGCACACACATGCCGGCCCTTCCCCCCATTCGGAAACGTCCGATGGAGAGCAGGGCGCGCTGCTCCGGCGCGCGCTGAGAACGCTCCCGCCCCAGCAGCGATCGGTCATCGTGCTGAGAACCTGGATGGACATGTCCTTCCGGGAGGTGGCGGAAATCCTTTCGCTTGCGGAGGGAACGGTCAAGGCCCACTATTTCTTCGGGCTGAAGAACCTTCGAAAGGCGCTGGAGGTGACCCATGATTCATGATCAGGCCCTCAGGTACGCCCTGACGGGGGGGGGCGTCATGCCGGCGGAGATCCGCGAACACCTCGAGACCTGCCCGGCCTGCCGGGACGAGGCGGAGGCGTTGAAGGCTCTCG
>JBJKRE010000203.1:0-4788 GCA_046704825.1 Acidobacteriota bacterium
TCACCATGCCGTTGATCGCAACGTCCCCTGGCCGGCTCGTCGCCGGCGCCGAGGCGGCCATCGCGCTCGTTCCCAGTGCAAGTAGAGTGAGGGTGGAAAGGAGTGTTAGCATGCGTTTGATGTGGAGTCTCATGGTGTACCTCCTGAGCCATAGGCAATTGAACGCCGTGCCCGCAGCTTTATTTCCACCCTCCTGCCGGAGCCAGCCGTCAGAAATATCGGGTTCGTCCCGCTGTTATCCAGGGTGTGGATTGAGCGGCTGAAAGGCCCGCTCCAACGAGGACGCGAGATAGCATGGACGAACTGACCGTACCCGACGTCATACCGATCTTCCCCCTGGCCGACGCCGTGCTTCTGCCGACCGAGATCATGCCTCTGCAGATCTTCGAGCCGCGCTACCTCGACATGGTGCGGGACGCGCTCGCCTCCAACAAGTTCATCGGCATGGTCCAGCCCGAGAGGGGTTACGAGAACCAGCTCGCGGGCTCGCCACCCGTGAAGAAGGTCGGGTGCGCCGGTGTCATAGCCCGCTACAAGGAACTGGAGGACGGCCGCTATCTCATCTGGCTCTTCGGCGTGAAGAAGTTCTCGATCCGCGAGGAGCTGACCACGCTCACGGACTACCGGCAGGTCCGAATCGAGCCCGCCGCCGACGAAGCCGGCCCGGACGACGCGGCCGCCATCCGGTCGGTCCGTTTCGACCTCCTGTCTTCCCTCCCGGACCTCATGGTGGAGAAGTCCGACACCATCAAGTTCATCCTCGACCAGCTCTCCGAGGCGGACGACACCCAGCTCCTGGTGGTGGCCGTCCAGATCTTCGAGATGCCCGCCGAAAAGAAGCAGGCCATCCTCGAGGCCCCCCGTCTCCTCGACCGCTACCTCATGGTCCGCGAGGTCCTCCTGGAAAAGCTCCGCAGGCGCCGCCCCCTCAACCGCACCGACCTCTCCGTCCTGCACTAGACTCCACTTTCGTTTTTTTCAATGAGACAGTGAGGCGGTGAGGGGGACGGCTGACCAAGACCTCTGAAGGCGGATTGGCCCTGTTGAGCGACACCTATGACCAGGGTACCGCTGCGATCGGCAAACTGACCTCCAGCATCGAGCGCCAGCTCGACGCCGGCGGGACTGCGCAATCCGTGGAATTGGATTACACCCACGACGGCGCGCAGAACATTCTCTCCATCGGGCAGATGATGTCCTCCACGCCGAACTCCTTCACCTACGACAAGCTCTCCCGCCTGCTTTCGGCCACGGTGAACCACGACGGCTACGAGCACTCTTTCACGTACACCTACGACGACTTCGGCAATGTGCTGACGCGCTCCGAAAGCGTGCCGTCTGGCTATTCCACTCTCAAGGCCTATATTCGTGGTACGGGCTCCGTAGCGCCGGACCCCTACGTCGAGGCGGTGGATTTCGCGGCGCCGGCCAGCGGCGAGATCGGCACGGGATCGCTTGGCCCGAACAACCGTTTGATGAGCGTGGTGAGGGGCGGAGGCGCGACAGGCGAGGCGCAGACGACGGTGAACTTCCAGTACGACGCCAACGGCTCCTGGGAATGGGCTGGACATGAATTCTAAAGATAATGTCTCCAGTTCTGGTGACACAATACCGAACTATTGAACGTGGGGTGACCATTTCTATTTTCCCTCTCCCTGCCGTCTTCTCCGAAAACTTCGCCCACCGTCCCCGATCTTTTCTCTAGCCTTTGGAATTCGGGCTTTAGGCCTTGGCAGCTCCAGAGGTACGCCGCCGCCGGATCACTTAATCACTGGATCACTCGATCACTGGATCCCTCGATCACCTGATCGCCTCCCCGCCTCACGCCCGGGGCGCTAAAGTGCTAAGATATCCATAGACGACAGGGGGTAATGATGCCGGACAACCACAAGGGCACCATCGGGTTCTGGGCGATCGTGGCCATCGGCATCGGCGGCATGGTCGGCGGCGGAATCTTCGCCGTGCTGGGGCTCGCCGTCGAGCTCGCCCACGGCGGTACGCCCGTGGCATTCCTCGTGGCGGGCCTCGTGGCCCTGGTCACGTCCTACTCGTACGCCCGCCTGTCCGTCACCTACCCCAGCCAGGGCGGCACCGTGGAGTTCCTGAACCAGGGCTTCGGCGTGGGACTCTTCACGGGGTCCATGAACGTCCTGTTGTGGATCAGCTACATCGTGATGCTCGCTCTGTACTCGTTCGCCTTCGGCAGCTACGGCGCGAGCCTCTTCCCCGCGGCGCTCCAGCCCGTCATGAAGCACGTCCTGCTGAGCGCGGCCATCATCCTGCTGACGGGGCTCAACGCGCTTGGGTCCAACGCAGTGGGTGAGGCCGAGGAGTGGATCGTGGGCTTCAAGATCGCCATCCTCATGCTCTTCGTGGGCTTGGGGCTCTGGGGCGGCGACTACCACCGGGTGGCCTTCGGCACCTGGACGCCCGTGCCCCAGCTCCTGGCCGGGGGCATGATCATCTTCCTGGCCTACGAGGGCTTCGAACTGATCGCCAACTCGGCCCGGGACGCCAGGCGGCCCGACAAGACCCTGCCGCGCGCCTACTACGCCTCGGTGATCTTCGTCATCGTCCTCTACATCCTGGTCTCGCTGGTCACCGTGGCCAACCTGCCGCTGCACCAGATCATCGCCGCGCGCGACTACGCCCTGGCCGAGAGCGCGCGGCCCTTTCTGGGCAGTTTCGGTTTCACGCTCATCGCCGTGGCCGCCCTGCTCTCCACCGGCTCGGCCATCAACGCCACGCTCTACGGCACGGCGCGCGTCAGCTACGTCATCGCCAAGGACGGCGAACTGCCCGAGGTTCTCGAGAAGAAGATCTGGCGCAAACCGTTGGAGGGCCTCCTGCTCACTGCCGCCGTGTCACTGGTGGTGGCAAACCTCTTCGACCTGTCGAGCATCTCGACCATGGGCAGCGCCGGGTTCCTGCTCATCTTCGCGGCGGTCAACGCAGCCAACCTGCGCCTGCACCGCCGCACCAGGAGCATGGTCTGGATCCCCGCCCTGGGCCTTCTGGCCTGCGCGGCGGCTCTGGTAACGCTCGTATGGAACCGGCTCGAAACCCATCCGGCCGAGATCTGGGTGCTCGTCGTCATGCTGGTCCTGGCCACAGGCATCGAGTTCGTCTACAGGACCGTCACTGGCCGAGAGATCCGGCCGTTCTTCAGGTATTTCGAGAACAAAAACGCCTGACGCGCGTTAGGTTCTGACGGAGGCGTAAAGCGCTGTGATCCGATTGAAGCGAGCCTACGACAGCCCCGGTCCTGAAGACGGACTCCGCGTACTGGTGGAGCGGCTCTGGCCGCGCGGCGTCCGGAAGGAGGACGCGCGCATCGACCTCTGGCTCAAGGACGCGGCGCCCAGCCAGGCACTCAGGAAGTGGTACGCCCACGACGCGGAAAAGTGGGACGAGTTCCGCAGGCGGTACCTGGCTGAGCTTGAAGCAGCAGAGGCTGGACTGGACGACTTCGAACGGCGCTGCCGGACGGAGACGGTCACCTTCGTCTTCGCCGCGAAGGACCCGGACCACTGCAGCGCCCTCGTGCTGAAAGACTTTCTGGAGGGGAACGCCTGAGCCTCATCCCGCCGCCGGCACCGTCCGGTGGATGGCCCCTTCCGGGCCGAAGGAGCGAACCATGGAACACGTAACACTTGGAGACACGAACATCGAAGCCTCGCGCATCGGCCTGGGCACGTGGGCCATAGGCGGATGGCTCTGGGGCGGCACGGACGAGGCCGACTCAATCCGCACCATTCACGCCGCGATCGACAAGGGGGTCACGCTCATCGACACCGCCCCCGTCTACGGTTCCGGCGTGTCCGAAGAACTCGTCGGCAAGGCCGTCAGGGAGACGGGCGGCCGGGACCGCCTGGTCATCGCCACCAAGCTCGGCCTCGAGTGGTTCGACGACGGGCGGGTCGTGCGCAACTCGAGCCGCGAGCGCATCCTGATGGAGGCGGAGGACTCGCTGAGGCGCCTTGGAACAGACACCATCGACGTCTACCAGGTCCACTGGCCCGACCCCCGCGTGCCCTTCGAGGAAACCGCGGCGGCAATGGCCGAACTCTACGAACAGGGCAAGATCCGCGCCGTGGGCGTCAGCAACTACTCACCGGAGCAGATGGACGCCTTCCGGCAGGCTGCGCCCCTCCACACCACCCAGCCGCCCTACAACCTCTTCGAGCGCCGGGTGGAAGAGGACGTCCTGCCCTACTGCATCAAACACGGCGTCACCTCTCTCACCTACGGCAGCCTCTGCCGGGGACTGCTTTCGGGCCGCATGAAGGCCGACACGCAGTTCGGCGGGGACGACCTCAGGGGCCGCATGGACCCAAAGTTCAAGCCGCCCCGCTACGCCCAGTACCTCGAGGCGGTCCGGCAACTCGACGACTTCGCCCGCGAGCACTTCGGCAGGCGGGTCATCCACCTGGCCGTCCGCTGGGTCCTCGACCAGCCCGGCGTGGGCGTGGCCCTGTGGGGCGCGCGCAGACCGGACCAGCTCGACGCCCTCGACGGCGTCTTCGGCTGGGCCCTCGACCCCGCCGCCATGAAGGCCATCGACGACATCCTCGAAGACTGCATCGAGGACCCCGTCGGCCCGGAGTTCATGGCCCCGCCCCCCGGGAAGGGCTAGGGGCCCGTCCGGGCGCCGCTCCCTCCGGCCCGGCTTACGGGGCCGGCGGAAAAACCGCGCGCCCCGCCCAACCGTGAAAGGAGCGTCACGTATGGATAAGACCGGAGGATTCATCGGTGCCGGCGCCATGGGCGAGCCCATGGCCGTCAACC
>JBJKRE010000204.1:0-7027 GCA_046704825.1 Acidobacteriota bacterium
GACCTCGCTGTCCAAGGGCAAGCCCGTGCACGTGGGCGGCAAACCGAAATAGCAGGGCCGGTTGGCCCTTGAGCGTTCTCTCCGACGTTTCTGAAGATGCCTGCCGTTACCCTCTTGGGGGGCATGAGAATCAGACGACGAAGGGCACCAGCGCGCGAACCCGGCGGCGGTAGGACCGGTAGGTGTCGCCGAACTCTTCGGCCATCCACTTCTCCTCGAGCAGGAGCTTCTGGACCAGCACGACCAGCACGAGCGCCACGGCGACCAGTCCCCGGACTTCGCCGATGGCGAGGGCACACCCGGCGAAACCCAACAGGAACCCGGTGTAGATGGGGTGGCGGACGAGCCCGTAAGGCCCGCTGGTGACGAGCTGGTGGTTTTCCTTCACGGTGACGGACTGGCTCCAGTTGCCGCCCAGGTGCTGCCTCGCCCACACGGCGAAAGAAAGCCCCGCCGCGGTGACGAGGACGCCCCCCCAGAACCAAGCCGGCGTGGAGGACCACAGTCTCTCGTCGAAATAGGGAATGGGAACCTTCGGCAGCGAGAGGAGCGCCACGGCCCCCGCGATGTACACCACGCGAAGTGCGCGGGACACCGGAGGCTCCAGGCGCTCGGCGGGCTTGGCCCCCCGCGCCTTGATCCACCAGTAGGCGATAAAAGCGACCCACATGGCCGGAAACAGGTACTCGTAGACGATGTGCATGATGCGCCCCACGGCTTGGTGTTTAGTGTTTAGTGTTTAGTGTCTAGTGTTTAGTGTCCCGTCTGCGAACAGCCCTACGGGCGGCTGGATTCCAGCTTTCGCGCTAACTACGATCCAATCGGCACCTGAAGGTGCCTCCTGCGGATGTCCCGAGAGAAACCGTAGGAGCGACCTTCAGGTCGCGATTCTTCGAAGGCCGTCCCGAGCCGTTTTTCAAATCCGCAATCCCAAATCCAGAATCCCAAATTCCCCTACTCCCCCGTCATCCGTTTGGCGTCGAGCAGTTCGTCGAGCTTATCTTCGGGCAGGACCTTCTTCTCGAGGCACAGCTCGCGGATGGTCTTGCCCGACTCGAAGGCCTCGTGGGCGATGGCGGCCGCGGCGTCGTAGCCGATGGCGGGGTTGAGGGCGGTGACCATGGCGAGGCTCTTTTCGACCATCTCGCCGCAGCGGGCCTCGTCGGCGACCAGCCCGGCCACGCAGCGGTCGGCGAAGGTGCGGCAGGCGTTGGCGAGGATGCGCGCGGACTGCAGTACGTTGTGCGCGATCACGGGCATCATGGTGTTCAGCTCGAAGTGGCCGCCCATGCCGGACATGGCGACGACGACGTCGTTGCCCATCACCTGGGTGCAGACGCCGATCATCATCTCGGACATGACGGGATTCACCTTGCCCGGCATGATGGACGACCCGGGCTGGAGGTCGGGCAGTTTGATCTCGCCGATGCCGCAACGCGGGCCCGAGCCCAGCCAGCGGATGTCCTCGGCGATCTTCATGAGGCCCACGGCGATGGTCCGCAGGGCCCCGCTCGCCTCCACCAAGCCGTCCTTGGCGGCCAGGGCCTCGAAGAGGTTGGGCGACTGCACGAAGGGGATCTCAAGATCCTGCGCCAGAGCCGCGATCACCTTCTCGGCGAAGCCCGGAACCGCGTTCAAGCCGGTGCCGACGGCCGTGCCGCCAAGCGCCAGTTCGCACAGGGCGGGCAGGGTCGAGGCGGCCCGGCGCTCGGCGTTCCGGACCTGCCTGGCGTAGCCGGAGAACTCCTGCCCCAGGCGCACGGGCACGGCGTCCTGAAGGTGCGTCCGGCCGATCTTGACGACGGGGTCGAAGGCCTTGGCCTTCGCCTCGAGCGCTTCGGCGAGGTGCCTCAGCGCGGGCAGGAGGTCCTTGCTCACGGCCTCGGCGGCGGCGATGTGGATGACCGTGGGCACCACGTCGTTGGAGGACTGGCCCTTGTTCACGTGGTCGTTGGGGTGGACGGGCTTCTTGGAGCCCACGACGCCGCCGAGGATCTGGATGGCCCGGTTGGCGACGACCTCGTTGGTGTTCATGTTGGACGAGGTGCCCGAACCCGTCTGGAAGATGTCCACGGGGAACTGGTCGTCGTGCCTGCCCTCCACCACTTCCGTGGCGGCCTGGACGATGGCGTCCGCCACGTCGGCGGGCAGGGTGCCGCGCTCCTTGTTCAGGGCGGCGCACGCGCGCTTGACCCGCCCGAAGGCGTGGATCATGCTCGGCGGGATCCGAAGCCCGCTGACGGGGAAGTTTTCCACCGCCCGCTGGGTCTGCGCCCCCCACAGCGCCGCGTTAGGGACCTTCACTTCACCGAGAGAGTCGGTTTCGATGCGATAGTCTTTCATTTTTCGTGCTCCTTCTCGGGACGCCGCGCCGGCCGGCCGTGCCGGTTCTTCTGCGGCGGACAGTCATCGCTCAGGCCGGTGACGTCGGGTCCGCAGGAGATCTCCCGATCCACCGGCGGCGCCCGCTCCCTGCTATTCGCCTTCTACGCCCCCGCCCCTCGGTTTCACGCACCAGCCGAACTGTGCGGCCAGGTCGTGGAGGAACGCTTCCTCTTGTGGAACAAACCGCCGGGCGGACCATTCCAACGCGTCGTCACCCACGGGCACGCGCAGGCGCGGCTCCAGTCCTTCGGCCGCCTTCAGGACAGCCTCGGCCACGGGCTCGCCGGACGGGCGCCCCGGTCCGCCGAAGAAGTGGTCCTTCAGCGCCTGATAGAGCTGCGCGTAGGGGCTCTCGGGGTCGGAGACGGCCCCGAGGTACTCCAGGGACTTCTTGTGAAACCCGGTCTCGAAGGCGCCGGGCTCGACGATCGTCACACCGATGCCGAAGGGTGCGACCTCCGCCGCGAGGCTCTCGGCCCAGCCCTCCAGCGCGAACTTGGGCGCGCAGTAGGCCCCCATTGCCGGGATGCCCGTCCGCCCGAGGTCGGACGAAATGAACACGAGCTGGCCCGAACCCTGCTGCCGCATGGCGGGCAGGACGGCCTGCGCGACGGCCACGGCGCCGAAGAAGTTGGTCTCGAACTGGCGTCTCAGGTCCGCCAGGGAGACCTCTTCGCCCGCGCCCACCAGGCCGATGCCGGCGTTGTTCACGACGGCGTCGATCATCCCGAACTTCGACAGCGTGGCGGCCACCGTCTGCCGGATCGAGGCGCCCTCGGTCACGTCGAGCCTTGCCCGGACGAGGTTGCCGGGACTTCCCGCGTCCGCAAGAATCACGTCGCGCCACCGGGCGGTGGCCACGACGTTCCATCCCCGCTCCAGGGCCAGCCGCGCCGTGAGCGCCCCGAACCCGCTGGACGATCCCGTGATCAGGATAGTATTCGGCATCATGAACCTCCCGGCGTCGCCTCGTCCCCATTCCCTTGCGTTCAGTATAGCTCACGCAAAAAGAAAAAGGCGCCGCGCACGGGCGCGGCGCCGGGCCGTTTTACGCGATCGCCGGTGTCAGGTTACGCGCACTTCTTCTGCTTGCCATCGGGCAGGATCAGAAAGCTGTCGTCCACCCAGACCACGTCGTTTTCGAAACAGTGGGTTGTGGTTCGCTGCATGTTCGCAAAGACCGCGATCGTCCCCCGGTCCTCGAAGAGGCCGTCCGACCCCGTGCAGACGAGCCCGAAGTCCGACCCGTTGGAAGTGCTTGCGTAGCCGTAGGGCTTCTGCCACGAATCGTAGAGCGGTAGGGCCTTGCAGTAGGCCGGAACCACCGCCCAGTAGACGGGCCCGGTGAACCCCTTAAAGGTGGTCTGCGCCACGGGGTAGTGGTCCGTATCCAGGTAGTACATGCTGAAGGTGGTGGCCATGGTACGGAGATCGCCCATCCCCCTTTTCTGCCTGGCGCGCTGGATGGCGCTCATCAGGTTCGGGATCGCGATGGCGGCAAGCAGCCCGACGATGGCTACGACGATGAGCAATTCGATAAGCGTGAATCCCTTCTGTCGTTTCATGAATCCCTCCACTCCCCGCTCAATTGATGGCCCCGTCGGCTAACGGCCCTTGCCCCAGGAACCGAGTTCTGGAAAGGCGGCCCGGAGCCCTTGGTCCGAATCGTAGGTGTAAGTCCGCCCCTTTTCCGTCAGCGAAAGGACGTAATGATGCTTGCTGAGCACCCTGTAGTTCCAGGTTCCTTCCACCGCCTTGATCGCGCCGGGCAGCTGACTCGGAACTGCACCCTTGTCGTGTCTTACCTTCTCTATGTATTCGACGCCGTACAGGAGGGTCCGGTGGGCGTCCATCTCCTTGAGGTTTCCTTTGACGAGGCCCTGTGCCGAGCTGAGGGGCCCTACGCCGGCGAAGCCCAGGAAGAGCAGCGAGGCGACTGCCACGACCGCCACGGCCGCCAGAGTGAGCACCAATCCCCTCGGCATGCCCGAATTCCTGGTGCCCGAAGAGGGAGACGGGGCGACGGTCAAGCGTTTCTGAGGCGTTGCGGGCCCGTCCTGGCCGGCCTCACCCTTCGGCGCGAAAAGCCTTCCCTCTTCGGCGGCCTGCAGGATGGCGTATATGGGAATGTCGTGGCTGTCCCTGGCCATCGTCGTGACGGTCTTGCCTTCCGCGTTTCGAATGCCGGCGTCGGCGCCCGCCTTAAGGAGCATCTTCAGAGCGTCGGGCTGGCTGGCTTTCGCCGCCCACATGGCGGATGTCAACCCCTTGTCGTCCTGGCGGTCGATGTCCGCGTCCAACCGCAGAAGGATGTCCATAATATCCGTCCTTCCGGATTTGGCCGCCGCCATGAGCGGTGTCACACCACCCTCTCCCCGGCAATCGACGTCGGCCCCCGTGACAACGATCTCTGCGATGTTGTCCACCTCGCCGCGTCGGACCGAAGTCCAAAGGGCATCGTTCTTCTGCGCCTTCTTGTCCTGGTCGTCCATTGTCCCCTCTCCCCTGATGACTACAACATGATTACGCATGGACTGTACCACGCGACACACCTGACGTCAAATGTGTGACCTCAGGGTGACATCCCTGGAGCGGGGACTCTAGCCCCGGCGATGATTGCCGGTCTCTTCCTCCGAGCCGTTGTCACCTGAACGCGCTGATCTCGCCTCGGAGGTTCCTTAACTCCGTGGAAACGGACGGACTCGCCGCATCCGGCGGTGGCTGCTAAAATGAAGGACATACAGAAGAAGGAGGCAAACCATGTCCGAGATGACTCAAGGCCAGTCGACGACGCTCGACAGGCGCCGCTTCATGGCCCGGCTGTCCGGGTTCGGGGTGGCGGCCACGGTTTTCCCCGGCACGCTGTGGGCGCTCGCGCAGGAGCGGGGCAAGGTCACGAAGGAGGTGATCACGAAGGCCGAGAAGATCGCCGGCCTCAGCTTCACCGACAAGCAGAAGGATCTCATGCTCAAAGGCTTCGACGTCCTCGAGGAGGACTTCGCGAAGATCCGGTCCGTCCCCCTCCCCAACGGCGTGCCGCCGGCGCTGAGTTTCTCCCCTCTCCTTCCGGGCGCGAAGGTCCCGGAGGGCGGCAGCGGCTTCGCCCTGGGCGACACGGCCCCGCCCATGTTCACGGGCGAGGTCGAATCCCTGGCCTTCGAGCCGGCCACGAAGCTGGCGGCCCTGCTCAGGGAGCGGCGGGTCAGCTCGACCGCGCTGACGAAGATGTACCTCCACCGGCTCAAGCAGTACGACCCCCCGCTCAAGTGCGTGGTCACGCTGACGGAGGAGCGCGCCCTGGCACAGGCCAAAAAGGCCGACGACGAGATCGCCGCCGGGCGCTACCGCGGGCCGCTGCACGGTATCCCGTGGGGCGTTAAGGACCTGTACGCCGTCAAGGGTTACCGCACCACGTGGGGCGCGCCCCCCTACAAGGACCAGGTGATCGACGAGACCGCCACGGTGGTGAAGCGGCTCGACGAGGCCGGGGCGGTGCTGCTGGCCAAGCTGACCACGGGCGCGCTCGCCATGGGCGACGTGTGGTTCGGGGGTATGACCCGGAACCCATGGGACACGTAGGAGGGCTCCAGCGGCTCCTCCGCGGGACCGGCGTCCGCCGTGGCGGCGGGGCTCGTGGGATTCGCCATGGGCACGGAGACGCTCGGGTCGATCGTGTCGCCCTCCACCCGGTGCGGGTGCTCGGGCCTGAGGCCCACCTTCGGGCGCGTGCCCAGGACGGGGATCATGGCCCTGTCGTGGAGCATGGACAAGGCCGGCCCCATCGCCCGGTCGGTGGAGGACTGCGCCATGGTCTTCGACGCGGTCTACGGCCCCGACGGGCACGACGGGACGGTCGTGAAGGCCCCATTCCTGTGGAACCCCGACTTCGACGTCCGCAGCATGAAGGTGGGCTACGTCAAGAGCCTCTTCGAACGCAAGGCCGAGGAGGACGTCGACGCGGCCAAACCCGAAGAGGACACCGAGTGGCCCGTCTTCGACCGGGCGGTGCTGGACGTCCTTCGGAGGCGGGGCGTGGACCTGATCCCCATCGAGTTGCCCGACCTGCCCGCCGACTCCATGAGCATCCTCCTGAACTGCGAGGCCGCCGCCGCCTTCGACCACCTCACGCGGTCCGGGCGGGACGATCTCCTGGTGGCGCAGGGCGCGGACGACTGGCCCAACATCTTTCGCCAGGCCCAGCTCATACCCGCCGTGGAGTACATCCAGGCCAACCGGGCGCGCACCGTGCTGATGGAGGCCATGGCCGGACTCATGGAGAAGGTGGACGCCTACGTGTGCCCCAGCTTCGGCGGCCAGGACCTCACCATCACCAACCTCACCGGGCACCCGTGCGTGGTCGTGCCCGACGGGTTCCGGAAAAACGGCACGCCCACCAGCATCAGCTTCATCGGCAACCTCTACAAGGAGGCCGAACTGCTCGCCCTCGCCAGGGCCTACCAGAACGCCACGACCTTCCACGAGAAGCACCCGGTGTTGAAGGAGGGCGGTGAATGAAGCTATTTGGGATTTGGAATTTGGGATTGCGGATTTAGCTACGGCAGTCAGATTGCCGTTGTAGCGGCCGTTGCCGGCACAGGCCCGTTCGCAGGGCCCACCCCGCCCGCCCCTAAAAACCCACAAA
>JBJKRE010000205.1:0-3317 GCA_046704825.1 Acidobacteriota bacterium
ATCGTGGTGCGGATGGGCCCCTCGTACTCGCTCAGCATCTGCTCGCCTATCTTCGTGGTGATGGCGTAGTCGGGCTCGCCGTCGGGCGGGCTCGACTCGGGGAGGGCCTCCCCTCTCGGCGGAAAGCGGCAGGCCGCGACGGAGCTGGCGTAGAAGAACCGCCTGAGGTGGAGGTGCTGGCAGATCTCCAGGACGTTGCGCAGGCCCGCCACGTTGGTCCGCCAGTACTCGGGGTGGTCCTCCCCCGTGAAGTCGTAGTGGGCGGCCAGGTGGATGACCATCTCCGCGCCGCCCGAATCCATGATGGACTCGAAGACCGAGTCAAGGTGGCGGCGGTCGCCGATGTCCACCTGGTGCCACGCGATGTTCTCGTGCTCCGGCGCGCCGCACTCCCGCTGCGAGCGCCGGGCCAGGGCGAAGATGCGGTAGTTGTTTTTGAGCAGGTCGAGGAGATGGCGCCCCAGAAACCCCGATGCACCCGTGACGATGAGTCTGGCGTTTTCCATGTCCCCGGACCCCCCGGCTATGCGACGGCCGGTCTGTGTCCCCGCCCGCCTTCACGCTGATCTCCACCTATTATACAGACCTCCGGTCTTTGTCCGCCCCCTTCAGCCGCCTGTTCTCGAGCGTGATCCGCCGCCACTCGATGGCACGCTCGATTGCGATCAGGACCTGCTCCTTCCGGAAGGGCTTGGTGATGTAGTCGTAGGCGCCCTTCCGGATGGCCTCCTGCGCGGACTCGAGGCTTCCGTATGCGGTGATGATGACGACCGGGACGGTCTCGTCCAGCCCCCGCACCACGTCCACCACTTCGAGCCCGTCGCGGCCGAGCATCTTCAGGTCCGAGATGACGACTGCGAAGCGGTGGGAGCCCATGAGGTCCTCGAGCTCCAGCGGGTTGTTGGAGGTCACCACCTCGTGCTCCGTTCTTCCGGTGATGATGGTCTCCAGAAGGAGGAGCATGTCCACCTCGTCGTCAAGGATCAGGATCTTCTCACCCATCTCCAGCCTCCTCGATCATGATTCGTCGCGTTCCGTGTGCCGGTCCCGGGCGACGGGGAGCACCAGCCGGAACGTCGTGCCCGGGCCTTCGGCCCCGGCCCTGCTCTCGTGGCGGCTCTCGACCAGGATCCGGCCGCCCGCCTTCTCCACGATGCCGTGGCTGATGGACAGGCCGAGGCCCGTCCCCTCGCCCGGCGCCTTCGTGGTGAAGAAGGGGTCGAAGATCCTCTCGAGATCCTTTTTCAATATGCCGTGTCCCGTGTCGCTGACGTCCACCTCGACGGTGTCGCCCGCCATCCGCGTCCTGAGGGTCAGAGTCCCGCCCTCCTTCATGGCCGTCCGGGCGTTGGTGATGAGGTTGAGGAACACCTGCTGGAGGCCCTGGGGGTCCCCGCAGACGGGCGGCAGGCCGTCCTGGAAGTCGGTGACGCAGGTGATCTTCTCGGTCAGCAGAGTGTTGCGGACCATGGCCAGGACGCGCCGAAGTTCGTCGTTCAGGTCCGTGGCCTCCGCACGCTGCTCGGGGACCCGCGCGAATCGGCCCAGGTTCTCCACGATCCGCTTGCACGCCGTGGCCTGCTTCTCGATGATCTTGAGGTGCTCGTGTTCGGGCGTCCCGTCGCGCGCCTTTTCGAGGAGCAGGTCCGTGAAGCCCAGTATGATGGCGACGGGGTTGTTGATCTCGTGCGCCACGCCGGCCGCCAGGGTGCCCAGCGACGCGAGGCGGCTGCTCAGGTTGATCTGCCGCTCCTTCTCCTTTCGCACCGATGCCCAGTAGCGCTCCATGCGGATCACGGAGAGGCTCCCCGCGAGGATGGCCAGCACGATGGCCGTCTGCATGAACAGCTGGCGCATGAAGAGCGACCGGACCATGCCCTGGACCTCGCTGGTCGGGGCCACCACCGCCACGGACCAGAAGAGGCCGGGCGTGTCCGGGTCGATGCGTATGGGGCAGTAGCCGATGAGCTTCCGGACCGGCCCGCCCATCTCGCGGTGCCACCCCGACACGTACTCCCCGGTGCCTTCCTGACCCCTGAGCATGTGGTTGCGCATGATCACGTTGATGCCCTCGAACCCGAGGCGGGGGTCCTTTTCGTGGCGGGCCTTGAAGGCGTTTTTGCCGATGAAGTCCCGCATGGGGTGGGCGAGGAACGTGCCCGTTTCGTCGATGACCCAGGCATACCCTGTGCCGCCCGATCGCGTGCCGGCCGTGAAGCGCGTGGCGAGGGCCGAGGCGTCGATGACGAAGACGAGGGCGCCCGGCGTCCCTCCGGCAAGGCCGCGGCCGCGGTCGGACGGGTGGACGTGGGGTATGGCCATGAGGAGGGTCTGCCGCCCCGAGAGCCCGGATCCCGCAGGGAACCGCCACGGCAGGGTAACGATGCGGCCTCGGGCGTTGCCTCTGACGGCCAGCCTGTAGTAGGGGGCAGCACTGAAATCCTCCGCACGGAGGGTCACGCCGCCGGAGGCGTCCATCACCCTGGCGGAGCGTCCGCCGGATTCGATGTGCCATATCTGGAGGAGTTCGCCGCCCTGAAGCGCCGACATGGTGAAGCGCATCCTCTCCTCCCAGGCGCCTGACGGATCGTTCCCGACGGAGGCCGACTGGTTGAGGGCCCTGAGTTCGCGCCGCAGAAAATCCAGGTCCTGGCCGATCAGGGACGCCATGTTCCTGGCCAGGACGAGCTGCTGCTGGTTGAACTCCTCCGTGACCACCTGACGCATCTTCCCGAAAGAGACGAGCCCCAGTATGAAGGCCACGACGAGGAGCGCGGCGGCGGCCGTCATGCCCAGGATGAAGACGAGGCGCCTGTTGCGAAGCCATTTCAGCGGCATGTTTCAGTCCTCCCTTTCCCCGGCGGCGGCCAGGTCGTAACGCCCGGCCATGAAGGCCTCCACGGCCCGTTCGAGCGCGCCGTCGTCCGCCAGGAGGGTGTCGATCTGGCGGGTCGCCACCAGAAGCCGGCCGAGCACGGTCAGCTCCTCACGCATCGCCGCGGCGGGCAGTCTTTCCGTCCTCGAGAAGAGCGCGTCGCCGCGGCTCTCGACGGCCCAGCCCCTCTCCTTCAGGACCTGCGATATGAGCGACACGCGCCTGGCCCTGCCGGCGGTGTCGGCGGCCCCCCCGTGGAATAGGAAGCTTGCGTAGTTCTCCGCCCGTTCGTGCGAGAGGTAGGCGTCCACGCGCGAGAAGTGGTAGCCCAACCTGACGTTCAAGTTGAGGTAGGCGTCCGTCACGAGCACCAAGTAGGGCTCGCCCAGCCGTCCGGCCGGGTCGCAGGTGGAGAGGGCCGTCATCTTGACCGAGGCCACCA
>JBJKRE010000206.1:0-2893 GCA_046704825.1 Acidobacteriota bacterium
CTCCCCCAAAGGCCTTCATTCAAAGCGCTTCACCGGAAGCCCGTGCCTTCCCCGCCCGTAGGATGCCGAAGGCATCGCCGCGACCGTTCGCCCTCGAAGCCGCACTCTTCGAAGGCCTCCCCCCGCACTCTTCACTTGATCACTTGGTCACTCGATCACTTAGGCGCCTGCGCGCCTACTCGTACCGCAGCGCATCCATCGGATTCAGGTCCGCCGCACGCAGCGCCGGATATAGCCCCGACAGCACGCCCACCGCGAAGGACACCCCGAACGCCAGCACCACCGACACCGGCGTCACCACCGTCGGCCACCCCGCCGACAGCGCGATCACCTTCGCGATCACCACGCCCAGCACCACCCCCGCAAAGCCCCCCAGCAGGCTGATTACCGCCGACTCGCTCACAAACTGCACCGCCACGTCCCGCCGCTTGGCGCCCACCGCCAGCCGGATGCCGATCTCCCTCGTGCGCTCCAGCACTGACGCCAGCATGATGTTCATGATCCCGATGCCGCCCACGAGCAGGGATATCCCCGCGATGCACCCCATGACGATGCTGAACAGCCGCTGGGTCCGCCGGCTCTGCTCCAGCAGGGCCTCCGGCACGATCACGTCGAAGTCCTTCGCGCCGCCGTGCAGGCGGTTCACCAGCGTGGTCATCACCGCCGCGGCCTTCTGGGGCTGGGTCTTGTCCTTCAGGCGCACCACCACCTCGTCCACTGGGGACTTGAGCGGGTCCCGGTCGAACTTCCTCATGGCCGTCGTGTCGGGGATGTCGATCTCGCGGCCCACGGAACTGACCTGCACCCCCTGGAAGGAGCCGCCCCCTGCCGCCGACGGGGACAAGACGCCCACCACCGTCAGCCACACGTCGTTGACCTTGAGATCCCGGCCCACGGCCGGACCGTAACCGAAGAGGTCCCGCCTCACGGCCGGACCGATGACGCACACCTGGGCGTTGGTCCTCTCGTCCCGCGCGTCCAGGAAGCGCCCCTCGGCCAGATTGAGGCCGAACAGGCCGGCCTGGCGCCAGGATACGCCGTACACCCCGGCCTCGGTGCTGGTTCCGGCGGCCATGACGTCCCACGCATGGACCTTGATCACCGGCGCCACCAGCTCCACGCCCGGCACGGCCTCCTGGATCGCCTCGCCATCGCGGAGGGACACGCCCGGGGACTTCTTCCTGACCTCCTGCAGTTCGTCCTTCTTGAGGTCCTTCGTCCGGATCAGGACGTTCTTGAGCCCGAGCCGCTCGATCATGGCCAGGGCCTGCCGCTCGGCCCCCGCGCCGATGGCGAGCATGGCGATGACCGCCCCCACACCGAAGAGCATGCCCAGCATGGAGAGGGCCGAGCGGAGCTTGTGCGACAGCAGGTTTCTAAAGGCGCTGATCAGCGCGTCTCTCGGGTTCACGGCGACCCTCCGGCCAGGGGGCCGGCCTTCTGGGCCGGCGCTTTCTCCTCAGGCGATGAGGCGGTGGAGTCGAGGAGCGCCACCACGTCGCCGCTCTTCAGCCCCTTTTTGATGACCACCCGCCCGGGCACGCCCGGTCCCAGCTCGACGGTTACCGGGTCGAAGCCCCCGAAGAGGCGCTTCCGGTACACCACGGTCTTCCCCTTTTTGAGGAAGACGGACTGCCGGGGCACCACGAGGGCCCGCTTCAGATCGGCCATGGTGATGACCGCCTGCAGCCGCTGGCCGGGCTTCATGGTTTCCGCGCGGGTCCTGTCGAAGGACAAGGTCACGCCGAAGTACTGAACGGGAACGTCCGGGTACCGCGGCTGGGCAAGCGTATCAACCCGTGCCACCTTTGCCTTGTAGGCCACCTCGGGCGAAGCGTCGAGGGTAACCTCCGCGCGCTGTCCCCCGGCCAGTTCCCCGGCGTCCGCCTCGAGCACGAAGACCTCCGCCTGCATCGTCCCGGTGTCGGGGATCTCAGCCAGCTTCTGCCCCGGGAAGACAGTGGAGCCCGGACGCAGAACGTTCCCCCGCCAGTCCCGGTTGAGAACCACCACGCCGTCGTGGGGAGCTTTGACGACCATGGCCGCCAGAGCGCTCTTCGCCTCCTCGATGTCAAAGTCCGCCTTCTGCTTCTCGATCCTGAGCAAGGCCACGTCCGTCTTCGACACCCGATCCTTCGTTTCCTTAACGGCCTCAGCGTGGTCGAGACGGCTGGCGGCCAGCCTGGTGTCGATCCTCGAGTTGGCGATGTCGAAGCGCGAGAAGATCGTGTCGTCGGTGCTCTGGAAGGCTCTGGCCTGGGCGAGTTGCTTTCTGGAGAGTTCGGCGTCCAGGTTCAGCTCGCAGTTGGACGCCTTCATCTGCGCCTCGGCCTTCGCGATCCTGGCCCGGGCCGACGCTGCGTCCGCCTCGCCGTCCAGCAGCCTGTTCCGGAAGTCGGTGGGGTCGAAGCGCGCCACGGGGTCCCCGGCCTTTACGGGTGCTCCGTCCGCCGCGATCCATGCGAGCGTCATGCGCGCGTGCACCGACATGGGAGCCACCACGGGCGTGGCCCGGGCCGCCTTGAGGATACCGTCGGCGCGGACCGTGAGCCTGAACGGGCTGGCCTCGACCTTCACGGTTGGCACCCGCCCGCCCCCGTAAGCCCTGCGCGTCCCGACGATTCCGGCACCCGCAAGGACCACGGCGAGGCCGCACGCGGCGAGCAGCGTCAGCGTCCGCTTCTTCATCCCTCGGAGCCTCCCTGGGGCTTCACGAGCACGCGATCGCCGGGGGAAAGCCCCGACACGACCTGCACGTCCGTCTTGGACCGTTTGCCGATGACGACTGCCCTCCGGCGCCACCCGAACAGCGTCTTCTTGATGACTTCAGGCCCCGAGGGCCCCGTGGACACGGCATCCGCGGGCACGACCAGCGCGCCACGAACCCTTCCCG
>JBJKRE010000207.1:0-4601 GCA_046704825.1 Acidobacteriota bacterium
CCTCCGACCCTCTGCTCCCAAAGCAGATGCGCTACCAGGCTGCGCTACGCCCCGACTGAGAGAAAGAATACCCGAGAAAGCCTTATTGTACAAGGCATACTGTGAGGTCGAAGCCCGGGGGCCGGCGGGGTGCGTCAAGGTCACTGTCCTCCCGCGTGCACCTTTTCGTGCAAGTCCGGGGCCGCGAGAACCTGGACCGCCTCCCGCAGCCGCGAGGGGGCCAGGTGCGCGGGCCGTCCCGGGCGTCGGCCCCGGATGCTACACTGACGCGTGGGCGGCGCGGAGGGTCCGGCCAAGGGGAGAGCGATGACAGACGGTCCAAGGATGACACTCAGGCGCGTTCTCCTGCCCGCATTTCTCCTGCTGGCCCTTGTCCTGCTCCTGCACGGCAACGGCAGCGTGGGGCTGTTCGAGAGTTCGGAGGCCCGGTACGCTGAAGTGGCCCGTGAAATGGTCGCGACGGGAGACTACCTGTCGCCGCAGATCGACTACGTCTACCACTTCACCAAGCCACCATTGACCTACTGGACCACGGCGTTGGGTTACCACATCTTCGGCGAGAACACCTTCGGCGCACGCTTTTTCCTGGCGCTGGCGGCCGTCCTGGTGCTCTTCCTGACGGCGCTCATCTACCGGCGCTCGGACGAGGGGGACTCGGGGGTCCTGGCGGCGGCCGTCCTGCTCTGTTCGCTCGAGTTCTTCCTGATAGGTAAAATCCTGACGACGGATATGTTCCTGACGCTCTGGATCGTGGCGGGCTTCTACCTGTGGTCGCTTCGCGAGTCGGGGCGGATGGCCGCGCGCACCTTTTCGCTCCTGTTCGGCGTGGACGCCGCGCTGGCCTTTATGACAAAGGGGCCGGTTCCCCTTCTGTTCTGGGCCGTGGTCCTCGTTCCATGCGCCGTATGGAAAGACCGAGGGCGGAGCCTGAAGCCCTTCCTGAGCCCATTGGCGTGGGGATCGTTCGTGCTCCTGGCCCTCCCGTGGTTCGTCGCAGTGGGGCTCAAGCACCCGGGCCTCCTGGACTACCTTGTGACTCACGAATCGGCCCAGGCCGCCTACAACGCCCGTCGGTTTCACCCCGGGCCGTGGTACTACTACGCCCCCGTCTTTCTCGCCGGGTTCTTCCCCTGGTGGATTGCGGCCGCGGCCCGATGGGAGCACCTCAAGGATCGCCGCCTCAGGCTCTGGCTCCTGTGGGCGGTCGTCCCCATACTCGTCTGGTCCTTCTTCCCCGCCAAACTGCCCACCTACATCCTGCCCGCCTTCCCGGCGTGGGCCCTCCTCACCGCGGCCCTCGTCAAGGAGGGGAAGAGCGGGGGGCGCGTCCTGTGGACGATCGTTCCCGCCAGTACGGGGCTGGTCGCGGGGACATGCGTCTGGGCGTTCGTCAACGCCCCGAGGTTTTCGACCGTCGGGGCGCCCGTGACCGCCCTCTTCGCCCTCGCGGCGGCCGCCGGTATGGCGGGCGCCGCGTTCGGGCTCGCTGGGCGTTCGCGAAAGGCGCTGGCTGCCGTGCTCGTGGCGGTCATCAGCGTGGAGGCCGCCCTGCCGGTCCTTTGCGTTGACATGGAGACCGCCGTCAAGATACGACGACGGATGGGCACCACCCTGGCGGAACTCCACGCCCCAGGCGAGGCAGTGTTGGAGTACCACGTCACGATCTTCTCCATCCCCTTCTACATCCGTGACAAAGTAGCCGCCTACGAGAACAATTTCTTCCTCAAGAAGTACAGGGAAGACCTGCCGCCCCACGCCCTGCGGAGCAAGAAACAGCTTGCGTCCTATCTGAGAACCCACCCCCGCCTGTGGGTCATCACCGATACGCGCTGGCAGGACTCCATGGGAAAGGAGATTCCAGACCTCCACTTCGTCATGCGGCAGGGCAACCATACGCTGTGGGCCAGCCCCCCCGTCTACAGGAGACTCGAGCGCCTCGGCGTCCCGGTGCCCGGGCCCTCGTCCGGCGACGCGCGAGGTGGTGTAAACTGACGTCTGTGAAGGACGTCGCTCAGGGGGACTGCGCGGGAGGGTCCGATGAACAGCCGTTCGTCCGAACCGTCGAACAGCCGGACTTGCGAGGAGCCCTCGGGAACGGTGCCGCGCGCCGGGCGCCGCGGGCTGCGCCGGGGCATCTTGCTTGTTCTTGCCGCAGCGACCCTGTGCGTCGAAGCGGGGCTCCTGTACTTCGGGGTCTTCTTCACGACGCCCTTTTACCCCGGTCCAAAAGTCATAGACGGCGAATGGAACAACGGCTATCTGCAGGTTCGCGAGATCCTCGATCCCAGCCGGGCCGGGAACCTCCGCAAGGGCGACCGCATCGTCTCGTTCATCATCGGCGGCAGGGTGTATCCCGCGAGATCTCCCCGGGACATAGACCAGATCTCGAAAACGGTCCGGTTCGGTGAAGCCTTCCAGGTCAAGGTTATTCGCACCGGTGCCCAGGGAAAGGATCGCATACTCGTACTGCCCTATTCCGCCGTTCAGAAGCCGGCGGGATCCGACCTCTGGCAGCGATTTGCCCGGAGTTCCGCCAACGTTGGCATCTTTCTGGCCTGTCTGATCGCCGCCCTTCTGATCGGGCTTGCGCGCCCGGAGGACGAAAGGGCCTTCGCTGCGAGTCTCCTGTTCTTCTGTTTCGGGGCTCTGACCTGGCACGGCGACATGACGATGTTCCCGTCGCCGGCAAGCCAACTGGCCTACGGTCTGTGGTTCGTTCTCTATGCCTACCTCACGCCGGCGCTGTTGTGGTTCTGCCTGCGCTTTCCCACGCCGTCTCCCATGGACCGCCGCTTCCCATGGCTCAAGCGGGACGCCCTCATATTCGGCGGCGTTTTCGCCGTGTGGAACGGTATCCTAACGTCTTTGCAGCTGTTCAACCAGGAGGCCTATGTACAGTATCTCGGCGGGGTCCGGTACATGGATTGGGTCCTCGACGTGGTCTTCTGCCTGCTGGCCGTCCTGGGACTTGCCTCGCTCATCGTCAACGAGCGCCACGCGGCGTCGCAGGACGAGAGGCGCAGGCTCAGAATCCTGCTCGTGGGCATCCTCGGGCTCTTTCCCTGGCTATTTCTTTCGTACCTCAATTTCGTCATCCTGGGTGGAGGGCTGTCTTTCCCGATCCGTATTTTCGTGGCGCTGACCATGCTGGTCTTCCCCCTTTCGTTCATCTACGCCGTTCTGCGGCACCGGGTGTTCGGCATCCGCGTCTTCTTGCGCAGGGGCATCCAGTTCGCACTGCTGTCGAAAGGATTCCTCGTCCTTGAGGGCGTCGTCATATTCGTCGCCCTCTACTACGCCGCCGGTCCTCCCGTTGCCAGAATCGCCGGAGGCGCACACGGCGGCGCGGTGGCCGTCGCGATGGCCGGCATGGCGGCCATCGGGGTCATCGGAATACGCAAGCTCAACGGCGTGATCATGGAGCCCGTGGAGCGGCGCTTCTTCCGGGAGGCCTACGACGCCCGGCGAATCCTGACCGGCCTCACCGTGGACCTGCGCCGGCTCGTCGGGGACATCGATGCGTTGGCGTGGAGCGTGGTTGACACGGTATCGAGGAGCCTTCACCCCGCCGTTACGGCGGTGTTCCTCCGAGCCGACGCCCTGGCCGGCCTGTCCCTGGCGGGCGACCGCCGGCACGTCATGCTGAAGAGCGTGAAGGAAGTCCCGTCCGACAGTTTCCTGTGCTTCTGGCGGAGACATCCGGCCGACAGTGCCTCAGGACCGGCTGCCGGCGGGGCGGAGCCTCTCCGTATTTCCTCGAGGTCCGCGGTCCTGTCCCTCCTGACGGGAAAGGACGTGTCGTCCGTCAGCCTGGATCCCAACGAGCGGCAGTCCGCCGCCGGACTCGTGAATCTTCGTGGAACCCCTCAGGAGAAGGACGTGCTGATCCGCGCTATTGAGGCGAGATTGCTGCTTCCGCTCTCGGCCGGCGGCTCCCTGCTCGGCTTCGTCGCCCTGGGCGAAAAGCTTTCCCAGGAACCCTATTCCAGGGAGGACGTCGACCTGCTCCGCGCCCTCGCGCTGCAGATGGCCGACACGCTCGACCACGCCCGGCTCATTCACGAGAGCGAGAAACAGGCACAGATTCTCAGGGAGGTGGAGATCGCCCAGCAGGTCCAGAGGAACCTTCTGCCGAAGGACCCGCCCTCCATCCCGGGCCTGGACTGCGCAGGTGCATGCCGGCCGGCCCGTTACGTGGGAGGGGACTACTACGACTTCATAAGGGCCGGCGATCGCCATCTTGCGCTCGCGCTCGGAGACATTTCCGGCAAGGGCATCTCCGCGGCCCTGCTCATGGCGACCCTCCAGGCCACGCTGCGCGAACAGGCGGACAGCCACGGCCGAGAGCCCGCTTCCGTGCTGAGAGGCGTCAACCGGCGCCTGTGCATGAGCGCGGGAGAGGGCAGGTTCGCCACGCTCTTCTACGCCATGCTGGACACCGAAACCCTGACGCTGGACTACGCCAGCGCCGGGCACAACCCCCCCGCGCTCTTCCGCCGGAGCGCCGGCGGCGGGCAGGTGCTGCGCCTGGGCGCCACCGGCACACTCGCCGGCATCTTCGAAGATACGGAATACTCTCAGCAACGCGTTCAACTTCAGGC
>JBJKRE010000208.1:0-14375 GCA_046704825.1 Acidobacteriota bacterium
GGTGAGGGACTCGTCTGGGGCGATCACGGGCTTCGTGGCGGCGCAGAGGGACATCACGCAGGAACTCCAATTGCGCAGGAGACTGGAGGAAGCCCAGAACCTCGAAACCATCGGGATGATTGCGGGAGGCGTGGCCCACGAAGTGCGAAACCCCCTCTTTGCCATCAGCACCATCGTGACCGCCCTGGAGAAGAAGCTCAGGGGGAAGCCCGAGTTCGGCGAATACATGGCCCACATCCAGGACCAGTCCCACAGGCTCAACGCGCTCATGAACGACCTCCTGGAGCTGGGTAAGCCGCTTACGGAGGAACAGCAGGAGGTCTGCTGCCTGTCCGATGTCCTGGACCGCACCCTGACGCTCCTGGAAGACTCGACGCCGGGCGCCCGCGACTCGTGCATCTGCACCGCCTCCGACGGTGCGATCAAAGTCAGGGCGATTCCCGAACGCCTGGCCCAGGCGGTTCTGAATCTCGTCGCCAACGCGCTCAGCTTTTCGCCCGAGGACCGGCCGGTCAGGATCGACCTGCGATCGAACCGCAGTTTCGGCGTCCTCAGCGTGAGGGACGAAGGCCCCGGAATCCGGGAGGACCTTCTGCCCAAGCTCTTCCGGCCCTTCCAGACGGGGCGTAAGGAAGGCACGGGTCTGGGGCTGGCGATCGTGCGGAAAACCGTCACGGCGTTCGGCGGACAGGTGGAGGGACACAACAACAACCCGGCGCCCGGTGCGACCTTCACGATCAAGCTGCCCATGATCAGGCAGTGACCGCCCCCTGCGGGTCTTTCCACCTGCCGTACGTTTCCTGTTACTATATCCCCATGGCGCATCTAGGTGTACGCAACTACGCCCTCCCGACTCGACCCTTCGTCGAGCCCCGACCGACCCGTTCCACCGTTTGATCCAGACCACCCCCTGACTCGGGCGCCTCCGGCGGGCGCCCCCGGCACCAGGAGCACAGACCATGGCAGACCACTCGGGCGGCGCAGGACACTTCAAGAAGGAACTGAGCTGGTTTTCATTGCTCACCATGAGCCTTGGGACCGTCATCGGTTCGGGCTGGCTGATGCTGCCCGGGGTGGTGGCGTCCAAGGCCGGGCCGGCGGGCATCCTCGACTGGCTCATAGGGGGCATGGGCATGCTGGTGGTGGCCCTGGTCTTCTGCGAGCTGGGTGCGGCCTGGCCGGCCGCCGGTGCCGTGGCCAAGTACCCGTACCTCTCGCACGGCAGCTTCGTGGGGCACCTCGCGGGATGGGCGGCCCTCATCTCCTACGTCATCATTCCGCCGGCCGAAGCCGTCGCGGTGACGCGGTACGCGGGGACCTTCTACCCGGGCCTCCTGACCCCGAAGGAGAACCTCAGCCTGCTCGGCCTCACGGTGGGCACGGTGATCCTGATCCTCATCGCCCTGCTCAATTACTACGGCGTCAAGTACCTCGGCTATTTCCAGAACGTCGTGACAACGGTCAAGTACATCCCGATCATCATCTTCGTGATCGCCGTGGGCTTCTTCGCGTTCCACCCGGTGAACTTCACCGCGTTCCACGGCTTCGCGCCCACCGGCTCATCGGGGCTCATGCTGGGGGCCGCGGCCACGCTCTTCGCCTACACGGGCTTCAGGCAGGCGCTCGATTTCGGTGCGGAGGCGAGGAACCCGGGCCGGGACCTCCCGCTGGCTCTGATCCTGACCCTGGTCATAGGGACGGTCACCTACTTCTTCATCGCGCTGGTCTTCACCGGTGGCATCAACTGGGCGCACCTGGCCAAATTCGGCGTGCACACGGGCGACTGGACCACGCTGGCCAAACTGCCCGCGCCGCTCTACAACGTGACCGCCGCGGGCGGGCTGGCGATCGTTGCCGCGATCATCTTCTGGGACGGGATCGTTTCGCCCAACGGTCCCAACGCCACGAACGTGGGCTCGGTCCCGAGGGTGGCCTACACCATGGCCGAGGGCGGCACCATGCCGAAGTTCTTCATGAAGCTGCACCCCCGCTACGGCACACCCGGATGGGGACTCTTCGCCAGTTTTCTCCTCGAGGAGTTTTTCCTGCTCGTCACCAACGGCGGCTACGGCGAACTGGTCTCGGAAGTGGGCGTGGCCTTCATGGTCAGCTACGCCATCGGCCCCGTGTCCATGGCGGTCCTCCGCGACGTGGCGCCCGACGTGCCCCGTCCCTTCCACCTCCGCTGGGCCGCCGTGCTCTCGCCGGCGGCTTTCATCATCGCCTCCCTTCTCCTCTACTGGAGCGCCTGGCCCGCCACCGGCATGACCCTGGGCGTCCTGTTCGCAGGGGTGCTCATCTACATGGTCTACGTCCTCAAGAAGGGCGTGCCGCTGGCCTCCCTCAAGTTCGGCATCTGGTTCATCGTGTACCTCCTGGCCATGGCGATCCTTTCCTACACCGGGGACCCCCACTTCGGCGGGAAGGGGCTGATCCCCTTCGGGTGGGATGTGGCCTCCGTGGCCGTCGCTTCGCTCGTCCTCTACTACTGGGGCATCCGCCAGGGCCTGGCCTACCACCGGAACATAGGCGCGTCGACCGCGGAAGCGAGGAAAGAAGGCAGGTTCGAGACTTCATCCAAGGGCTAAGGGCTAAAGGCGAAAGGCTAAAGATAAGGAAGAACGGCGAAGAACGGGCCTTCGAAGGTTCGGGAGGCGCCCTTCGTCGGCGACATCGGCAACCCTAGCGCTGTCGAAATCGATTACCAATCCGGAACCACGAGTCCGGATACCGTCGAATCGATCCCGATCCCGATTTCGATGTGAGCCGGTCGGGGAGTCGGCCCGCGTCCGCCGGCCGCTTCGAAGGCCTTCCGCGTGCCGCCTTTCAAATCCCAAATCCGAAATCCAATATGGTATGGTTGGATACCGGCGGCGGGGCCGCCTCAGGCGGGTGCGGGCGGACCCTCTCGAGTCTTGCCCGGAGCGCCGAAATCCTGTAATATAAGGTTTTTGCGAGTGGAGGATCGGCCTTATGAACGTTCTCAAGCGCATGCGGAGCATGCAGGTACTCAAAATTCTCCTGTGGGTCGTGGTTCTGTCCTTTCTTCTGGCCATGTTCACCGTGTGGGGCGGCGGACAGGAGGCGGAAAAGGGCGGCCACTCTCTTCTAGGCCGGGATTACGCCGTCAAGGTCGGGAGCGACATCCTTCCACCGGGGGCGTACCGACTGCAGTACAGGTTTTACAGTGAGCGGGTCCGGAGCATGCTCGGCAAGAACTTCAAGCAGAGCTTCCTGAAGGGGGCGCCGCAGAGGATCGCGTCGCAGATGGCCGATCAACTCGTCCTCGGGCAGATGGCCAGGAAATACGGCCTCCGGGTCAGCGACCACGAGGTGGCCCAGACCATCGAGCGCATCTACCGCTTCAAGAACCCGAAGGAAGAGTATCCCGTCATGCTCACGAGGCTGGGCGTGTCCGCACGCGACTACCAGGCCATGGTCCGGAACGAGCTGCTCGTCCAGAAGCTCCAGAACCTGCTGTCGGACACGGCCTACATACCCGACAGCGAACTGGTGCGCCTGTACAAAGAGAAGAACGAGAAGTTCAACGCCATGGTGGCGGTCGCCAACAAGAACGCCTTCATGGCGAAGGTCGGTCCCATCACGCAGGCCGAACTCCAGGCCCGCTACGAGAAAGAGAAGAAGACGCTCGAAACGCCCGAGAAGCGCGCGCTCGAGTACGTGGAGGTCAGCCCGGCCGTCCTGCGGAGCTCGATCAAGATAAGCGACGCGCAGGTCAGGGCCTACTATGAAAGCCACCTCAAGGATTTCTCGATTCCCGCCAGCGAGCGCAGGGCCAGCCACATCCTGATCAAGGTCGCGCAGGACGCCAAGCCGGCGGTGGTCGCGGCGGCCAAAAAGAAGGCCGAAGAGATCTACAAGAAGGCCAAGGCCGGCGAAGATTTCGCCAAGCTGGCCAAGGAGTACTCGCAGGGTCCGACCGCTCCCAGGGGCGGCGACCTCGGGTGGTTCGGCCGGCAGAGCATGGTGAAGCCCTTCGCCGACGCCGTCTTCGACCAGTGCAAGGCCGTCGGCGACATCGTCGGCCCGGTCCGGACCCAGTTCGGCTTCCACGTCATCAAGCTGACGGGGATCGGCGGTCAGGCCAAACCCTTCGACGAGGTGAAGGACCAGGTGCGGCAGACCATGCTTCTGAGCGACCCCTCCTACGTCAAACAGGCCGACAAGCTCGAAAAGGACGCAGAGAAGGCCCTGGGCGAGGCCAAGGACGATGCGGCCATGAAGGCCGCGGCGAAGAAGTTCGGCCTTCAGGTCCACGACCAGATGGTACCCGTGAGCAAGGCGGACGGCATCGGCATGCTCGGCCGGGACGCCAAGCTCTCGGAGGCCGTCTTCAAGGCCACCCCCAAGCAGTGGAGCGCCCCGGTTACTGTCAGAAACAACTGGGTCCGCTTCAAGGTCACCAAGGTCCTCCCCGCCCATCCCTCGACCTTCGAGGAGGCGCGGTCCGGGCTCATGAAGGAGATCCGGGACGAAAAGGCCTCCGAGATGGCCGAAGAGGCGGCCAAAACCCTGCTGAAGGACGCCAAGGACGCAAAGACGCTCGAGGCGTCGGCCAAGAAGATGGGGGTCGAGGTGCGGCAGTCCGGCCTGCAGAACGCAAAGGGCTACGTGCCGGGCGTCGGACAGGACCGCGACCTCAACAAGGCCCTGCTGGCGGCCAAGACAGGCGACCGGGTCGGTCCCGTCAAGGTCAAGAACGGCTGGGCAGTGGCCTACGTGACGGACCACCAGTCCGCGGACATGAAGAAGTTCGAAGAGGACCGGGCGAGCTTCGCCAAGAGCCAGAGAGACCAGATCGCCGGCCAGATCATGCAGGACTATGTCACCCAGCGCATGAAGCAGCTGGAAAAAGAAAAGGCCGTCCATTACAACATGCAGCTGATCAAGCAAATGGAGACGGCATCCTGAGGCAACTCGGGGCGTCGGGGGGCTGACCGCCCCCCGCCCGTCCTCCATCCATACCCCGAAGTCAGACAGTAGTGCCCGGCAGGGAGATCATGCGAAAGAGACGGGGACTCGTTACAGCCATGATCCTTGGCCTCGCCGCGGCGGTTTCCGTGCTGTGCGCCGGTCCGGCTCCGTCGGGGCTGCAGCTGGACATCGCCGCCGACTGGTCGCCCCTGCTCTGCGGGGGTACCGTGTACATCTTCTCCTCGGGCGGCCGGAACCAGATCATGGGCCCCCGCGATCCGGCGCCCAACTGCGACCCCGTTCAGATGTCGCCCGCCCTTCAGCCGCTGTGCGGCGGAGGCGACGCGTGGGTTCTGGACACGGATGGAACCCTCTGGCAGCTGGGGCACGGCATCCCGGCCCAGGTCGCCTCGAAGCTCAATGGCGCGGTCGCCGTGGTGCCCTGGTCCCCTTCGCCAGCGGTCTTCTTTCCCCACGACGTCCTGCTTCCGGATGGAGCCCGCAGAAAGCTCGACATTACGGTTGCGCGGGCGCAGGCTCTGGGAGGAGAAGGGTTCTGGGTCCGGAGCGCGAGGACGGCGGCGAGACTCGATGCCGACGGCTCCGTCCTGTGGACGTGGACGCCCGGGCGGGGTTCTCCCGGGCCGGCCACACTGGCCGGGTCGACCGTCTTTACGGCGACTTCGGAGGGGGACCTCGTGGCCCTGAACGCCGACAGTGGTCGCGTGCGCTTCGTCTATCGCGGCGGCGGTCAGGTGACTTCGCCGCCCGTCGTCTTCGGCGACGAAGTGGTCTACGCGTCCATGGACCATTTCATCCGGGCGATCACCACCCGCAGCGGCCAGCTCCTGTGGCAGTTCCGGGCCGACGGGAGACCGTCTTTCGGCCCGTTCAAGGTCCAGGCGGGCATCCTGTTCGCAGAATCCGCCGGGTCCAGACTTGTAATCCTGGACGAGAAGGACGGACACCCCGGGTGGACGTGGGCCGTCCCGCAGGGTGCCATCCTGAAGTGTCCGGCCGTGTCGGCAACGAAAGCCGTGGTCCTGGCCTGGACCGACGATCCCAAACCGTGGCTGTACCGGGTCGATCTCCCGTCGGCTCTCCCGAAGCAGAAGGCGCCGGAGGCCCGGCGGCCGCACCGGCAGCGGGAGCGGAAGCCGTGACGGCGCTCCCCATCTGGGTTACCCTCGACGGTTTCGAGCCCGGCCGGCAGGTGGAGCGCTTCCTCAAGGACTGCAGCGCCTACGGCGTCATCCTCTTCGCGCGGCACCTCAAGTCCGAAAGCCAGGTAGGGGAACTCTGCCAGTGCATCCACGAGACCAGGCCCGACGATCCGCCCGTCATAGGGCTGGACCAGGAAGGCGGCCGCGTGGGCAGGCTGTCGGTTCTGGGGCACCGCTACCCGTCGGCCGCCGACCTGCAGGGCGACACGGCCAGAGTTCGCGCCCTGGCCCTGGAAACGGGCGAGTTGATGTATGCGCTGGGTTTCGACGTGGATTTCGCGCCGGTGGCCGATCTCGGGCCCGCCTTTCCTGGGACGGGCCTCGAGACGCGCGTCTACGGAGACGACCCCGACGAGGTGTCGGCCTGCTGCGCCGCATTTCTGGAAGGTCTCGAAGCGGCGGGGGTGGCGGGATGCCTCAAGCACTTCCCCGGGCTGGGCGGCTCGAGGGTGGACAGCCACGAAAGCCTACCGGTGATCGATGGCGACCAGGCGGAGCGCGCCCCCCACCTCGTCCCGTACATCCGGCTGGCGGAGCGGGCGCCGTATGTGATGGTGGCTCACGCCGAATACGCCTGGTACGGCACGGGCCTTCCCTCGTCTCTGGAGCCAAAGGTCTACCGGCGGCTCGAAGAAACGGGATTCCAGGGTAGGAGCGTGACGGACGACCTGTCGATGGGAGCCGTCTCGACCTTCGGCGACCTGCGGGAGCGGGTGTCGCGGAGCCTGGAGGCGGGGGCCGACATCGCTCTGTGGGTTTCGAGCGAGGAGGACACGCTGAGGGTCGTTGAGATGTTCGGCTGATCCCCGGCTCAGCCTTGCATCCGACGGGAAGGTGCTTCAAACTTGAGGGGGAGGGGCCAGGCGGTGAACGGCAAGCCCGTTGCGCAAATTCTTATAGTCGACGACTCCCGCCCCCTGCGGGAGGAGATCAAGCGTGCGCTCTCCTTTCCGGACATGCGGATCGAATTCCACGAGGCAGAAAACGGGCTGGACGGCTTCAAGATGCTCGTGGACGAGTCGATTGACCTCGTTCTGTGCGACCTGGTCATGCCGCAGATGGACGGGTTCAAATTCCTGAAAATGCGCTCGTCGCGTCCCGACCTCGAGGCCATCCCCGTCCTCATGCTCACGTCCGTCGACGAGACGGACCAGAAGATCAAGCTTCTGTCGGCCGGGGCCGGGGACTACATCGTCAAGCCCTTTCACCCCGGTGAGCTCCTCGCCCGGGCCAACGTCCACCTCAGGCGAAAGCTCCTCCAGGACGAACTCCAGCAGAAGAACGAGCTCCTGACGGAGCTGTCCACCCAGGACGGCCTGACCAAGATCAACAACCGGCGTCACTTCCTGGAACTGGCCTACGCGGAGGTGTCCAGGAGCCGTCGCCTGGATCAGCCCGTATCCATCCTGCTGATGGACGTGGACCACTTCAAACAGATCAACGACACCTACGGACACCATACGGGCGACATGGTTCTGACCAGCATCTGCGCGGCCATCCGGGAGGAACTCAGGGCCTACGACATCTTCGGCCGCTACGGAGGCGACGAGTTGATCGTCCTCTTTCCGCAGACCGACGGGGAGGAAGCCCTCGACGTGGCGGAGAGGGTGGAGGCCACCATACAGGCCCTCTCCATTCCCGGTCTCTCCGGTGTCAGCCTGAGCTTGAGCGGCGGCGTGGCATCGCGAACGCGGAACGACGAGGACCTCGAGTCCATGATCAAGATGGCCGACAAGGCGCTCTACAGCGCCAAGACGGGTGGCCGGGGACTGGTGGTCCGGGCCTGAATCCGTCGGGAGTACGTCTCCGGGGGGAGAGGCGGGCCGGTCAGGGCCTGACGGATGGGTCGGGTTCGCCTATGTCGAAGCAGTCGCGTCCGCGCGCGGAGAGCAGGGCGACGAGCACCGCCACGTCCATGGCGTACACGAGGATCTCAAGACCTGCGAGTATTCTGATGCTCAGAAGGTGTGTGGGCGGAACGTGGTTGGAGAGCCAGTACCACGCTCGTCCGGGCAGTTCGCCCGTGCCCAGAATGGTCTTGGCCCCTACGACCGCGGCCGCGTAGATCAGCCCGATCCACCACCCGATGGGCTGGCGCATCTTGATCAGGATACCCAGCGTCCACAACAGAACGGCCGGAACCGCGAACATGAGGGTGAAAAAGGCGACCAGCCTGAGCGGGCCCGTATCGTCCAGAGTCCCGCCCGTCAGCGCCGCGTAGAGGAGGATGAGCCCGGCCGCAGCCCACGCGGCTGCCTTGAACCGGAAGTACCAGCCCAGGACCTTCGAACGTGTCGTGGGTCGAACCGCGTCTTCTTCCAACGAACCCCTCTGCCGTCCCCGAAAAACGGTGCGGGGCGGCTGCCCCGCCTGTGTCCGTCAGGCCACCAGCGCCTTGAGTGCCGCCTGGATGAAGGGATCCAGATCGCCGTCGAGGACCGCGTCGGCGTTTCCCATCTCGGTGTCGGTCCTGTGGTCCTTCACCAGCCTGTAGGGATGCAGCACGTAGGAGCGGATCTGGCTGCCCCAGGCGATGTCCATCTTGCTGTCCTCGAGCGCCTGCCTCTCCTTGTTCCTCTTCTCGAGTTCGAGCTGGTACAGCCTGGACTTAAGTATCTTCCAGGCCGTCTCCCTGTTCTGAAGCTGGCTGCGTTCGTTCTGGCAGCTCACCACGATGCCGCTGGGGAAGTGCGTCAGGCGCACGGCGGACGACACCTTGTTGACGTTCTGACCACCGTGTCCGCCGGCCCTGAAGGTGTCAACCCTGACGTCCTTCTCGTCGATCTCGATCTCGATGTCGTCGCTGACCTCAGGGGACACGAACACGGACGTGAAGGACGTGTGGCGCCGCGACGCGGCGTCGAACGGCGAGATCCTCACGAGCCGGTGAACGCCGCTCTCGGTTTTCAGGTAGCCGTAGGCGTAGTCGCCCTTGATGAGGATCGTGGCCGACTTGATGCCCGCCGTGTCGCCGTCCTGGTAGTCCATGATCTCGACCGAATACCCCTGCCGCTCGGCCCAGCGGACGTACATGCGGTAGAGCATCAGCGCCCAGTCCTGGCTCTCCGTTCCGCCCGCGCCGGGGTGGATGGTGAGGATGGCGTTGTTGATGTCCAGCGAATCGGACAGCAGGGCCTTGATTTCGATGTCGGCGAGAAAGGACTGGAACTGAGGGAAGATCTCCACGAAGTCTGGGCCCGCGTCCTCCCCCTCGCTCTCGAGTTCGATGAGAGCGTCGAGGTCGTCCACGTACCGTTCGAGCTGTTCGATGGACTCGGCCCTGGCTTCCAGGGACCTCTTTTCCTTCAGGATGGGTGCGGCCTTCTGGGGGTCGTTCCAGAAGTCGGGCGCGGAGGATGCGCGATCGATCTCGCTCAGGCGGCTGCGGATGCCTTCTTCGTCAAAGACAACTCCTGAGTTCGGCGGCCTTGTCCTTCAAAAGCCGGTATTCCTGCTTGCTTTCTTCGGGTATCATCAAAATTCCTCTTTCATGTAGTTCGGTGCTTCCTTGGTAATGACCACGTCGTGCGCGTGGCTTTCCCGCAGGCCGGCCACGGTGACGCGCATGAAGCGGGCCTTCGTACGCAGTTCGTCGATGTTCGCGCAGCCCGTCAGCCCCATGCCCGATCGCAGGCCGCCGATGAGCTGGGTCACCACGCTCTCCAGGCTGCCCTTGAAGGCCACCATGCCCTCGATGCCTTCGGGAACGAGCTTGGACAGCGGCATCTCGCCTTCCTGGAAATAGCGGTCGGCCGAGCCCGCCTTCATGGCGCTGAGCGATCCCATGCCCCTGTACGCCTTGAAGGTCCTGCCCTGGTAGAGGATCGTTTCGCCCGGAGCCTCTTCCGTGCCGGCGAAGAGCGAGCCGATCATGACCGAATGGGCCCCCGCGGCGATGGCCTTGACGATCTCGCCGGAGAAGCGCACGCCGCCGTCGGCGATGACCGGGATGCCCTCCTCGGCGGCCACGCGGGCGCACTGGGCGATGGCGGTCACCTGCGGGACGCCCGCGCCCGTCACGATGCGGGTCGTGCAGATGGAACCGGGACCGATGCCGATCTTCACCGCGTCCGCCCCGCGCTCGATGAGGGCCTTCGTACCCTCTGCGGTGGCGACGTTGCCCACGATGAGCTGGGCATCGGGATACTTTTCCTTGATGCGGGCCGCGGCGTCGAGCACGGCCTGGGAGTGGCCGTGGGATGAGTCCAGGACGAGCACGTCCACGTTCACCTCGAGCAGGGCCCCGGCCCGGTCCAGGACGTCGGCACCCACGCCGAGCGCGGCGCCGGCCCTGAGGCGCCCCATCTCGTCCTTGCAGGCGTTGGGGAACTTGATCTTCTTCTGGATGTCCTTGACGGTGATGAGCCCCTTGAGGTGGTAGTGGTCGTCCACGACGAGCAGCTTCTCGATCTTGTACTTCTGGAGGAGCTGCTTGGCCTCTTCGAGCGTGGTTCCCACGGGGACGGTCTTGAGGTTCTCCTTGGTCATGAGTTCGCTGACGGGCAGGTCGGTGCGGTCCTCGAACCGCAGGTCGCGGTTGGTCAGGATCCCCAGGAGACGCCCGTCGGGCGCCGTGACGGGGACGCCCGAGATACGGAACTTGCGCATCATATCCAGGGCTTCGTAAACCTTCTGCTCGGGCCCTATGGTGATGGGGTTGGTGATCATCCCCGCTTCGGAACGTTTGACCCTGTCGACTTCCTCAACCTGCTGGTCCAGGCTCATGTTCTTGTGTATGATCCCGATCCCGCCCTGCCTGGCTATGGCGATGGCCAGGTTCCCCTCGGTCACCGTGTCCATGGCCGCCGACACGAGCGGGATGTTCAGGGCGATCCGGTTGGTCAGGTGGGACGTCGTGTCCACGTGCTGCGGGTGGATCCTGGAATGGGCCGGAACCAGCGTGACGTCGTCGAAAGTCAGGGCGATCGGGGGGATTTCTTCCAACATTCACATGCTCCTCTTTAAGAGGCTCATTATAAGGTAGACGCGCCGCCGGTGCCAGCGTGCAAGCGGGCGGACCTGCCCATTTGAACGCGTGGCCGTTCCCGTTTACCATGGACGAACCAGGGAGGCCTGATGGGACTGCAGGGCAATCTGAAGACCATCGTGCTGTCGGATGTCCTCCAGTGGATCTCGACGAGCCGGAAGACGGGCATCCTTCACATCCGCGGCACGCAGGGCGTCACCAAGCGGATCTTCTTCCGCAGCGGACTCATCTGCTCCACCGCCTCCTCCGATCCGAGAGAGTATCTGGGCCATTTTCTGATCAGCCGCGGCTACCTAACGGAGGACCAGCTCAACAAGGCGATGGAGACGCAGATCCAGACCGGCATCAAGCTGGGAAAGGTCCTCGTGATGGTCGGCATCCTGGAGGAGGAGGAGCTCGTCAGCATGCTGCGCCTCAAGGCCGAAGAGAACCTCTACGGCCTGTTCCTGTGGGACGAGGGCGAGTTCACATTCGAGGACCTTTCAGAGATAGACGAGGACATGATCCACATGACCCTGGACGTCACCTCGCTCATCATGGAGGGCATCCGCCGGAAGGACGAGTGGGGCCGGATCCGGAAGGTGGTCAAGAGCGATGGCATGGTTTTCCGGCGGTTGCCCGGAAAGGACAAGGCCGCCGGGACTTCCCTCAAGGGCTTCGAGCAGCGCGCCCTGGCGCTCCTCGACGGATCGCGCAGCATCGCCGAGGTGGCCCTGGAACTGCACGCCACCGAGTTCCAGATGTCCGCCGCGGCGTACAGGCTCGTGGAGCGGGGGTTCCTGGAGCCGGCGGGCGAGAAGGAAGGCGCCGAGGAGGCGGCCTACACGGACATCCAGCGCCGCCTGCTGACGGAGGCGGAAAAGGCCCTTGAGGACAGGCGCTTCGAGGAGGCCGTGAACCTCTACAAATACCTCTTCCAGCACCTGCCGGATGACGAGGAAGTCAGCCGGGGGCTGGCACTGGCGGAGGAAGGTTCCTGCCAGCTCTATTTCAAGGAGACCGTACCGCTGTCCTCGGTGCTCGAACTCGCGGTCCCCCTCGATAAGCTGGCGAAGGAGAACATCTCCCCCCACGAGGGTTTCCTGGCCTCGCGCGTCAACGGAACCTGGGACATCGCCTCCATCCTCAAGGTATCACCCATGGCCGAAAGGCAGGCCCTTCAGGCCATCAGAAAGCTGCTGGACAAGGGAATCCTCCGCGTAAAGGCCGGCTGAGAGACCGGCTCGCCGAGGACGAAAAAAGGGGGCGCGGATAACCGCGCCCCCTCGAAGTCGTCGCATGACTCCGCCTATTTCAGGCTTGCGAGGTGCCTGTCCAGCTCCTTCCAGTCCCACGTGGGCGCCTGTCCGGGGAAAGTGGCGTTCACGCCAATGCCCTTCGTGCCCGAATGCACGATGATCTGCGTGAACACGTCGCTCCGGCTGGACCAGAGAGAGGGGTCCATGACGACCAGGCCGTTTGCCTTTTCCCTCATGCCCGCGAATTTCTCGTAGACCTTGCCGGGCTGCCCGCCTGTTGACAGGGCCCACTGGGGGTTGTTGGTCAGGACCGCCATGCCGCCGGAGATGACCACGCTGGGCATGTCGACGCCCTTGAATCCGCCGGATTTCGTGAAGGTCCAGACCTCGGCACCCTTGTAGGTCTGCTGCTGCAGGTGAATCTGGGGTGCGATCTTGTTCTTCAGCAGGTCCTCGAAACGCCTGCTGTCCCTCAGCGTCAAAAAGAAGCCCATGCGCTTACCGCCGTCCGGGCCCTTGGCGGTCACCATGCACCACTGGTCGCCGAGCGTGGGAAGGAGGTCGTTTGCGAAGGAGATGCCCAGCTTGCCCTCGGCCGCGCCGATTCCGGCCCGTATCCAGCCCATCTGGTCCGGGGGCAGGTCATTCTGCAGTTCGTCGAGGAAGAGCTGGTATACGCGGGCCGGGTCCTTGCCTCCGGACCACGCGTAGACCCTGCCGTCCGTGGGAAGCCTTCCGGCCATGTCGGGGTACGCGGGGGAGCCTTCGGCAGCGATCCTCCAGATGCCCTTCGGGGGTTCGTTGAATCCGACCCAGAAGCGGCTCTGCCACCCCTCCTGCCCACCGAGGGGTGGCAGGGTCCAGAACCCGAGGGCGTTGATGGTGCTGAGCGAGAGGATGGGCTTGAGCGCGGGCTTCAGATCCGACAGGGATATGGCGGGTCTGCCCAGGTCCCGGGATTCCGGCGCCTTCCCTGACTCGCCGCTCTTTCCGGCCGGGACCTTCTTCTCCTGTTCGCCCTTCGCGACCGTGTCGGAGTCCGCCCCGGCGTCCTGGTGGTGACTGCGGGCCACCTTAGTCAGGAAGGCTCCCCTGACGTAGAGAAAGGCGCCCTTCTCGGCCGGGAAGCGTTTGACCGTGGACAGGAAGGACGCGTCTTTGGCCAGGGACTGAGGGGCTTTCGTGGCCAGGACCTCGCCGGCCACCTTCGGGCCGGACGCCATGACCGCCAGGGAATCGGACACACCCCACACGAAATCGCGCGTGCCCGAGTGATCGCCCAGCTTTGGCGCCTTGTAGAGCGCGATTCCGTCCACCGTGGCGCCGGCGGGCTCTTTGCCCAGCTTGTCAGCCAGGAACTTCTCGACCTGGTCGGCCTGTCCCGGTCCCAGCAGGATGAGTGCGGCGCCCGCGTAGTGTCCGGACGCTTCCCAGAGCCCTATCCCCATGGGCTGGTTTCTGAGGAGGTCCGGCAGTTCGGCCGGCCGGACGGGCTGGGCCGCCCAGACCTGCCCCAGGACCTGGAGCATGGGATCGGTTCCGCGGCTGTTCTGTGCAGCGACCGGTGCACCCTTGCCCGCAGTCTGTGGCGACATCCACTGACCCAGCCTGTGTATCTCCACGAAGACGCTGGTCTCGGCCGGAAAGCGCTCGGCCATGCCGGTGTAGACCCGCGACTGCCTCTGGGACCACCAGAACCCTCCAACGGCGACCACTACGGCTGCCGCCACCACTGCTATGGCTAAAGTGAACCTTTTCATGGTCACCTCCTCGTACACCGCATGATACGACCGAATCGGGATAAAGGTTTAGGGGGATCGGGTGATCGAGTGAATAGTGATCAAGTGATCGAGTGATCCAGTGATCGAGTCGGGGGGAGGCCTTTGGGGGGGCTGCAAGCCTGGCGCGAAGCAGAGGGACACGAAGAAACTTGGTCTGCCGGCGGCCCGCCGCCCCGTCGCGGCGCCCTAGCGACAATCGAATCCAATGGGG
>JBJKRE010000209.1:0-7847 GCA_046704825.1 Acidobacteriota bacterium
CTTGGGATTTGGGATTTGGGAACCGGACCGGGGCCGGGCCTTCGAAGGCCCGGCCCCCGGTCTGTTACTGGATTACTTGATCACTCGGTCACTCGATTACTTCGAAAGCGTCACCACCATCTGCCCCGATTCGGCCGAATCGATCTTCTGGAGGAAGGCGGCGAACCGCTCGTACTTGTCCGGCCAGACGATCTGGTAAGGCATCTCCAGCCTTCGTCTGATGATCAGCTTGCCGTCCTTCGCCTCGGAGGAGAGGGAGTAGCTGCCGAACTCGGTCTTCAGGTCGAGGGATGGCAGGCTGTAGTCCGTCCTGGCCCCATCGGGAAGCGTGTACGTGATCGTCTGGTTGATGAAAATGGGGCCGCCGGTCGACTCGGGGAGCTTCCTTTCTTTGAGGCTCGCGAAGGCTTGTCCCAGGTGGAGGGCCGGCAGCGGATCGGAAACCACCAGGCTTCCGCCGTCGGCGTTGGCGAAGCCGTGGACGACCACCGTATAGTTCCAGCCCATGGGCTGTGAGGCGTCCTTGAGGTTGTCAAGCTTGTAGTCCACCAGGTCGATGTTCCCGTAGCGCCTCGAGAGCGCCATCTGGATGACCCGCCGCTGCTGATCTGCGGCGATCTTGTGGAGGGCCGAGCGCATGCTCTCGGATGCGTCGGGATCAAGCGTTCCCGTGTGCACGACGCGCAGGTCACCGTCGGCCATGAGGTCCCTGGTCTCGTGTTCTCCCGCCGCGGCCCATGGCCCCATGGCGAGCGGGATGTCGACGCGGTGCCAGGGTTTGTCGCTCATGATCTGCAGGGCCCTTGCGCCCTCCAGGAACCACGGCAGGATGTACGGGTCCCGGTAGGGGCTGTCGAGCGTGAAATACATGGGCCTGGCCTTGGGCAGGTCCACTTCCAGGACGGGATACCTGAACTGGCCCAGCCTGGGAAGGTTCTCGCCGAGCACCCTGTCGGGGGTGGCCTCGGCGATGAGGATCTGGTACGGGATCCCGGCGAGCTTCAGGAATGCGCACGCCACGGGGAGGCGGCTGCCGTTGCGGGTGAGCAGGGTCATGGTGGGGTCCTGCCAGCTGGCCTGCCCCTCGCCGTCCACCTCTTTCAGACAGTAGTGGATGATGTCCTTGAGGCGCGCCTCGTCCGTAAGGGCTCCGTCCACGGCCTCCTTGTAGCGCCTGACGACTTCGGGCGTGATCTGGAAGGAACCCGTGAGGCTGTCCTTGAGGTAGAGGCCGACGTCGTGCCAGGTGATGCCTCCGACCGCCTCCACCATGGGCACGAACAGAAGGCGGTTGGGAGCGTTCGGCTCACGCGGCAGAAGCGGCATGTGCCGGTAGTCCCAGTCCCGCCACTCCATGTCGCCCGACGCGCCGGACGTGCCGGGAGAGGGCAGATGCTTTTCCAGGAACTGCATCGGGATGGCCTTCGGGTACTCGAGATACCACTGGGTGCGGTGGTAGGGCTTGTCGATGTCCTGGAACAGAAAGACCTGGGAGGTGATGTAGGCGTCTTTCTTCACGAGGCTCGGCGGCTTGAGCGTGATGTACTCGTATTCAACGAGGTCGCCGGGCTCCAGGCCCTGCAGGCTGATGCTCTGCTTGTCCGGAATCTGCTCCGGCTCGAGGATTTCACCGTCCGGTTTGATCGTCCGAATGGACAGTATGATCTGCCCGGGGAGATCCTGCTCCCCTTCCTTGTCCACGCCCTGCTTGTCGTTGATCCGCAGGATGCCGTGGTAGCGCTCGATGGAGGACCCGTCCGGCTCGACCCGCGTGAACATCTGGTCGAGGATCTGAGAGGAGGGCGACTGGTCGGGTGTCCGGGTCTTGTCCTCGGCGAGGACCTGCTTGAGGCCGATGTGCCGGTTCTGGAAGGGCAACGGCTCGATGCCCAGGATCATCCGGGCCAGATCGACCTGGAAGGCGTCGGGCTTCACCGCCTTGAGGGCGTCCCAGGCCTTGAAACCGGCGGCCTTGTCGCCCATCAGGAAGCAACACCTCGCCAGGTAGAAGGTCAGTTCGGACGAATCGGAGTTGACGGACACGAGCTTTTCAAGACGCTTCCTGGCCGAGGCGTACATTTCACGCTTCAGTTCCAGCCGCGCCAGCTTGTACTCGAAGAGCAGGTCCCGGTCACCGTAGCGTGAGATCTCCCGCTTTATCAAGTCCTCTAGGGTCTGCCACTGCTCCGCGGCGGCGTAGTACGTCTCCCATTCGGGATCGGCGTTCCTCAGTTTCTCAAGGCGCCGGATCGCCCTCGCCTCCGCCTTAAGGTCCGGGACCTTCTGGTCGAAATCGATCCAGGCGGACAGCACGGACTCGCAGTCCGGATGGTACGAGGAGGCCGCCTGCAGGACCTTTCTCGCCTGGTTCATCCACCCCTTGCTCTCGAGGCGGCTCGCGAGGGCCACGAACCAGCGCGGGTCCGACGGGGCGTCCTCTGTCAGCCGGCGCAGCAGCACCAGGTCTTCGTCCGTGTCGGAGTTGGTGCCGGCCAGAAGCGCCTTGAAGTACAGGGCCATGGGACAGTCCGGGGCGATCCTCAGCGCCCTGTCCAGCGACCGTTCGGCCCGGCTCTGGGCGATTTTCGTGGGCAGGTCGTCCGATTCGAAGAGATACATCCTGGCCGAGAGGCAGTTCCAGAGGATGCTTCCGGGCGCCTGCTCCGCGGCGTCCTCCATCAGAATCCTTCCCTTGGCCACGTCACCGAGCCACTTGTTCCACAGCGCTTCGAATCCCAGCCACCTCGGGTCTTTGCGGTCGAATCGGGTCCAGAAGAGCCCCTCGCTCGCCCCTTCGTCCTTGAACCCCGCCGTCCCACCCTTCGGCGGGATGGCCGACGAGGCCCAGCGGACGGGCAGAGGGTTTCCCTCGCCGTCCAGCAGCGCCACGTGGATACCGTCGCCGATTTGGGCCGCATGAAGCTTGATGAGCAGGCGGTGCGCGCCCGCCAAGAGCCTGACTTCATGAACCGCCGTCGGGTTCTCCTGGTCCTCGAAGACGTCTTTCACGAGCAGGACGCGGTCGTCCAGCACCACCCTGAAGCTCTTGGAAGCGTTCAGGTAGATCAGGGCCTCTGTCCGTTTCGCCACCGTGAACGGCACGAGAATGTAGTAGTTCGACTCCCCGTGGTCGGGCATGTCGTAGAGCGGAGGGCGGGCGAGAATGCCGTCCAGGCGCGAATAGGTCCACGCCGTGCCCCCTATGTCACCCTTTTCGACGGGCTCCCGGTCGTAGAACGCTAGCCGGCTCCGTTCGGTCTCGGGCTTGGTGAAGTAGGCGGCAGGTACGAAGCCGGCCTGTTCCATGGCCTCCAGGCGCGCCGTGCGATCGCCCGATCTGGCCGCCAGGTTGTAGCCGAGCCATCTGAGGCTGAAGCGGACCACGGGATCCATGCCCCTTGCCGATGCAAGCTGCGCCAGGGAATCCTTTACGAGCCGCATGGTGGCCTGGTCGAACGTGGCGTCGTCGCTGATGAAATCCTCGAGGATGAACGACAAGGGGCTGTCCGGGGCGTTGCGCAATCCTTCCACCGCCGTTACGACGGACTTTTCGCGCTCCCCCTTTATGCGCTGAAGGAAGGCGAGCCCGACGGCGGCCTCGGCATCCTTGGGGTTCTTCACGAGTTCGCTCTTCAAGGCCGCCTCGGTCTTGACGAGATCGCTGCTGTCGAGAAGGCCCTGCCATCCCTTCGAAGGAGAGGCGCTGAAGGGCAGGACGGCCAGCACCGAAAAAGCGGACGCGAGGAAGAGACTGCGGATCCTTCTTCGTTTCGTCGTGCAGATCATCATCGGCCTCCCGGAAAAGCGACCCTGAGGCGGTCGTCCGTGGTCCTGTCCGCCTGGAGGCAGAACGCCCTGAACGCGTCGTAGTCCGGGACGGAAACACGAATCAACGACAGCGTGACGGTCGTGGTGACCTTCACCTCGCGGCCTTTCCGGCTCGCGGTACGCTTCACGCTCCCGAAGGGGGTCTTCACGTCGACCGCCTGCGGGAGGGTGACCTCGGCTCCTTCCGGCAGGTGGTAGGTCACCGAGTAGGTCTGCTGCCACGGGTAGTTCAGCTCCTCGGGCAGGCTCCTGTGCTGCAGCGACGCGTAGTTGTAAGACATCTGAAGCTGCCCCAGCCACAAGGGAAGGCTGATGCGGTTCTTTCCGTCGGGGCTGACGGCCTGTCCGAGGGTCCCCTTGAAGCTCAGCGTGATGGGGCTGGTGAGCGACAGCAGGTCGCTGCGCTTGGCCGTGTCCAGGTGCGTGCCCGGAAAGGTCCCCGAAAGGTCTTTCTCGAGGAGGTCGCGGAACTTGCCCGCGTCCTGGTAGCGGCTCCTCAGCCAGGCGCACTGCTGGCCGGTTACGGTGATCCTCGCGCTCGCCACCGCATCCGTCGCGTCCCTGGGGACCGTCAGGTCGTAGTCCGCGTCGTAGGTGTTGTCCTTTGCCTTGTCCACGGGCGTTTCCATCCGCTTCGTCCTGCCGTCGGGCCACACGACCTGGACCCAGACCCCCTGGTCCTGGTAGGGCAGTTCGTGCATGCCCGAGTACTCGGCCGTTCCGTCAAGGAAGAGGTTCAACCCGGGCACGTAGCAGATGCAGTGGTTGAAGATGGCCAGCGACGCGGGCGTCGGATAGATCTGCCCGTTGTCCCTCGTCCTGACCAGGACCATGGCCGCGTCGAGCCCGGCCTGCCTGAGCATGGCCGTCATCAACAGCGCCTTGTCCTTGCAGTCCCCGAACCTCCGCTCGAAGATCTGACGGACCTTGTACGGCCTGAAGCCGTGGACGCCGAATTCCAGCCCCACGTAACGAGTTTTCTGGACGACCCATTTATGGATGGCGTAGACCTTCTCCTCCGGCGTCTTGAGCCCGGCCGTGAGCTCGGCCACCTTGGCCTTCACGTCCGGGGTCATTTCCCACTGGTCGGCGATGAAGTTCGCGTACCACTTGCCCATGGCGTCCCACGTCTTGAAGGTCGAGACGTGGAGGTACGGCAGGACCTCCGTGATGCCCGGCATGTTGGGCTCACCCTGGAGGTTCGGGATGTTGTGGACCACCCAGCGGTAGGTTTTCTCGTCGCGCAGGGACATGACCATCGGATGGACGTCCAGCTTCTCGGCGTGCATGAAGAGCGGGAAGCTCTCGGGGAGGATCAAGGTGTACTGCTTCGTCACGATGGGCAGGGAGCTGCCGAACATGACGAGGTCGCCGAAGTACTTGCCGTACTGGTTGGATTCGCCGACGTCCGAAATCTTGTATTCGATCCAGAGCCTGTCCCCCGCACTGAGCGACGGGAACGACAGGACCAGGTTGCGGTTGCGGTAGTACAGGCGGAACTGGGGATCGGACAGGGCGTCGGTGACCATGGTGTCCGCGTGGACCCTCGTCCCGTCGGCCTTGATAATGGACGCGTCGAGAACCCGGACCTCCTGCCGGTCGGGATCGAAGTTGATCGGGTAGTACTGCAGCTGCTGGGCCGCGCCGGCCTGAAGAATCTGTATGACCTTCTGCACGTAGCGGCTGGACAGCCCGCTGGGCTGGACCTTGACCACCGTGTTGTCCAGGAGGACCACCGCCTGCTGCCCCGCGTAGGGCGTCAGGTCCGTCGGGAGGTCCTGCTCGGACACCCGGTACTCGTCCTGAAAGCCCTTCTTCTCCGGGCTGAGGTAGGCGACCTTCCTTTTGACGTCCTCCATCTGGGGCTTGAGCAGGAGCGCCTTGCGGTACTCCTCCAGCGCCGGCTTCCGCCTGTCCGCCGCCTCCAGGATGTCGCCGTTCAGCACGTGCAGTTCGGGCCAGTCGGGCGCCCAGGCGAGCAGCGGCTTGAGCACCTTTTCCGCCTCGCCCGCCCTGTTCATCCCCAGCAGGTAGTCGGCTTCCCTGTAGATGACGAGCCTGTTCAGGGGAAAGCGCTTCGCGGCCCGCCTGAATAGCTCAAGCGCCTTCTCGGTGTCGCCCCGGGTTATGAAACTGCTGATCCGGGCGAACCAGGCGTCGGGGTCGTTCTGGTGCTCTTTCCAGACGTTTTCGGAAAGCGCCTCTATGGCGCCGTTGTCCTCCACGGTCCGGAGCGCCTGCATATAGGCGCCCTGGACGTCCGGACATCCCGGGTACCGTCCGTAGAGCTCCCTCAGTTTTCCGGCCGCCAGACCGTCGGACACGTACTGAAGCTGGACCCTGTAGACGAGCGACTCCAGCGCGGGGCTGCCGGGGTCGGCCTTCAGCGCCTTCCGCAGGTAGTCCATGGCCGGGAAGGGCATGCCCCTGTTGAGGTAGTACTGGCCCATGCTCGCGAGGGCCTCGGCGTCCGACGAATTCGCGTCGAGGGCCTTGACGAAGGCTGCCCGGCTCTTGTTGTGGTCCTTTTCGACGTCCCCGAGAGCCACCCAGTAGGCCGGGTTGTTCCCCGCCTTTTCGGCAGCCTTTCTGAGCACGTCCGCGTTGCTTGTGTCGGACCTGTCGAGAATTCTGAGGTAGGTCAGGTAAAGGCCGTAGTCTTCCAGGGCCCGCGCGCCTCCGTCCTTGTCCGCGGCCCTCTTGAGGCTCTCCTGCGGATCGCTGATGCGGTAGGACGCCGGCGCCTTGCCGTTTTCGGCGAGGACGGCGGACATCTTCCCGGATACGGCGGCGGGATCGTCCGAGTCGCTCCAACCCGCGAGCCGCCGACCGGCGGCATCGGTGATCCTCATCCTGAAATTCCAGCCCGCATCCTGGTTGCAGACCTTCACCATGATGACGTTCCAGCCCCGTCTGAGCGTACACGCGTCGGCGTACTGGTCGAAGGCACGGCCGTTGTACACCTTCCTCGAGGCCACCAGGTCGCCGTCCACCCAGATCTTGTAGGCCTCGTTGTAGCCGCCCCTCAGCACGCACGGAGTGTCCTTCGCCGCCTTCACGAAGGTCAGCGCGTAGCCTGCCACCTTTTCTGACGGGTCGAGCAGTGCGTCGAGAGGGACGAGGCCGTTTACCGTCTGCCGGGGCATCCTCCGCCACTGGACGGGATGGGACTTTCCCGGATAGGTGGCCTCGAAGTCGAGGGACTTTTCGGGCGGGTACTCGGCGTCGAACCCGCTCTTGCTCTCGTCGTCGAAGGGGCCGATCACCATCCAGCGCCTGATGAAACCGAGCGACTCCTCCACCCGGGCCGCCTCTTCCGTCCGGCCCTGGTCGAGAAGGAGTGACACCAGCGCGGATTTGGCGTGGGCCGCCACCTCCGGATTCGTGTCGCGGGCCGCGATGACCTTCTTCAGAGCGTCTTCCAGGGGCGCCTGGCTTTCCTGGGCGTTACTCAACCGCTCCGCCTGGTAGATGGAGACGATGGCGCTCGCCTCGCTTCGCCGGTTGTACAGATCTTGGAGCGCCTTCTCCCGGCGGGCGCCGTACGTGTCCGCGAAGACCGAACCGGCGGCCAGGATGCAGGCCAGTACGCACAATAGGGTGCGGCGGTATGCAGACATCAAGTCCCCCTGAGGAAAGCCGGCCGCAGGGGCACGGTCCCCCGCTCGGCGGCGGTTATGACGGCCAGGAGCCTGTCTCTGTCTCTCGAGAGACGCCCGCCGACGGGCAGCGGGTTGGACGCGTGATTGGCCCTGAAAACCGTGTCCTGGAGTGTGAGTTCTGAAACGAGCACCTTGAGTTCCCTCAGCACACCCGAATCGTCCGGGCAAACGAAGCGCCCCGATTTCATCCGGTTGAACAGGGGGGCGCCTGGTGCAGGATACCACGTCAGAGCGCTCAGATAGTGCGGCTGGATCCGGTTCAGCACCTTCGCGGTGGCCGCGGCGTGTTCGGCGGAACCCTCGATACCGCCCAGCCCCAGCAACACCATGAGAGACGACCGCAGCCCGGCACGGGAG
>JBJKRE010000210.1:0-3910 GCA_046704825.1 Acidobacteriota bacterium
GACCAGGCGCGGCGCTTCGTGGCCGGCTTCGAAGTCCACGACCTCCACACGGCGAAGACCCCCGACGCGTTCATCGCCGCTTACCTCAAGAAGATCAAGAGCCCCGTGACCGTCCGCAAGTCGGAGACTTTCACGACCCGCGCCGGCGCCGCGATGCACGTGCGCATCGTGGACCTCAAGGTCGAAAACGGCACCCTCAGGGCCATGATGGGCTTCCTCCTGAGGAACAAGCAGGCGTACGTCGTCTACGGCTACACGGACCAGGCCTCTTTCGGCGCTGCGAAGGCCGAGTTCGCCGTAATCCTGAAGAGCCTCAGGTTCCCATCGGCCGGCGAACTCTCCCGCATCAGACCTCCCGTCCTGCGCGTCCTCGAGGCCGGCCGGGGGGCCACCTGGGAGGCTATCTGCCAAAGGGAGTTCGGCCGTAAGGGTCTCGCCGCGAGGCTGGCGCTCTACAACGGCATCTTCGACCCCGAGCGCCAGCCCGATCCCGGCATGCTCGTCAAGATCCCCGATCCCCAGGCTCTAGCAGGCGGCTAGAGGGCGGCGGCGCGGTCTGACCCGTGGCAGGAACGGCTTTGGAATTATGGTTGTTATGCCCGGAGAGCGGACCATATATTACTATCTGGCGGCCCGCCGGGGAAAGGCTGGTGCACCATGAGAGAGGAGATAAGGCGAGGCATTCGCGAGCATCCGCTCATCCGCCCCATTTTCGATCTCGCATCGCAATGGAACGATCCCGTGTACCTGGTCGGCGGCGCCGTCCGGGACCTGGCTCTGGGCCTCACCCCGAGGGACCTCGACTTCGCCACCCTGCGGCCCTTCGACATCGCCCAGTTCTTCGCCGAGCGCTACGACAGCAAGGTCGTGCCCCTGGGCAAGGAGGCCACGCCCACCTACCGCATCCCGCTGAACGACGTCTGTCTGGACTGGGTCGGCCTGGTAGGCGGCTCGCTCGAATCGGACCTCGGGCACCGGGACTTCACGATCAACGCCATCGGGTACGACGCCGAGGAGGACCGCCTGCACGATCCCACGGGCGGACTCGAGGACCTTGCGGCGGGCGTCATCCGGGCCGCATCGCCGTCGGCCCTCCTGGACGATCCGGTCCGCGTCCTTAAGGCCTTCCGCCTCCTGGCCCAGTTCCAGGATTTCGAACTGGACAAGTCGACGCAGGTCGCCATCCGCGAGCAGGCCGACGGCCTTCTGGACGTCGTCCCCGAACGCTTGCGCGCGGAACTCGAGCGGCTGGTGCAGAGCGAACGGGCGGGCTACGCCCTGAGGCTCCTGGAGGAGACCGGCGCGCTCTACATCCTCGTGCCGGAACTCAAGTCCATCCGGGGGCTCGAGCAGAACGACTACCACCACACGGACGTCATGAACCACACGCTCGAGGCCCTCGAGTACCTGGACGGCACGCCGCAGTGGATGGCCGAACTGGGCCTTCCCGAACTGTCCGTCCAGCAGATGGGCGTCCTCCGCCTCGCGGCCCTCTTCCACGACCTCGGCAAGGCCGACACCCGCAGCGTGGGCGAAGACGGGCGGATCCACTTCTACGGTCATCCCAAGCCCTCCGCGGACAAGACCCGGCGGATCCTCCGGCGGCTGAGGTTCTCCAACCACGTGATCGACGCCGTTACCGACCTCTGCCTGAACCACCTGCGCCCGCTCGCCCTGATCAAGACCAGCCCTCGCAAGACGGCCGTGCGGCGCCTCATCCATTCCATGGGGGACAGGCTGCCGCTCCTGCTCGCTCTGGCTTACGCCGACAAGGCCGCCGCCCGCGGCCGCGACCTCGACGAGAACCTCAGAGACTTGCGGGCGCTCTCGACCGAAGTCATGTTCACGTCCAGGGCCGAGGGCGAGAAGATCAGACACCTGCCCAAGCTCGTGGACGGCCTCGAGGCGCTGGGCATCCTCGGCCTGAGCCGGCCGGGGCCGGATTTGGGCAAGGCGCTCGACGCGCTCATGGAGAGTCAGGTGGACGGGGCGGTCACCAGCCGCGACCAGGCGCGCGCCTTTCTCGAGGACTGGGCGGCCAGGCACCTGCCGGGACGCGCGGCCAGGTGACGGCCTGCGGGGCGAGAAGACCTCCGCTGCGCACGATTTGAAATATTCGGCTCAACCACAGAGCCCACAGAGGCCTGCGGCGCCCTCTCTGGTCAGAGGGAAGAGGAGAGAGGTACTAATTTCTTTCAGGGCGCGACGAGCCGTTGTAGCGGCCGGTGGGAGCCGGCCGACGCCTTAACCCCTTGACCCTTCACCCTTAACGGCGCCGGAGGCCCGCCCGCGCCGCCCGCCGTCCGCCGTCTGCCGTCTGCGGTCGACCATCGGCAATCGACTATCGACTATCGACCCCCAAAAGCCCGCCCGCGCCTTCACTTCCTAACTTCCTGATTTCTTCACTCCTGCCCGAACCGCGCCCGCGGTCCGCCGTCCGCCGTCTGCGGTCGACCATCGACCATCGACTGTCGACCACCCACCGCCGTCGTTTGTGCTATCGCCCGTCCGTGTGTTCAAATGGTGGTCCCGCGCGCGGCCCTTGTTCCCGCGCGGACGCCCATGGACCTGTCCGATTTCCTTTACGAGCTTCCCCCCGACCGGATCGCCCAGTACCCCGTCACACCGCGGGATTCGTCCAGACTGCTCGTGTGCCCCCCCGAAGGTCCCTTCGGACACCGCGTCTTCCGGGACTTGCCCGGGCTCCTGTCCCCCGGCGACCTGCTCGTGCTGAACGACACGCGAGTGGTCCCTGCGCGGCTCCTCGGCCGGCGGCCCGGGGGCGGCGAGGCCGAGGTGTTCCTCCTTCGCCCCGCCGCCGCGGACGGCCTCTGGGAGGCCATGGTCAGGCCGGGCCGGCGCATGCGGGCCGGATCGTTCATTCGGCTGGGTGCCGACGGCGATGGCGTGGAGGTCGTGGAGACGGTCGGCGACGGCAGGCGCCTCGTGCGCTCGAGGGCAGGTTCCATGGAAGGGCTCATGCGCGCCTACGGCACCGTGCCCCTCCCCCCCTACATCTCCCGCCGGGCCGAGTCCTCTGACCGGCGCCACTACCAGACGGTCTACGCCCAGGAAGGCCGCTCGGTGGCGGCGCCCACCGCCGGTCTGCACTTCACACCCAGAGTGCTCCGCGCCCTGGACGCGGCGGGCGTGCAAACGGCGGCCATCCGCCTCGACGTGGGGCCCGGCACCTTCAAGCCCGTCACGGCACAGCGGGTCGAGGACCACAGGATGGATTTCGAGCCCTACTTCATTTCGCGTACGGCCGCCGCGAGCATCAACGCCGCCCTCGACGAGGGACGCCGCATCGTGGGTGTGGGCACCACCGTCACGCGGACCCTCGAAGACCAGGCCGCGCGCTTCGGGCGGATCCGTGAGGGCGCCTTCGACACCGACCTCTTCATCACGCCGGGGTTCGACTTCAAGGTCATCTCGGGACTGGTCACCAATTTCCACCTGCCGGGGTCGACGCTGGTGATGCTGGTGTCCGCCCTCGCCGGTCGTGAACGCGTGCTGGCGGCCTACCGGGAAGCCGTCGCGGCCGAATACCGTTTCTATTCTTATGGCGACGCCATGCTGGTTTGGAACAGGAACCTCGAGACGAGATGAACCGCCGCCGCCGGACGGCCATGCCGGGCGCCTGAGGGTTCGTCTCACTTTATGACGCGGGGCCGTCCATGGATCTGGCACACCTTCATCCCCTCTTCGTCCACTTCCCCATTTCTCTGAGCCTCGTGGGAACGGGCCTTCTGGGCTGGGGCCTCTTCGGGAAGAAGCCCGGCATCATCCGGGCGGGCCTCATCGTCCTCCTCCTGGGCGGCAACTTCGCCGTACCCACCTACGTCACGGGCGAGGTCGCCCGCGAGGTGCTGGCGGACTCTCCAGAGTACGCCCGTGCCGAGCCCATGCT
>JBJKRE010000211.1:0-8246 GCA_046704825.1 Acidobacteriota bacterium
GCCCTGGAAGATCAGGTGTCCAGGGCAAAAACCAACGCCGAGAAGAGGCGGGCCCAGAAAGCCCTGGAGGATGCACGCAAGAAGCTGGAGGCCCAGCAGCAAGAGCAGAAGCAGATGGAACAGGCGCCGCCGGCGGCGTCCGAAACCGCCGCGGCGGAACCCCTTGGCAACACGAAAAACTCGCCCGGGAAACCTCCGTCCACGGAACAGCACCAGGGCGGCAATCCGGCGGCACCCGCCCCTCAAGCGGCCGCCTCCCCGTCCGGAACATCCGCCGCGCCCTCAGGCCAGCCATCCGGCGCTCCGGCCGTCTCGCCCGCCAACGCACCGGCGGCCCCGGCCGCGGCCGGGAAGCCGGCGGTCAAAGCCGGCGACGAGGTCCCGCTCTGGGCCGTGGACGCGAGGCCCAAGCCGCTCAACAAGTTCCACGTCACCGTGACAGGCCTTGCGCGGCAAAACCAGCTCCGGGGCACCATCTACGTGGAGGTCAGCATCGACGAGAGGGGCCAAGTGACCGGGGCGAAGATCGTGAAGGGCCTCAGCCCGGACTACGGGATGAACGACGAGGTCCGCCGGGCGGCGATGAACCTCAAGTACACGCCGGCGCTCAAGGACGGCGTCCCGGTTAAGACCACGCTGACCTTCCCGGTCGTCATCAAGTAGAGGCCGGAGAGCAACCCCGGCCTGGACCACGGACCGCCGCAACGACGCCAGATTCCCAGAGGCTGGACAACAGCAGGAGCGGAGTGTCCAAATCGAACGCGGGACCGGGTTAGGGATCGGAATCGGAGCCGAACCTGAAGTCGGGACCACCCCGGTGGCTCGAAGGACATCGCTCCTCCGGTGGAAAGCCGTGAGGACACTTCGGTGCCGGTGATTTCGATACCGATAGCGATACCGATCTCACTCTTGAGGGCCAATACTCCACGTTACTTGCTGGTGGGCCGGCATCGATCAGGGGAAAAAAAAGGAGGGGCCGCGAGGCCCCTCTCTTTCGTTTGATGAATCTTCCCCGGCTCAGCGCGTGTACGTTACGCCGTTGGAGACGCCGCCGTCGGGGTTCGTGACCGTGATCACCACCGGTACGCCCTTGGGCACCATGGCCTTCAGAGCCGATCCCTTCTTGGCCACCACCGCCGTGGGACCCTTGTAGATAGAGCCCGGCACGGCTACGCCGTTGATCCTGACCACGCACCCCGGCTGGAAGTAGTTCCCGAAGATCTTCAGCCGGAAGGGCCCGCCGCGCTTCACCACCCGGCCGAGCAGGATGGGGTTCCCCACCGAGAAGGACACGGTCCCGGAACTCGCCGTCCGGCCCAGGCTGTCGTGTACGGTCGCGCTGACCGAATAGGTCCCGTTGTAGCCCGCACTGGTCCAGACGTAGGTGTACGGGGGCGTGTTCGCCGAGCCTACCAGGGTGCCGTTGACGAAGTAGTCCACCCTCACGACGGACACGTCGTCGAACACCGAGCTCTGGAACGTGACCGACGCCCCGTAGTGGCCGCTCGCCGTCGGGGCCGTCACGGTGATGGACGGCCCGTCCTGCACCGTGATCGTCAGGTGCGAGTCGGTCGCCGTATAAACCTGGCCGCAGGCGTCGGTCGAGGTTACCGTGAGCGTTACGGTGTAGACACCGTTCTGCGTATAGATGTGCTGGGGCGCCGAAGCGGTGGCGGGCGCCGTGCCGTCCCCGAAGTCCCAGCTGTACGTGTAGGGTGCAGTTCCGCCCCCGACCAAGGCAGAGAAATTGACCGCCAGCGGGGCCATGCCCTGGATGGCGCTCGCCGAGGCCGCAGCCGTCAGATTGAACGGCGTCACCACGTCGACCTTGGCCGGAGCGCTCGTGGCGTGGGTGCCCACCGAGTCCGTCACGGTCACCGTCACGCTGTACGTGCCCGCGCTCAGGAAGTTGTGGCACGGCGTGGCGTCGGCCGACGCGGGGCTTCCGTCCCCGAAGTCCCACAGGTAGGTATAGGGCGGGACGCCGCCCGCCACCTGGGAGGCGAAGCAGGCGTTCAGCGGCACGTCGCCGCAGGCGGGCGTGGCCGTCACGGTCGGCGTGAGCGCGCCGTATGCGTTGATGCTCACGGTCTGGCTGACGCTGTGCCCGCACGAGTCCGTCACCGTGAGGGCCACGTCGTACACCCCGGGCGTGATCATGGTGTGCTGGTCGGCCGGTGACGCGCTGTGCTGGCTCCCGTCGGCGAAATCCCAGTCGTAAGTGTAGGGGGGCAGCCCACCGCTCACAGAACTGCTGAAGTTCACCGTGAGCGGGGCCGGCCCTTCGGTCAGGCTGGCCAGGGGTGTTACGGTCAGCGGGTCGGTAACGTTCACGGCGACGCTCCCCGTCCCCGTGGCACCCGTCGAATCCGTCACGGTGAGGACGGCGGAGTACTGGCCCACGGCGAGATAGCTATGGCTGGGATTCTGGAGATCCGATCCCGTCGTCCCGTCGCCGAAGTCCCAGGAGTAGGTGTAAGGCGGCACACCACCCGTGGCCGCACCCGTGAAGATGTCGTTCAGCGGCGCATACCCGCAGGGTAGGTTCACGTCCGCCGTGACCTGGATGGGATAGATGCCCAGCTTGATGTGATCGTCGCTGGCGGATGCGCTCGGTACGCAGCTGTCGGTCACGGTCAGCTTGACCGTGTAGTATCCGGGGGTGTCGTACAAATGCGACGGGCTGCCGAGGGTGCTCGTGCTCCCGTCGCCGAAGTCCCAGAGGTAGGTGTATGGGCCCGTGCCGCCTGTGATGGAACTCGTGAAGTATGCGGTGAAGGGCGCGTAGCCCCTCGTCCGGCTGACCGACGTGGTCACGGACAGGGGTTGGGTGACCACGATCTGGAGGTGGCCGTCCGTATCGGAGGAGCCGAGGGAGTCCTGGGCCGAAAGTGAAACCGTGTAGACACCGGGCGTATCGTACTTGTGGCATGGCGACTGCACGTAGACCTTGGGAGACCCGTCCCCGAAGTCCCAGGCGTAGGTGTAGGGTCCCACGCCGCCCTGGGCCTGGCCCGAGAAGCAGACCAGCGTCCCAGCCGGGCCGCACAGCCGGTCGGACGTGGCGTTCACCGAAACGGTGAGCTGAGTGACGGTGATCACCAGGTGCGTGTCGGTGACCACGTTCGGCGGAGAACAGGAATCGGTGACCTTCACCGAGGTGTAGTAGGTCCCCGGCTGGCTGAAGGCGTGCTCGGTGCTCCAGTCATAGCACTTGGCGGACCCGTCGCCGAAGTCCCACTCCACCGAGTAGGGCGGGACGCCGCCTGAAATGATGCCGCAGCCGTCGTTGAACTGGACGAGCAGCGGCGCTCCTCCGTTCGTAACGTTGGCGCAGGCGGACACGGTGAGCGGGTTGGTGGAAATGAGGATAGAGCCCGTCGCGACGTTCAGCTTTGTGTCCTGGATCGTCACCGTGACCGTGTACTGCGTGTTGGGGGTCATGAAGGCGTGGCACGGAAGGGGATCGTTGGCGTTGGGCGTAGGGAAGGTTCCGTCCCCGAAGTCCCAGGTGTAGGTCCACGGGATCGCCGTCGCATCCAGGCCCGTTGCCGTCGCGGAAAAACAGACGTTCAGCGGTGCGTCGCCGCACGTGGGCGTGGCCGTGATGGTCGCCACAGGCTCGGGACCGGGCGGTGTCTGCGCCTGGACGGGTAGCGCGCAAAACGAAAGCGCCAGCCCGGCCATCACCAGCGCCGCTGTGCAAAGGACCCGCAGCCCGGCGCTCGCGAATCCGGAGCTCACTGGCCCGATATGCTTCGACCACAGAAGGGTCCTTATCATGCCCGCCTCCTTCTAGTTTTCAGGAAAAAGTACGTGGGGCTCCTCCCCCTGAAGCGGAATTTCTCCAGTAAACCCCGCTTATTTTCATCTAAACCCTAAACCACATTTACCAAATTACAACCCCGCACCGCAAGAGTCAAGAGCGCCTCCTGTCAAGACCATGAAAAACTTGCCCCAAAGAGCCCCACAGGCGGCGAGGTCCGCCGTGCGTCTGCCGGCGGAGTGATCGAATGATCGAGTGATTGCACCTGGCGGTGCCGTGAGTAGGTGAGTAGGGAAGTAGGTGAGTCCGAGATCTGCGCCCCTTCGGAGGCGCATCATCCGCCAACCGATGCAACGGAATTGCGTGTGCCACATTGTAAGGGATTGGGAAGTGAAAGTAGGTTGACCCCGCGAAGCGGCGTCCACCATCTCGCATGTTGTCGGCTGTCTATGCCCGGTGGGCGATCAGGCTCAGTCCCATTCTGGTGGACGCTCGGGCCTGTGGCCCTCGGGTCCACCCTACGCGCTGCGAAGCACACCGATGTAAAGCTATCTCAACTCAAGACTCAACACCCAAAACCCAATACTAGAAGGGCTTCGAAGGCAAGCATTCGAGCGCCCCTGCTCCTCCGCCCCCCTGCCGTCATTACCTTACCTTCCGCCTTCCGCCCGGCCCGCCCCCGCCGTCCCCCCTTTAGCCTTTAGCCTTTAGGCCTTAGCCTTAGAAAAAACGATTTCGTTACTTTCTTTCTCACCGCCTCACTGCCTCACTGTGTCAGAAAGTGATCGAGTGACCAAGCGATCCAGTGATCGATACGAGGGCCGGCCTTCGAAGACCGCCCGCCTGCCGTTCTGCCTCTTCCCTTTTCCCTCTTCCCTCTGACCTGCCTGCGCCGCAGGCTCCGCGCCTCCGCGGTTAGATCTCTTCTCCTCGAATCCGGCCGCGGCGTTAAGCCCGTGAAACACCATGAAACGCCGTCGCGGGCTTCCTTCCTGTTTTGTTACACTTGGCCGGTCTGGTAAGGAGAACGGTCATGTCCGGCCCGCCCGATCCGCCGTCCCTGCTCGTCTGGACCTCCTGGTCCGCCCCGCCCGCCGAGGACCTGGCCCGCGAGGAGTGCCTGCTGCAGGAAGCCGCCGCCGGCCGGCCGGGCCTCTACGCCTACGGCTGGAGGCGACCGGTGCTGGTCCTGGGATACGGCCAGAAGGTCTCTGAAGGTGTGGACCTCGGCTATTGTGAAGAGGCCGGCATTCCGGTGCTCCGGCGGGCCACGGGCGGCTCGGGCGTCTACAACGACGGCGACCTGTCCCTCTCCCTGGCCCTGCCCGCCGGTCACCCCTGGGCGGGCAGCATTCACGTCCTCTATTCGGCCTTCGTGGAAGCGGTCCGCCGGGCGGTTTCCGCCCTTGGTGTTCAAACCCTCCGCTGGCGCCCCGAGGACGGCACACCCCGCCGCCGCTCGCCCATCTGCTTCGAGGACCACCTCGCCGAGAGCCTCCTGCTGGACGGCCGCAAGATCCTTGGCTGCGCGCAGGTCAGGCGCCGCGGGGCCGTCCTGGTGCACGGCACGGTCCTCTTCCACCTGGATTCGGCGGTCCAGGCCCGCATCTACGGCGTGGAAAAGGCCCGCATCGAGCGGGCCATGGCGCCCCTGCCGCAGGCCGAAGGGCTCACGCCCCGGACCCTGGCTGAAACGGTCGTCGCCACCCTGGCCGAAAACGCGGGGTTGCGCCCATCCAGCCCCGCCGATCCCCCGCCGATCCCCGAGGCACTGCGCCCGCGGCTGTCGGACCCCCGGTGGGTCGTCCTCCCCGGAGCCCGCTAGACACCGACGCCCTCGCCCGAGAAGACCTGGAACACGCGCCCCCCCGCCGGTGTTTCACATTTTCGGCACGCATCTTGCCTATATACAGGGCGTAGAGGCGAGCTCCGTTCATTCGGGGCGGGCCTCGTGGGGACCGACACGAGACAAGGAGAATGGAAATGCCGAGACGAACGATTTACAAGGCCGCCACCCAGCGGTTGGAAATCCTTGACAAGGACGGCCGGGCGGACGCCAAGCTGATGCCCGACCTGTCGAAGGAACAGTTGTTAAAGCTCTACCGCGACATGATTCTCATCCGCCGATTCGACGAGAAGGCCCTCAAGCTCCAGAGGCAGGGCCGCATGGGGACCTACGGCTCCCTCAAGGGGCAGGAGGCCGCCCAGGCCGGCCTGGCCATGGCCATGGAGCCCGAGGACTGGATGGTGCCCTCCTTCCGGGAGCACGGCATCATGCAGCTCAGGGGCATCCCCGCGCACCTGGTGCACGCCTACTGGAAGGGCGACGAACGTGGGAACTGCTTCCCCGAGGGCACGCGGTGCCTGCCGCCCTCCGTGCCGGTGGGCAGCCAGCTCATCCACGCGGTTGGCATCGGCCTGGCCCTCAAGAACCGGGGCGAAAAGGTCGCGGTGGTCGGCTTCGCCGGCGACGGCGCGTCTTCCGAGGGCGACTTCCACGAGGCGCTCAACTTCGCGGGGGTCTTCCAGACACCCACCGTCATCTTCATCCAGAACAACCAGTGGGCCATCTCGGTCCCCTTTAAGAAGCAGACGGCGGCCGCCTCCATCGCCCAGCGCGCCCACGGCTACGGCCTTCCGGGCATCCAGGTGGACGGCAACGACGTGCTGGCCGTCTACGCGGCCTCGAAGGAGGCCCTGGAACGGGCCCGCTCGGGCGGCGGCCCCACGCTCATCGAGGCGCTGACCTACCGCATGGAGAACCACACCACGGCAGACGACGCCTTCAAGTACCGCCCCAAGGAAGAACTGGACTACTGGACCGAGCGCGATCCCATTTCGCGCATGAAGGCCTTCCTCACGTCCAAGCGCCTCTGGAACGACAAGAAGCAGAATGCGCTCGACGCCGAGATCACGGCCGAGGTGGACGCCGAGGTCGAGAAGCTCGAAGCCATGCCCGCCCCCGATCCGGGCGACGTGTTCGACTACATGTACAGGGACATCCCCTGGAACCTCAGGGAACAGAGGGACGCCCTCATCGAGGAGGTGGGACGATGACGCAGGAAGCCGCAGCCAAAAGCGACGATCGCAAAGGCCTCTACGCGGTGGACGACAAGGCCGAGAAGCTCACACTGGCCCAGGCCGTGAACAAGGCGCTCTTCGACGAGATGAAGCGCGACGAGAGCGTCGTGGTGCTGGGCGAAGACGTGGGCGTGGACGGCGGCGTCTTCCGGCTCACCGAGGGCCTGCTGGACGAATTCGGCCCCGAGCGCGTGATGGACACCCCGCTCGCCGAGAGCGGCATCGTGGGCACGGCCGTCGGCATGGCCGTGGCGGGCCTGCGGCCCGTGGCCGAGATCCAGTTCATGGGCTTCATCTACCCCGCCGTCAACCAGCTCTGCGCCCACGCCGCCAGGATGCGCAACCGCTCGCGCGGGCGCTTCACCGTGCCCCTGGTGGTTCGCATGCCCTACGGGGGCGGCATCCACCCGCCCGAGCACCACTCCGAGTCCTACGAAGCCCTCTTCCTCAACACGCCCGGCCTCAAGGTGGTGGTGCCCAGCAACCCCTACGACGCCAAAGGCCTCATGATCTCGGCCATCCGGGACGACGACCCCGTGGTCTTCATGGAGCCCAAGCGCATCTACCGGGCCTTCCGCGAAGAGGTCCCCAGCCGGCCCTACACCGTGCCGCTGGGCAAGGCCAACGTGGTGAAGGAGGGCACGGACGTCACCGTCATCGCCTACGGCGCCATGGTGCGCCAGGCCATGGACGCCCACGAAACGCTGGCCCGGGAGGGCGTGAGCGCCGAAATCGTGGACCTGCGAACGCTCAACCCGCTGGACGTGGACACCATCGTCGGGTCGGTCGTCAAGACCGGACACGCCGTGGTCGTCCACGAGGCGCCCAGGACGTCCGGGTTTGGGGCGGAGATCGTGGCGCTCATCAACGACAAGGCCCTGCTGAACCTGGAGGCGCCCGTGGAGCGCGTGACGGGCTTCGATACCGTTTTCCCGCTGGCCATGCTCGAAAAGCATTACCTTCCCAACAGGGACCGCATTGTCGAGGCCTGCCGGAAGACCCTGTCGTTCTGAAAAGAGACATGAACCGGGCCGCGAAGGCCCGGATGCAGAGAGGGACGCCATGCCATTAGAATTCAAATTTCCCGATGTGGGAGAAGGGATCCACGAGGGGCGGATCGTCGAATGGCTGGTCGCCGTCGGCGACACCGTCGAAGAGGACCAGTCCTTCATCAAGGTGGAAACGGACAAGGCCGTCGTGGACCTGCCCGCACCCAGGGCCGGCACGGTCCTGGCGCTCAACTACGATAAGGGCGACACCATCCACGTGGGCGACGTGATCGCCGTCTTCGGCGCCGAGGGCGAGAAGGTCGAAGATGCGGCCGCGCCCGCCGAAGCCGAAGAGGAAGAGACAGCGCAAGAGGCCGTGCCTCGGGCGAAGGTCGCGACCGCTTCGGCGC
>JBJKRE010000212.1:0-6393 GCA_046704825.1 Acidobacteriota bacterium
CGGGCAGGTGGACGGGGGGCTCGTCTTCTTCGAAGAGGCTCATGCCCTTTCGACCGCGGGTCACGAGCAGGGCCTTGAGGCCCAGCCGCTCGCGCATGGCCCTGCCCTCGTCGTCGAGGAGCGTTTCATCGTCGTCGAGGGTCTTCCCGCAGGCCAGCTCGAACTCTTCCTCGTTCGGCGTGGCCGTCGTGAGGCCGTGGAACTCGGTGAGCGCGAAGCGGGAATCGAGGGCCGAAATGCCAACCCGCGACGCGAACGCGTTCACCCCGAGGGCCTGCACGAGGCCGCAGCCATAGTCCGACAGGATCAGGGCGGACGCCCCCTCCAGAAGGTCGCCGAGGCGCTCCTTCACCCTACGAACGAGTTCTGCGGTGAGGACGTTTTCTTCGCCCGAGTCCACGCGCACGAGCTGCTGCTTGGGGCCGTGGAGGGTGCCGGCCAGAATCCTCGTCTTCGTGGGCGTCTCCCACGCCTGTTCGGTGACGATGCCCCGCGCGTCCAGCCCTTTGTCGGCGAAGAGCTTTCGTATCTGGCGGCCGCCGTCGTCGTCACCCACCACGCCGACGGGTATCACGTCCGCGCCGAGCGCCGCCAGGTTCCACACCGTGTTCGCGGCGCAACCGGGCAGCAGCCGCGTGGAGGCGATGCGCACGATGGGCACCGGCGCCTCCCTGGATATGCGCTGGACGGCCCCGTACCAGAACCTGTCCAACACCAGGTCGCCCGCCACGACGACGCGGAGGCCGTCGAAGGCCCTGACCACTCCGGCGAGTTCCTGCCACCTGTCTCTCATGTCCATGGACCGATCACTTCCTTCTCGATGCGCCCCGCCGACGGGGCTCGGTTCATTCTACCGCACCGGGGGCCGGCGTCACGCCCTCCCGGGCGAGAATCCACGCCACGGCGGCGGGCAGGTTCTCGGCGATGAAGTCGGGCTGCTCCGTCCAGCCGCGCCGCTGGTAGGTGAGCTCGCCCAGCCCGTAGCCCGTGAGAACGAGCACGCCTTTGGCCCCCACCGAGTGGGCGAAGGCCACGTCGCCGATCTTGTCGCCGACGACGTAGCAGCGCGCGAGGTCCAGCCCGAACGCCTCGGCCCCCCTCAGCAGCATGCCGGGCCTGGGCTTCCTGCAGTCGCAGGCCTGCCGGTAGGGGGGCTCCCCCGCCGAGGGGTGGTGCGGACAGTAGTAGAGCGCGTCCAGCCTGGCGCCCAGGGCGCCGAGCATGGACTGGAGCCGGTCCAGGACCTCCTTCACGAGGTCCTCGGTGAAGTAGCCCCGGGCGACCCCCGCCTGGTTGGTGGCCAGGATGGCCGGCACGTCCGCCCTGTTGAGGGCGGCGATGGCCTCGGCCGCGCCGGGCAGCAGCGCGAGCCGCGAGGGGTGGTTCACGTAGCCGATCTCCTCGGTCACCGTGCCGTCCCGGTCCAGGAAGACGCCCCAGCGGCCCTTGGGCTCAGTCATGGCCGGCGCCTCCTTCGCCTTCCGCGGCCGCCGCGTCCAACTCGTTCCGGGAGGCTTCCCCTTCCGGCCGGGTCTTCCAGCGGCGGTGCATCCAGAACCAGGCGCCGGGGCACTCACGGACCGCCTCCTCCACGCGGGCCGTCAGCCGGCGTGTGAGCTCCAGGCCGTCGGCTTCCATGACGCCCGTGTCCGGCACCTCCACGGGCGGACCGTAGACCACCCGGTAGACCCCGTTGATCTCGGGGAACGCGAAGACCGGCAGGACGGGGACCTTGAGCCTCACGGCGAGGCGCCCCAGGGCGGGGGTGGTGGCGGCGAGCTTGCCGAAGAAAGGCACGAAGACCCGTCCCGCCTCGCCGAAGTTCTGGTCGATGATGAAGGCGATGCCCTTGCCCTTGCGGATGCCCCGTACCATCTCGCGCACGGCGTTGCGCTTGTGCACCACCTTGTTGCCCGTGTTCTCGCGCACGCCCGCGAAGAACCGCTCGAGGTACGGGTTGTCCAGCGGGCGCGTCACCATCCACAGGTCGTACCCCATGGCGGCCTGAAGGTGCGCCACCCGCTCCCAGTTACCAAAGTGGGCGGACACGAGGAAGTAGCCCTTGCCTTCGATGGCGGCCTCCTGGAGGTAGTGCCAGCCCTCGATGCGGGTCATCGGCAGCACCCCCCTTACGTCGCATTTCTGGCAGGTGATCTCCACGAGGAGCCGGCCCAGGTGCTCGAAGGCGTGCCGGGCCGTCATCTTGCGGAAGGGCGCCTCCGACCCGGGGTAGGCCATGGCCAGGTTGTCCAGCGCCACCTTCCTGTGCCTGCGGTCGATGACGAAGGCGAATCGTCCGAGCAGCCTGCCCACGGCGAGCCTCAGGCCGAGGGGCATGATGCGCAGTCCCCACGCGAGGCACATGACGGCCGAGTACTCGATCGCCCAGCGGACCTTCCTAAAGACCAAGCCTGACCTCCAGCGCCGCGGTCACGCGCCTCGCGACGTCGTCCTCGTCGCCCGTGCCATCCACCGTTACGATCCGTTCCGGGTACTCAGCCGCCAGCTTTTCGTAGCCTTCGGCGACCCTCCGGTGGAAGGCGATGGATTCGGCCTCGAACCGGCCTTCTCCGTCGCGGCGGCGGCCGTTCCTCGCCAGGGCGCGGCTGAGGCCCTCTTCGACCGGGATTCGCAGCAGGAACGTGACGTCCGGCTCGAGCCCCTCCGTGGCGATGGCGTGGGCCTCTTCGATGCGACCGCGCCCGATGCCCCGGCCGAAGGCCTGGTACGCACGCGTTGCATCTCCGTACCGGTCGCAGACCACCCAATCGCCCCTCTCCAGGGCAGGGCGGATCACGCGCGCCACGTGTTCGGCCCGCTCGGCGGCGTAGAGCAGGAGTTCGGCGGGAGGGGAGACGGCGTAATCTTCGGAAAGGAGGATCGCGCGGAGCCGGTCGCCGATGGGAGACCCGCCGGGCTCGCGGGTCAGGGTGACACGCCGGCCGCTGCGCTCCAGATAATCCGCAAGCCGCCTCGCCTGGGTGGTCTTTCCACAGCCCTCGATGCCTTCAAGCGTTATGAACACGGCCTGCCCTCCTCGGGAATTGTAGCAGAAGTGGGAGGAGGGGGAGCTGATTTGGGATTTGGGAATTGGGATTTCGGATTTAAATAAATAGAAATCCACCGCAGAGACGCTGAGGACGCGGAGAAAAGAAAGAGAAAGATCCTGGTCTTGAAGATCGGTCTGAAGCTGGTCTTCGAAGCTGAAATGGACAGGGAGGACGGGAAGACCGGGAGGAAGGCGGAGATCGGAAGGCTGATGGCGAAGGGCGGAAGTCGGAAGGCGGAATGCGGAAATGGAAAGTCGGCGGAGGACGGGCCATCGACGCGGCTGACAAGGGCCTGCCGATTCGGCCGATTGCCATCGGCCGCTACGGTAGGACGGCAGGCGGAGGGCCTTCGAGGGGTGGCAATCGCCGGACTCACGGCGCCGCCAGGCGCGATCACTGGATCACTCTTGATGAACGGAGAGGAAGGGAGGGGCAGCACCCTGGAATTGCGAGCCGACGGGGCACGAGCTGAGAGGAGTGCGGCAGGTCTTCCGAGTTCTGCAGTCATCCCATACGCCTTGTTCCGGAATCCCCTGCTCGCCCAACCCCGGAATCAAGGTTTCTTTGTGGCGGGCCTGCCAAGCGGGGCCTCAAACCTGCGGCGGGAGTGGGTGGGGGCATTTCACGCCCGGCTGTGGGTCATTTGGCGAGATGTCCCGGCCGGTCCTCTCCGTCTGCCCCCATTGGGCCTTGGGAGGATTAGGTTTTAAACATCTGGGTCTGGAGACGGGGGGGTGGATTCTCGAAGGTGGCCCGTCGGGACCTGGCACGAGGTTCGGAGGGCTCACGCCATGAGAATTCTTCTGAAGGAAAACTTAAGTTCGGACATGTTGCTCGACGAGCTGGTGAGATCCTGCTTTTCGATCCTGGAAGGGTCCATACCGCCGGGACAGGCGGACGACATCCAGATGGGCGTCTACGTGGCCCTGAGGCGGGTCCTGAGCGGCAGCCTAGTGAAGTGCTCGGCCTGCGGAACACTCGAGGCCTGCGAAGACTTGTTCGAAGAGCCGCCGTTCGCCACCACCGAGCTGCCCATGATGGCCGGGCGGTGGTGAGAGGCCCGGTTCGACCTCGTCCCCCCAGCCGGTAGCCCGCCTCATTCTCCAACAGGAGAATGGGACCGGACGTGACGTCCGGTCCCCCTTTTCTCTTCTGCAACGGAAGGCGCTGTGGCTGCGCGTCAGATCAGCGCTTCAGAAGCGCCGCGGCCTCCTTGGCGAAGTAGGTCAGAATGATGGACGCGCCCGCGCGCTTGATGGACGTGAGCGACTCCATCATGACCCGGTCGTTGTCCACCCACCCCAGGCGGGCGGCGGCCTTGACCATGGAGTACTCCCCGCTCACGTTGTAGGCGGCCACGGGCATGTTGAAGGTGTCCTTGACGCGCCGGATGATGTCCAGGTAGGGCAGGGCGGGCTTCACCATGACGATGTCGGCGCCCTCTTCGATGTCCAGGGCCGTCTCCCTCAGGGCCTCCTCCGCGTTGGCGGGATTCATCTGGTAGGAGCGACGGTCGCCGAACTGCGGCGACGAATCGGCGGCGTCGCGGAAGGGTCCGTAGAAGGCGGAGGAGTACTTGGCCGAATAGGCCATGATGGGGATGTCCTGGAAGCCGGACTCGTCCAGGGTCTCCCGGATGGCGCCGACCCGCCCGTCCATCATGTCGGAGGGGGCGACCATGTCCGCCCCGGCCTCCACGTGTGACAGGGCCGTCTTGCAGTGGATGGCCACGCCGGGGTCGTTCAGGATGACGCCGTTCTCGACCGGCGCGCAGTGGCCGTGGTCCGTGTACTCGCAGAGGCATACGTCCGTCACCACGAGCAGGTCCTTGCCGAATGCCTTCTTGGCCGCGGCGATGGTGCGCTGGATGATGCCGTTGGATGCGTAGGCCTCGGTGCCCATGGGGTCCTTCTTGTCGGGGATGCCGAACAGGATGACCGAGCGGACGCCGAGCGACAGGGCCTCTTCGATCTCCTTGAGCCCCATGTCGATGGACTGCCGGTAGATCCCTGGCATGGAGGGGACCTCCACCCGGACCTTTTCGCCCTCGCAGAAAAACATGGGATAGATGAAATCGCTGGGAGACAGTCTCGTCTCTTCGACCATGTCCCGCACGATCGGGTTCATCCTGAGCCGGCGCGGCCGGTCGATCATGTCCAGGTGGAAATCGTTATTCTTCTGTTTCTCCATCTTCGCCTCCCCAGAAAAACTCGTTGGCGCAGTGACGGCTGCAGAATATCTTGCCCTGGGAAGTGTATCGGCAGTCATCGCAGACGTATCGGTGGCACATGGGGCACTTGGTAAGGTTCATCCAGTAGCCCCGGGTGCGACAGACTTCGCAGTACTCGCCCTTCTCACCCAGATCCTGCTGCTGCTCCTCTTCCTCGTCTTCCCATATGCTCATGGCGGTCTCCAGTCCCTCTACTATAAACCATTTCCCCGCCCGCCCACAGGGGGCGCGGCGGGTCAGTAGGTGTGGAGGAACTCCTCCAGCTGGTCTTCGCGGCCGATCATGACCAGCACGTCCCCCGCGCGGACGACGTGGTCGGGGCCGGGGAGGAAGACGTAGGTGTTCTGGCGGGGGTCTTTGACGGCCATGACGAACATGCCGAAGTGCTTGCGGAGGTGGAGATCCCTCAGGCTCTGCCCGTCGAAGGCCTCGGGGGCCTGGTGCTCCATGGCCCTGTAGCTCTCCACGAGGGGGATGAAGTCGAGCAGGTTGGGGTTGACGATGTGTGTGGCCACGCGCCGGGCCGTCTCCCGCTCGGGAAAGATGATCTCCGTGGCCCCGATGGCCCGCAGGATGGTGGCGTGGTCCTCGTTGAGCGCCTTGGCCCGGATGTGCGGCACGCCGAGCTGTTTGAGGTGCAGGGTGCACAGCACGCTGGTCTCGATGCTCTCGCTCATGCTGACGATGGCTTCGTCGAAGTCCGCCGTCACGACCGCCCCCAGCCCGGCCAGGTCCGTCGCGTCCATGCAGACAGCCCTGTGGACATCTTCGCTGATGGCGTCCACCAGGTCCTCCTCGATGTCGATGGCCAGCACTTCGCAGTCGGGCACCAGGTTGCGGGCGAGTTCGCTGCCGAATTGGCCCAGGCCGATTACGCATATTTGCTTTTTCTTCTTTTTCTTCATCCGATCATGACCCTCCCTGCGGGATAGCGCACCTGGACCTTCCTCTGCCTGAAGATCCACATGGCCATGGTGAGCGGACCGAGCCTGCCGACGAACATGGTGACGATGATCCAGATGCGTCCGAAGGCCGTGAGGCTCGGCGTCAGCCCCGTCGACAGGCCCACGCTGCCGAAGGCCGAAATCAGCTCGAAGACCACAACCCTCAGCC
>JBJKRE010000213.1:0-18466 GCA_046704825.1 Acidobacteriota bacterium
GTCCATCGACGTCCCAGACGGCTGCCTGCAGGACTGCAGCCTGACCTGCACCGCCACGGCCGGCGCAAGCTCGGGAACGGCCCCCCTCGTGGTGCCCTTCAGTGCCACCGCCACGCCCACGGCCTGCAGCGGCACCCCGTCCTACACCTGGAACTTCGGCGACGGCACCACCTCCACCGACCAGAACCCGACGCACGTCTACTTCGGGGCCCAGACCTACACGTGGACGCTGACGGTGACCCTCGGGGGCCAGAGCTGCTCCAAGTCCGGCACCATCACCGTCTCCCCGGGCTGCAACTTCACGGCGGCCGCCACCGTCCCTGCCACGGGCAACGCCGGCACCGGCGTGAACTTCCAGGGTAACGCCACGCCCTGCTACTTCTGGGACTTCGGGGACGGCCACACCTCCAACCTGAAGGACCCCAGCCACACCTACGCGAGCCCCGGCACCTACCACTGGACCATGACCGCTTGGGTGAGCGGGACCAGCAGCTCCCAGTCGGGCACCATCACGATCACCGACGTCCCGCCGCCGGTCGTCACCAGCATGAGCAAGGCCGGCGCGCCCTTCCGCATCATCGTCCTCGGCAGCAACCTGCAGAACGGCATCAGGGTCTACATCAACGGCTCCGAGTGGACGGGCGTCACCTGGAAGAACGACGGCAAGATCAAGCTCGGCGGCTCCGGTCTCAAGACCGCCGCCCCCTCGGGCTCGGACAACACGTTCCGCTTCGTGAACCCGGACGGCGGCGAGTATTCCACCACCTGGCGCTACTAGCACCTCGATCCGCTGCAGCGGCTACATCGAAAGGGGCCCTTCGGGGCCCCTTTTCCCTTCTGGAAGGGGATGGACCCTTTCTTCGTTTAACAATAGGGATTAGTCTGGAAGGGAGCCCGGTCGACCCGTGACCCTCCGGCGGTTCACCGCCGGGGGCAACAGAAAGGAGTCTGCGATGGCAGAAATCGAGTACGTGTCCAACGTGCGCATCAAGAGGCTCAAAGGCCCCATCCGCCTGGCCTACCTTCCCTCCGAACGGTCGCCGGTGACCTTCGGCGTGCACGGCGCCGTGGCGAAGCACTACGGCGTCAGCCCCGACGTGGCGGAGCCCCACGCCACAACGCTGGACTACATCATGGCCGCCGCGGGCGGCTGACTGACGGGCACCTTTGGAGGCGCGCTGGAGGCGCGCGGGATATCGGTACCCGAAGGCACGCTCACGTCCGACGTGCGCGGCGAGGTGGAATCGGAGCGCAAGGTGCTGGTGATCCGGAGAATCCACGTCACCTACCACATAAGCACGCCCCCGGAGAGCAGGGAAACCGTGGAGAGGGTCTTCTCCATGCACGCTGATTTCTGCCCCGTCTACAGGTCCATCAGGGCCGCCATCGAGATCACCACGGAGCTGGACTGGACGGCCGCGGCAACGGACTGAACCGGCCGCCCGGAATAAGCCCTCGCGGATATTGTGGAATACTATCCTCTCAAGGCGCCGGTTAACCACACCCCCGAACGCGGCACGAAGAAAGCCGAGAGCCCGGTTTTCTCCCCTGCCGTGCAGCGTGGTTAAGGAATGTCGGGTCCTTCCCGGCGCAAGAAAAAGACTCAGGAGGTGAAACCATGAAAGTCTACGAAATCCAGAACGCATTCGGCCTCGACCACCTTACGATTGCGGAGCGGACGGCGCCCGCGCCCGGCCCGGGCCAGGTGCTGGTCAAGATGAAGGCCTGCTCGCTGAACTTCCGCGACCTGATGACCGTCAAGGGCCTCTACAACCCGCGCCAGCCCCTGCCGCTCATCCCCCTCTCGGACGGCGCGGGAGAAGTCTCGGCGATCGGCGAGGGCGTGAGCCGGGTGAAGCCCGGCGACCGCGTTGCCGGCATATTTGCCCAGAAGTGGCTTGCGGGTCCGCCCTCGCTGGAACTGCGACGCTCGACACTCGGCGGGCCGCTGGACGGGACGCTCGCCGAACACGCCCTGCTCCATGAGGACGGACTCGTGCACGTCCCCGAACACCTCTCTTATGAGGAGGCCGCGACCCTTCCCTGCGCGGGCGTCACCGCCTGGAACGCCCTCATGGAAGGAGCCGATCCGGTCAGGCCCGGCGACACGGTCCTGCTCCTGGGCACGGGGGGCGTGTCCATATTCGCCCTGCAGTTCGCCCGCATGGCCGGGGCGCGCGTCATCATAACGTCCGGAAGCGACGAGAAACTGGCGCGCGCGGCCAAGCTTGGGGCCTCGGAGTGCATCAACTACAAGACGACGCCCGACTGGGAGAAGCGCGTACTCGAGTTGACCGGCGGCGACGGCGTGGACCACGTGGTGGAGGTCGGCGGCGCCGGCACCTTCGGCAGGTCGCTGAAGTCCGCCCGCGTGGGCGGATCGGTCGCCATGATCGGCGTGCTCTCGGGCGCATCGAGCGACGTCCCCGTCACGCTCATCCTCATGAAGAGCGTCCACGTCAGGGGCATCTTCGTGGGCAGCCGCCAGATGTTCGAATCCATGAACCAGGCCGTCGCGCTGCACGCAATGAAACCCGTCGTCGACAAGGTCTTCCCCTTCGACCGGGCGATCGAGGGCTTCAGGCTGATGGAGGCCGGCGGCCACTTCGGAAAGATCGTCATCCGCCTCGACTGACGACGGGACACTGAAGCCAGGCATGAAAGAGTCGGGCGGAGGGTTGCACGTCCTCCGTCCGGGCACATATTCTGTTATTGAGGCACCGTTTCGGACGGCTCCCATCGAAGGAGGCATTCCATGTCCCTCAAAGCCCTTCTGGTCTACCCCGAGATTCCTCCCACCTACTGGGGCTTCAATTACGCGCTTCCGTTCATCGGGACGAAGTCGTCCAACCCTCCGCTTGGGCTCCTCACGGTGGCCGCCCTCCTGCCGCCGGAGTACGAGCCGACCCTCGTGGACATGAACGTCAGGCCCCTGGAGGAATCCGACGTGGCCCGAGCGGACGTGGTGTTCTGTTCGGCAATGATCATTCAGAAGCAATCCTTCCAGCGGGTGGCGGACCTGTGCCGCCGGTTAAGGAAGCCGCTCGTGGCGGGAGGTCCCTACCCGACCGCCTCTCACGAACAGATTCAGGGCGTGACCCACTTCGTCCTGAACGAAGCCGAGGTCACCCTGCCGCCCTTCCTGGAGGATTTCGCCCTGGGTAAGGCGAGGCCCGTCTACACCGATTCCACCCGCCCCGATATCGCCGACACCCCTCCGCCGCGCTTCGACATGCTCGACCTCAAGGCTTACTCGGCCATGGCGCTGCAGTATTCGAGGGGGTGCCCTCACAACTGCGAGTTCTGCGACATCACCGAACTCTTCGGCCGCTATCCGCGCACCAAGACCCCGGTCCAGTTCGTGAACGAGATGGACCAACTCTACGCGACGGGCTACAGGGGGGCGGTCTTCATCGTCGACGACAACTTCATCGGGAACCGCAGGAACGTCCGGAAACTCCTGCCCGAGGTGGCACGCTGGCAGGAGGAGCGCGGACACCCGTTTTCGTTCTTCACGGAGGCCACGGTGAGCCTTGGAAACGACCAGGACCTGATGGACCTCATGGTCGAAGCCGGCTTCAACATGGTTTTCCTCGGCATCGAGACGCCCGTGAACAAAACCCTCGTGGCGGTCCACAAGAACCACAACGTGAAGAGCGACATGCAGGCGTGCGTCCGGCGCATCCAGAGCAGCGGGCTGGAGGTTTCGTCCGGCTTTATCGTCGGCTTCGACGACGACCCTCCTGATATTTTCGACAGGCAGATCCGGTTCATTCAGGACGCGGCCATACCCTCGGCCATGGTTGGACTCCTGACGGCCGTCCCCGGCACGGATCTCTACCGGAGGCTCGAGGCGGAACACCGCCTTACGGGGGCCTCGAGCGGGAACAACACATTTGACTTCCGGCTGAATTTCCGGCCGCGGATGGACACCGGAAAACTTCTGGAGGGCTACAAGCGGGTCATCTCGGAGATCTACAGGCCCAAGCGCTACTTCGAACGCTGTCTGGCCTACCTCAAGACCGTCCAGCCCTCGCCCCACTACTCTCGTCGCATACGGGGCAAGGAAATTCGCGCCTTCGTCATGTCCCTGTTCGTGCAGACTTTTTCACGCTACGGCTGGCACTACTGGCGCTTTCTCATCCGCGCCTTCCTGACGCGTCCGAAGCTCCTTGCCGAGTCCGTCACCATGGCCATCAAGGGCCACCACTTCTTCAAGATCACCCGGTCCGTCCTGGCCGTGGACAGCTTCACCAGCCGCCTGGACCGCCTCTCCCGAGCCTTCCAGGAGCGGGCCGAAGGGCTGTCCCTGCCCGATATCGACCAGAAGGTCGCCGAGCTCGTCGCCTACCGGGACCGAGTCCTGTCCGACATCCGGCGGGAGTACCGCAAGCTCCATTCGGACTTCCAGGTCTACGCCGAAGAGAGCCTTGCGCGCTTCGAGGCCATGATGAACGACATGATCCTCTCCTTCCGCCGGCAGGCCGCGGGATAGGAAGAAATTTCGGATTCGGGAATTGGGATTTGGGATTTGAAAGACGGCAATGAACTGGGGATGGGACCATTTCCAAAGGGCTAAAGGCTAAGGCCGAAGGGCTAAAGAGAACACTAGAAACGACTGGGGACGGGCCTTCGAAGGCATTCTCCCGCCTTCTTCTCGTAACTTCTTAACTTCTTCACCCCTTCACTGCGCCGAAGGCGCACCATCACTAGATCCCCGCGCCGCAAGGCGCGAACACCAAAACGGGGCGCCGGCGGCGCCCCGTTTTTCTTGACCACTCGATCACTTGGTCACTCGATTACTACGATTCCATGAAGCCTTCCGTCACGTACTGCCCCCCGCGCTTCTTTACCCACTCGGCCTTCGGGATGCTGAAGTCCTTCTCCACGCGCTCCCGGTAGACGGGCCCCGAGTTGTAGGTGCAGAAGGGGTAGATCTTACCGCCGGGGGTGCTGTAGTGGATCGTGCAGCGCTTGACGCGTTCCACCTGGTAGTTGTAGGCGTCCATGAAGTGCATGGAGGCGATCAGGAGCAGGCGCCACTCGTACCGGCTCTTCTTCGCGATGCCCATCATGCGCTTACCGGAGATGGCGTCGATGGTCTTGGCGAGCTGGATCACGTTCAACCCTTCCGGCGCATCTTGCGGGTTGTAGGTCCTGAGGAGGAGCGACATGAACTGGGCCGTCGCATAGAGCCTCGAACGGTTGCTCTCGGTCTTCCTGACCAGGTCCTTGAGGCGGCTGAGCGTTTCCTCGATGTCGAAGAGCCGGTTGAGCGGCACGGTCTGCCCCGTGCGCTCGTTGACCAGCAGGTAGGAGGACACCCCGCAGTCGGGGTGGGAGTTGCACACCATCGGGAGGAACCCGTTGGCGTCGGGCCCCAGGACGTTGTCCATGATCTGGCCGAAGGGGATGGTGACGTTGAAGGGGTACCAGTCCCTCCGGGCTTCCAGCATGCCGGTCTGGCGCTCGATGTCGTGGGCGACGTCCGCCGCGGTGTACCGCATGGACATCCGCTCCGAGCGGTCGATCCGCCCCGTGAAGGCCACCGGCTGGGGCGCCACGCCCACGATCGTGTCGATGTTGGCGATGGCGAACTTGAGGATATCGCCGATCTGGTGGTCGTTGACGCCCTTGACCATGGTGGGGACCAGGGTGATGCGGATGCCCGCCTGCCGGCAGGCCTCCACGGCCCTCTGCTTGATTGCCCAGAGGCCCTTGACACCGCGCGTCACTTGGTAGACATCGTCCGTAACCCCGTCGAACTGGAGGTAGGCGGCGTTCAGGCCCGCTTCGGCCGCCTTCAGGGCGAACTCCGGTTCCCTGGCGAACCGGATGCCGTTCGTGGCGGCCTGGATCATCTTGATGCCCCGCTCCCGCGCCATACGGCAGGCGTCGATGAAGTGGGGCGACAGGGTAGGCTCACCGCCGGAGAACTGGATTGCCTGCATCCGGCGGGGTTCGATGGCCAGCGTCCGGTCCATCATGCGGGCGATCTGGTCGAGGTCCGGCTCGTAGACGTAGGGCTGGACGTTGGCGTTGGCGAAGCAGAACGGGCAGCGCAGGTTGCACCGGTTCGTCAGGTCCAGGTTGGTCATGCTGGCGTTGCTGCGGTGGCCCGCACAGATGCCGCAACCGTTCGGGCAATCGCCGACTTCACTGACCGGCGTGTTGCCCAGGGCGACGGAGCCGTCGAAGGCGGCCCGTTCGAGCTTCAGAAAGAGTGTGGAATCCGATGAAATGAGGTCGTCGAAATCGCCGTGCACGGGGCACGTCTTGACCATGACGACACGGCCGTCCCTTTCGCTGAGCGTCGCGGGGATGACGCTCAGACAGTCCGGACACAGCGAGTCGATGGTCCTGGGCAGTCCCATGGAGGTTTTCGGCGCCTCTTCGGTGTGGGCGAAGTCCTGGCTTGGATTCATCAATATACCTCCATACTATGTCAACCTTATTCAATGAATCTAGGTCCCTTGGCCTGATTTTTCAAATGTATACAGCTTGGAGGGCAGAAGTCCGCCCGCGGGTCAGTCGGGAGAGGCAGGCGCAATAGCCTGCCAGTCCAGGCGTCCCAGCCCCGACATCACCGAGAGCGAAACCGATTTCTGCCGGATCTGGTTGCCGAGCACGATGGCCAGGGGGAGCTGGCCGAGAACCGCGGGAAGGCACGCAGAGGCCACCACCGCATCCACGGCGTAGGGCAGAAAACCCTCCGCCTCGCCCCTGCCGGTGTACAGCCTGCCGTAGTAGCGCGCGATGGTGGCGTACACGTCCCGGGCCAGCCCCAGGGTCGACAGGGTTCGCCCCGCAACCGAACAGTCCCCCGCCTGGATCCGGGCCAGGAACTCGTCCGCCGACCGCGCCCGGGCGGCCGTGAACGCCCGGCCCACGCGCCGCCGCGTGTGGGCGTCCGACCCCCCGACCTGCACCAGTGACAGCCCCTGCTCTCGCACGGTCCGGCAGAGCGCAGAGACGGCACGGTTCTGCAGAGCCGGCACGCCGCCGTTCAGGCCCTCCACGTGCGTGAAGAGGCTGACGATATCCTCTAGGTAGGCCTGCAGTGGCTTCTGACCTATGTACGACTGGAAGGGGTGATTCAGGACGTGCAGGAGGCCGCGACGCCTGCAGTACGCGCAGACCTGCCGGACGTCGTCCTTCAGGCGCTGGAGCTCCGCGTGGTCGCCCTCGTCCAGGCCCAGGACGTTCACGTGGACCCACTGGCCCGTTTCGGGGAAGGTGCATTCCACCTCCTCGCCCACGATGACCCGTTGCGGATCCACGTCCGTGCGGGAAAGCAGGTCCATGGCGCCCGATACGGCGTCGTGGTCCGTGATGGCCACGTAGTCCATGCCCCGCGCCAGGGCGGTCCGGTACACGTCGACGGGCCGCACGTAGCAGTCTCTCGGATGGATCAGGCGCAGGTGCCGCCATCCGGAATGGCATGTATGGACGTGAAGGTCAGCGCGTGCCGCTTCAGTGCCTGTCATAGAGAGGAAAATATAGCACGAAACCGGCCCTTCAAACGACGTTACAGGTCGAAGGTCTTCCGGAAACCCTCCAGTTGTCCGCGGCCGACCGCGAGCTTGGGTGCCGCCTTGTCGTCCATTTCGACGACGTAATGGTCCCGGAACCATCGGCTCACCCTGAGCACGCGGTCGACGGCGACGATGTAGCTCTTGTGGATGCGCAGAAACCGCTTCGGGTCCAGCCGCTCCTCGAGTTCTTTCAGCGTGAAGTCCGTGGCGTACTCGGCCGAATCGGTCCTCAGAAAGACGCGCTTGTCCGCCGCCCTGAAGAAGACGACCCTCTTCTCGGCGACGACGACGACGTCCTCCCCTTCCTTGACCGAGAACCGCCTGAGGAACCGGTCCTCCGACAGCGCCGTCACGAGCGACGCCAGGAGTTCCGGGGTCACGGGGCCGCTCCTCTCGACGGCGCGGTCCAGCGCCTCCTGGATCCGCTCCTTCGAAAAAGGTTTCAGGACGTAGTCGACGGCCCTTTCCTCGAAGGCCTTGATGGCGTACCGGTCGTACGCCGTTACGAAGACCACCAGCGGCCTGTGCGACACCCGCGCGAGCACCTCGAACCCGTTCATACCGGGCAGGTGGATGTCGAGGAAGACGAGCCGCGGCTTTAGGCGGTCGATGAGTTCCACTGCCGCCCGACCGTCCGGCGCTTCGCCTTCGACCCGGACGACGGGCATGGCCTCGAGCATGTCCCTGAGCCGCTCGCGCGCGGGCGGCTCATCCTCGACGATCAGCGTCGTCATCGGCATATGGCAGCTCCAGTTCTATTCGCGTACCACCCGCAGGCGCCGCCTGTATCGTGACCCTGCCCCGTGCGCCGTAGCGCTGGCGGACACGCTCGACGACGCTGGCCAGGCCTACGCCCGGCTCCGATCCCTGAGGGGAAAAACCCGCACCCGTATCCTCGACGGCGATTCGGACGAGGCCGTCACGCCGGACGGCCCTCAGCGTAACGGACCCCCCTCCGGGCAGTGGATCGATCCCGTGAAGGACCGCGTTCTCCGCGAGCGGCTGCAGAATGAGCGGCGGCACGGCGCAGCCCGAGGCCTCCGCCTCGCACTCCAGGTCGTAGGCCAGCCGTTCTCCCAACCTCACCTTTTCGATGTCCAGGTAGGCCCGGACAAGGGACAGTTCGTCCTCCAGCGTGGTCGTGTCCCGTTCCGGTAGGTCCAGCACGCGCCGGTAGAGGTCGGCGAGTCTCAGGATCACCTCTTCGGCTTCGTCGGGCCGCTTCCGGACCAGGCCCAGGAGCGTGTTCAGGGCGTTGAAGAGGAAATGCGGATCGAGCCTGGCCCTGAGCGCCCTCAGCTCCGCCTCCACCTGCAGGTGCTTAAGCCGCTCGTTCTCGAGCTTCCTCCGCTCTATCTCCTTCGAAAGTGAGTTCAGTACCATGGTCAGGAGGGTCACAGCCGCGGCCACGATGATGCTGAACCGCAGTAGGGGCCACATCCTGCTCCAGCCCAGCACTCTTATGCCCGGGAGCCCGCTCAGAATTCCCAGGGAAAACCCGATCCCCGCAAGCGTCCCCACCGCGACGAGGACGGCGATGACGGGATACCGGACGCTTCGAGGCGCGCCCGCGCCCAAGGGGCTTCTCGAGAACGTCGCCACGAGCGCGTGGATGGTCCCCGCAATCATGTTGGTGATGAGCAGGGTCACGCCGAAATGCTTGGCCCATCCGCCGCCCCCGTACGTGATCACCCCGATCACGACGCCCAGTACTTGCCAGAGGAGCACTTCCTTGGACAGTTTCAACGGTACCCCCATCGCCCGCGGACAATCTATCGCAAACGGTTCGAGCCTGTCACCACTCCGGTGCGCGGAGCGGGTCCCGGCGGATCAGGCGGCGGTCAGCAGATGGAAGGCTGCGAGGACGTAAATGCCGCCCGCGAGGGCCGAGAAGATGCGGCCCACCACCCGGACCGGCTCGTGGAGCGAAAACCGTCCGAGGAACAGGAACGGCAGGAAGTAGAGGCTGGTCGCCGTGAAGAAGACGCCGAAGAAGACCGCACCGTCCAGGATGCGTCCTTCCAGCATGACGCTCGAGAGCGCCAGGAGAAAGGGTGGACAGATGTTGATGCCTGTCAGGAAACCCAGCAGGACGGCCGGTCGTCGTCCGCCGCCGCGGGCGCCCCCCGCGAGGAACCCCCCGCATCCGGACGCAGTCCCGTGTCCGCGCACTCCGTAGAGAATCAGGAGCGGCGCAAGGCCCAGCATGGACGCGAGGGCCGCCCCCCGGACCAGAGCCGGGGGACAGGCCCCGCTTGCGGCGGCCGCGCCCATGCCGAAAAGGGTGTAGGCGGCAAGCCTCCCGGCGCTGAACAGGGCCAGCGTCTTCGCGCGCTCGCTCCACGACGTCCGCCGGTGAAACACCAGGGGCATCATGACTGGAAGACACCCGCCCACGCAGTAAGCACCGGACGATAGCCCGAGGGCCAGGGCCGCCGCGATCACGTCATCGCTCCAGGATCTTCGCGGCTTGTGCGGCCTCGGCCGAGCGGGGGAAGCGCGTCGTCAGTTCCTCCAGGCAGTGCCTCGCCTTCTTCTTGTCGCCCGCCTTGCCGTAGGCCCGCCCGAGTTCCAGCAGGACCCCTCTCAATGTTCCGGGCCCGACGGTGCCGGGATGGGCCTTCTGGAGCGACAGCACGTGTTCCAGGTCGCCGATCGAGGTGTTGAGACGGTGGAAGACGCCGGGCAGCGAGAGTCCGTTACGTGCGCGCAGCAGCCTGATCGCCACGTCGTCCGGGGCAAGCTCGACGGCCCGGTCCATTTCGATCAGGCCCTTCTGGACGAGCCTCATCTTCTCGATGGGCAGCCATGCGTCGCGACCGCAGAGCGTCAGGACCGAACCGTACCACGCCCGTGCGGTCGCGTTCCCGGGTTCCAGCTCCACGAGTTTCTCGAGAAGGGCCTTCGAGTGCTTGACGGCGTCCTTGTCGCCCCGGGCGCCCTTCATGTGGTAGATCTCCCCCAGTGTCAACAGGAGACGGGGATCGTCCGGATGGGCGGAGAGCAGTTTCTCCATCCCCTGGATCCGGCTCGACGAGGGACCCGCCTCCGGAGCCTTTGCCGCCGCGATGAACGATATCGTCAGTCCCAACACCATCATCACTACCCGACGCATTTTCATTTTCGACCTCCTTGTTTCGTTCGGTTGCATGCAGGACCGGGTCCACCGGTCCACCGTCAGTGAATACTCAGAATGCGGGCGACCTTCGCAAGCCAAGGACCGTTGTAGTGGTAGAAGAAAAGGGGCACGAACAGCAGAAGAGCGAAGGCCCCCGCGAAAGCCAATACCGTCCTTACGCCCGTCCAGACCCGCTTCATTGCATTCATCTCTCACCTCAATAGGAGCGACCCCGTGGTCGCCAGCCTGTAGAGCCGCACCATGGCCTGCGGGACGAACGAACCCGACAGGATCGCCCCGAACAGGATCGCCGTGAACAGGAAAAGCGTTCGCCCGTCGATCAGATCCTCCAACACGCGCAGGGGCGACAGGACGATCCGCCTCCACAGCCCCGGCCGCTCCCCCATGAGCCTGCCCGTCAGCACACGGTCGCAGGTCGCAAACCCGACGCCCGCCAGCCCGTAGTCGATGGCGCCCGTGGGACATGCATCCATGCAGGCGCCGCAGCGCGTGCACGTCGTCGTGACCTTGTACGACTCCAGAGACGAGTCCGTGATCGAGAGCGTCGGGCACGCGGTCTTGCACCGGCCGCACTGGATGCACGCGTCCCGGCGGATCTTCACCCGGTAGGGATTGAGCTGCCCCAGGAGCGACTGGAGTGCCCCCAGCGGGCAGAAGAGGGCGCACTGGGTGCGCTTGCCCGTCAACGCGGGCAAAATCGCCAGGAGGCCCGCCCCCAGCACGATGAAGATCACTGTCTGCGCCACGCGCACGGGGCTGTTGACTTCGGCGTACTCGGTCACCGTCTTGAGCGGGCAGAGCCAGCTGCAGTACACCGGGGACATGCTCATGAATGAGGCGACTGCAACGGTCAGCAGAAGAGCGAACGGGAAATACCGCCAGTTCCAGTTGAACCGCCTGCCCATGGACGGCTTTCCCCTATGAAGCTTCGAGAACCCCTCGTCCAAGCCGCCGTAGAAGCACCCGAAACTGCAGAAGCCCCGCCCAAGAGCGAGGACCGACACGAGCCAAAGGGAGAGGATCGCGTAGAACCCGCCGTACGGACCGCCCAGGAGGCTGGTGGGAAAGATCAGCCTATGCTTGAAGAGCGCGGGCAGAATGAGCTGGGGAATGGCGACGGGGCAGAGCGGCACGTCCCGCGCCTTGATCATAGTCTGCGTCAGCACCATGGAGCCCCTCGTCTCGATGAGGTGGGGCACGAAAACGAGCACGAAGGACACCGCATAGATGATGAAAAAGACGGACCGGTACCGGGAGACCTTTCCCGACCGGAAGATGAGAAAGGTCATCCCCGTCAGGAAGAAGGCCCACGCCGTGCTGGCGAGCAGCATGGGCGGGTTGGGAACGTTCAGCGCGATGGTGAACGTGCTCAACAGGAGCAGCATGACCGCCGCCAGCAGCAGGCTGGTGAAGATGGACTTGCGGTGGACCCTGCCCCTCCCCGTTTCTCTCCGGACCGTCTGAGTTCCCGGTATCGCCGCTGCGTTCATGGCGTTTTCCTCCCTGACGGGGCCACCATGAAGGGAGGCCGGAGGGCATGCAAGAAAGTCCCGACAACCCGCGCACACTCCGCAACGACCTGCGCGAATTGAAGGACGAACGGTTTTACGTCAGCTGAGGGAAGACGGGTTCAACCTTAGGGTACACAGAGAGCACAGAGGAGGGGAATTTGGGATTTGGGATTGCGGACTTAGAAACCGCGAGGGACGAGCCGTTGCAGCGGCCCATGCCCATCGGCCGAATGAATAACCGGCCGCAAGGATGCGGCCGCTACGACGGCACACCGTCTGCCGTCTTGACTTTTGCCCTTTCCCCTCACCTCAAGGCGCACAGACTATGGCCTGAGGATGACGGGTTAATGAGAAGACAGCGGCTGGGGATGGTTCCTCGAAGGCCCGGCCCCGGCCGCTATTTCAATCCGAAATCCCAAGTCCCAAATCCCAAATCGTACTCGCCTCAAGGCGAGTGCGGTTTCTCCATCTGCCGGATCTTGAGCCACATGAGGATGGCCACCAGCACGGCGAGGCCGAAGAACACGGCCAGGCCCTTCCGCCTGAACTGCAGTTCCTTGAAGGCCTTGAGCGCCATTCCATTGGCCCTGTCGGCCTCCTTGACCCCCGCGTCGGCGACCTTGCCTACCTTGCCCGCCTCAAAGGTGTGCACGTGGGTCCGCGACTTCATGAGCTCGCTGTGGGCCTCCTGCAGCAGCAGGAGCGCGTCGTCCATGAGCATCCCCTTGTCCGAGGCCTTCTGAACGTTGAGCCTGGCGGTGCTGATGGTCGTGTCCAGTTTGTGGAGGCTCTCATACATGCCCGCCATCGACTTGTATCCCGGGACCCCCGGATCGTGGCACTGCTTGCAGATTGCTTTGCCGTTCGGGGCGAGCCAGGCGTCCTTCGGGTGGACGATGTCGTGGTTGCCGTGGCAGACGACGCACTGGCCGAGCCCCATGACCTCCCACGGATCCTTGTGGGGGCTGCTGTCGTAGAGCTCCTGGTTGATCACGTGGCACGTGCCGCAGACGAAGGCGATGGATTTCACGTTCGGCGGGATGGCTCCGTGGTTGCCGTGGCAGTCGTTGCACGTCGGCGCCGACAGGTCGCCCTTCTTGTACAGGTCGTTGGCGTGGACGCTCGCCTTGTACTTCGCCACGACGTCCGCGGGGATGTGGTAGCGCGCCATGAGCGCCTTGTCGGCGTGGCACCGGCCGCACGTGTCGGCCACGTGGGTCGGATACACGGGCGACTGGGGATCGGTCGGCTTCAGGATGTCGTGCGCGCCGTGGCAGCTCACGCAGGTTGCGGGCCTGGCGTCGCCTTTCGCGTTCGCCTTGCCGTGGTCCGAGGTCTTGTAGAGTTCGAGCTGGTCGACGCGGATGCTGGGGTTGAACTTCTTCATGAAGGTCTTGTCCGCGTGGCAGTCCCCGCACAGCCTGGGGATCTCGAGGGGCGAGGGTATGCCCCGGAAACCCTTGCGCTTGCTCATGGCCGCGTCGGGGTCCGCCGCGGAGGCGTCGCCCCCGTGGCAGTTCACGCACGTAATCCCCGCCTGGTAGTGGATGCTCGACCGCCAGGCCTTGACGGGCGCCGACAGCTTGCCCTCCAGCGAACCGTGGCACGAGACGCAACTCGACTCCCCGGCGGCAGGGACGAGGACGGGCGCCGAAAGCAGAATGACAGCGAATGCGATCCGGAATGCCTTCATCGTCGTCCCCTCCTCACGACAGATAGCCGTACACGGTCATCACGATCATAAATATCAGGGCCGCCGCGCCCGCCACCGTCACCCAGGGGCTCAGCTCCTCCCGGCTCGCCTTGCGGTCGATGAAGGGGAGGAAGAAGGCCGCGGCGGCGACGACGCTCAGAAGGGCCATTCCGACGACTTCGCCCTCGATCTTGAAGATGTGTCCCGGCATCAGCTTGAGCGTCTGGAAGACGGCCAGGAAGTACCACTCGGGCTTGATGCCCACGGGCGCCGAGGCGAAGGGGTTCGCTTTGACGCCCAGTCCCCAGGGATACAGGCTCGCCATCAGCGCCAGCGCGCAGAGGGCCACCAGCCAGGCCAGCAGGTCCCTCATGAGAAAGTTCGGGAAGAACTTGATTTCCCCCCTGGGCCTGGAGTTGATGGGGACGCTCATGCCCTGCTCCTGGACCATGTACAGGTGCGCCCCGATCAGCGCCATCACCAGCATAGGCAGCACGAATACGTGCACGGCGAAAAAGCGGCTCAGCGTCGCCGACCCCACGTCCGTGCCCCCTCGCGTGACCTCCAGCAGCCAGTGACCCACGAAGGGGAAGCGGTCCACCATGGTGGTCCCCACCTTGGTCGCGAAGTAGGAGAGTTTGTTCCAGGGCAGAAGGTACCCCGTGAAGCCGAAGCCAAGGCACAGCATCAGCAGGATGAACCCGCTCATCCACGTCATCTCCCTGGGTTTCCTGTACGCCTTGGCCAGAAGGACCGTGAAGAAGTGCAGAAAGACACAGAGGATCATGAGGTTGGCCGACCACACGTGGATGGACCGGATCAGCCAGCCGAAAGGGACCTGCGTCATGATGTACTTGACGCTGTTGTAGGCGCTGGCCGGCGTGGGCTGGTAGTAGAGGAGCAGGAGCACCCCGGACACCACCTGGACCATGAAGAAAAAGAGCGCCATGCCCCCGAAAAAGTAGAAGAAGGTGAACCTGTGCCGGGGAACCGTCTTTTCCTGCAGGAGGTGGCGGGGGCCGGTCAGCGGGATTCGGGCCTCGACCCAGTCCAGGATTCTGTCGATCATGCTTGCCTCCTGGAAACCAGAATGTCCCTGCCCTGGACGTGCACCGCAAACTCCGTCAGCGGCTTGGGGGGCGGCCCCGCGACGTTCTTCCCGTGGAGGTTGTAGTAACCGTTGTGGCACGGGCACCAGATCTCCTTGATGTCCGCCCGGTACCGGACCGTGCACCCCAGGTGGGTGCAGACCGCCGTGAACGCCCGGTACTGCCCCTCCGGCGTCATGATGAGGATGCCCGGCTTGTCGCCGAACTTGAAGATCAGCGCGCTGTCCGGCTTGAGCTGGCCGACCTTGGCGGCGGTGACGCTGTCAACGGAGTGGCCGGACGATTCGGGCGGAATCAGGTAGTGGACGACGGGGTAGAGCATGCTGCCGAGGAGTGCCAGACCGCTGACGGAAAGAAGGGTGTTGAGGAACGATCGCCTCTCCATGGTATTCCTCCCGCGTATGGATGCACCGAGATGGGCGCGAAACCACGAGTGTCGTCCGGGAGCCGGCGTTGAACTCCCGCCCCCCTATGGTGAGGAGGATGGTCCTAACAGGCTGCTGAAGAACTCTCGTAGGTCGCGGGTCTATTCAGCAGCCTGCTAATCGGAACATCCTCCGGCGACCTTCGCTCGTCGCACGGACACGGAATGACCGCGGGCTGTCGGGAATACCTGAAAGAGCACGATTGCAGATGTCTTGGTTTGTCGAATTCCCCTGGCTCTTCACCCCTTGCCTGATCCCAAGTTACAGCACGTTTCAAACTTTTACAAGGTGCAACATGCGCCGCGCTCCCGGCACGGGAAGGGCGTAAATTGGGATTTGGGATTTTGGATTTGGGATTTCGGATTGAAGGACGGGAAGGAACCGAGGAACGAGAATTATCTCCCAAAGCCTAAGGCCGAAAGGCCTATAGAAAAGTCGGAAGGCGGAAGAATACGGGGTGGCCGATCTGTATCCTGAAGCCTTAAGGCCGAAGGGCTAAAGGCTAAAGGGTAGACGGCAGAAGGGAGGCCTTTGTAGCGGCCGATTCCTATCGGCCGTCGGCCGCAGGGATGCGGCCGCTCCGTGGGGCGAGAACCGCCGCGGGCTGGCCTTCAAAGGCCAGCCTTCACCAGACTCGCCCACTTCCCTGCTCACGGACTAGCGGTACCGTCTTCGAAGGAGTGCCCCCGCCTTGATCACTGGATCACTTGATCACTCGACCACCGCGCCGCCCGGCGCGGAAGGAGCCTGAGCCCCTTCCCGCCGAGGTGGAGCACAAGCAGGCTGCTAGTAACTGTGCTCGTCCAACGTGACCTTGCCCCGGAAGATCCAGTAGATGCTGGCGGTGTAGGCCAGGACGAGCGGCACGCCGATGATCGCGATGACGAGCATGATGCCCAGCGTCTTGTGCGAAGACGCCGCGTTGTAGATGTCCAGGCTGTACTGGGCGTTGGGGATGGAGTAGACCATGTTGGGGAACATGCCGATGCCGAAGAGGGCCATGGTGAACAGCATGGCCGCGCACGAGGACAGGAACGCCTTGAAGTCGCGGCCGTGATGGATCTCGCGCGGTATGTTGGCGATGGCCAGCATGTTCAGGAGCGGCACGATGAAGAGCACGGGGTGGGCCTTTATCGTCTGCGTCATGTGGGGTACGTAGAGCAGGGTGGTCAGCGTGGTACTCACGTAGCAGATGATGAAGAAGATGATCGTGTTGTTCACCCAGCCGCGGATCTTGTCGTGCATCTCCCCCTCGGTCTTGAGCACCATGTAGATGGCCCCGTGCATCATGAAGAGTGCCAGGGTCGTGATGCCCACGAGCAGGGGAAAGGGCTGGAGCAGCCGCAGGAAGTCGCCCGCGTACTCGCCGTTGACGGTCAGCGGCACGCCCCAGGCGATGTTCCCGAGGGCGGCACCCAGAAGGACGCTCGAGAGGATGCTGCTCACGGAGAAGCTCACGTCCCACATGTTCCGCCACCACTGCTGGGGCTGTTTGCTCCTGAACTCGATGGCCACGGCCCGGAAGATCAGGCCGAACAGCAGCAGGACGAGGGCCAGGTAGAAGCCCGAGAACACGGTCGCGTACACCATGGGGAAGGCGGCGAACAGGGCGCCGCCGCCGGTCACCAGCCAGACCTCGTTGCCGTCCCAGACCGGACCGATGGCGTTGATCATGATCCGGCGCTCCTCGTCGGTCCTCGTCAGGAGGTGCAGGGCGCCGACGCCGAGGTCGAAGCCGTCGAGAATGGCGTAGCCCGTGAATAGCACGCCCACCAGAATGAACCAGATTACGTTCAGATCGATACTCATGCCCGATGGCCCTCCCCAAGCATGTCCACGTCCACGGGTCCTTCCTTGATCTTGTGGTCGAGGAGATAGATGAACAGAACGAAGAGGAGGATGTAGACGAGCGTGAACAGGATCAGCGACGTGAGCGTCTCACCCGCCGTCACCACGGGCGACAGGGCGTCCCTGGTGCGCAGCAGGCCGTAGACGATCCACGGCTGGCGGCCGATCTCGGCGGACATCCAGCCGAGCTGGTTCGCTAGTTCGGGCAGGACCACCGCCACCACGAGGATCTTCAGGAACCACCGCTTGTCGAAGAGCGTCTTGCGCCACCAGAACAAGAGGCCCAGCAGGCTGATGCCGATGAGCGCCATGCCGATGGCCACCATGGCGTGGTAGGTCTGGAAGACGATGTTGACGGGCGGCCGGTCCTCGGGCTTGAAGGCGTCCAGGCCCTTGACCGGCGTGTGCGTGTTGCCGTGCACGAGCCAGCTCAGCATCCCCGGCAGCGCGACGCCGAACTCCACCTTCTCCTTCTTCTCGTTGACCCAGCCGAAGAGGTGCATGGGCGCGGGGGCGTCGGCCGTGTAGACGCCCTCGTAGGCCGCGAGCTTGGCCGGCTGGTACTGGGCGACTTCCTTGCCGCTGGCGTGGCCCGTGACGAGCTGGAGGAGCGAAGCGAATACCGCCACGACCAGCGCGATCTTGATGGAGGCCTTCGCGAAGTCACGGTGGCGGTTCTTGATCAAATAGAACGCGCTGACGCTCAGCACCAGGAAGGCGCCCGTCTGGAAGGCCGCCACGAGCACGTGGCTCAGCCTGTCGAGCGTGGACGGGTTGAAGACCACCAGCCAGAAGTTGGTCACCTCGGCCCGGGCCTTGATGCCCTCGCCCACGATGTGGAAACCTGCGGGCGTCTGTTGCCAGGAGTTGGCGACGATGATCCACAGGGCGCTGAAGATGGAGCCCAGCGAAACCATCACCGTGGAGAAGAAGTGCATCTTCGGGCTCACCTTGTTCCAGCCGAAAAGCAGGATGGCCAGGAAGCCCGACTCGAGGAAGAAGGCGAAGATGCCCTCGGCCGCCAGCGCGCTGCCGAAGACGTCGCCCACGAACCGGGAGTAGGTGGCCCAGTTCGTGCCGAACTGGAACTCCATGACGATGCCCGTGGCCACCCCCAGGGCGAAGATCAGCCCGAAGAGGGAGACCCAGAAACGGGTCATGCGGTGGTATACGGGGTTCCGGGTCCTGAGGTAGGCGCCCTCCATG
>JBJKRE010000214.1:0-14244 GCA_046704825.1 Acidobacteriota bacterium
GGGGGGCGCCCGCCAGGTTCCGCTTCAGGGTCGGACCGAAGGAACCCCAGGAGAAGCCGCTCAGCATGAACGACTGAACCGGAGTCCGCCCTTTTTCCCCGCTCGTGCGGGTTATCCGATGGACCCGTTGCGGATGTCCTCGGACACGACGTGGAATCTGTGCTAATACCGGCCTCGCCCCCTGGGCGGAGAGTAGGGTCTCTGGGGGCGCATGACCGGCTGTCCCGTCACCACCGGCCTGGGCCGCACATGAGGACGGCTGCGCGGGACACGGATCGGCGAAGCGCTGTTCTGGGGCGAACGCCTTAGGCCTTTCACGGTCTTGCTTGATGCACCGTCACGCCTCCTGTGTCCGTTTTGTTTTGCGACCGCCTTCGAGGCACCGTGCTGGAGACGCTCGTTGCGACGGAGGGGTTTCCAGTACTTCCACGCAAAGGGCACGTAACCCCTGTAGAAATAGTACTCCCCACCGGTCCACCACAGGTGCGGCACGAACGACAGGCTCTGGAGACCCAGCCCGGAGCCGTTCCAGGGCGGCCACTCCGCGCTGAAGTAATCGGGCGACCAGGTCACTCCCGACCACGCCCCGCAGCGCCAGGCCGCGAGGGGGCCGGCACTCGAGACCATCGTTATCCTGAAAGGGCTGACGGGAAAAACCTCTCTCGCAGAAAGTCCGGCCGCCGGAATGGCGGCGAACAGGATGAAGGCTGCCGAAATCATGAGTACTTTCTTCCTCGTCATCATAGCAACGCCCTCCTGACCATAGATCTCAGTGTCATGGCTACGCTCCTGGTCCGCACGTTCCGACCAGCCAGACAGTGGTACTTACGAATGACATAGTTCGACATGCAAGCGCCTTGCCAGTGGGGGAAAAGTGAGCGGAAGAAGACCGAGCGACATTTCGGCACAGAGATGGACCCGCACTTCCGTCCTGTTTGACAGAAGCTGTCCGGATCTGCGGACACCGGCCGCCGGCTACCGCATTCGCTTCAGGTAGCGGTAAAGCTCTGAATCCGTGGACAGGATCATGACGCCTTTGGCGTCCATCGTAGCCCGGTAGGTCTTGAGCGTCTCCACGAAGCGGTAGAGGTCGGGGTCCTGCCTGTAGGCCTCCGCATAGATCTTCGTGGATCGGGCCTCTCCGTCGCCAAGAATCTCCTGCGCCTTCCGGTAGGCCTCGGACTGAATGCGCTTGGATTCTTCGGTGACCTGACCCGCGATTTCAGCCTTCTTGCCCTGCCCGAGAGCCCGGTATTTCTCGGCGATCCTGAGCTGCTGGCTGATCATACGGTCGTACACCTTGCGCAGCACCTTCTGGGTGTAGTCCAGCCGTTTGATCTCCAGGTCGACGAGTTCGACGCCTAGATCCAGTTCTTTGAGACGGGCCTTGGCGGCGTTCGTGATCTCGCGCGTAAGTTCTTCCCGGAGGCCCTTCACGGGCTGCTGCACAGCGGATCCACCATCGCCTGCCATGGCGCTTTCGGACGCGTCAATGGCCTCTTCACCGAGGTCCATGTGCCTGTTTGACGATCGAACGACTTCGAGGAGCGTGTGCGCGGAGAGTGTATCGCGGACAAGGCCATCGAGAATGTCGTCCAGCCTTCCCTGGGCGCCTTCTTCGTTGGTCACCTTCTTGTAAAAAGTGAGGGCGTTGGAGATGCGCCACCTGGCGAACGAGTCCACGAAGATGAACTTCGAGTCCTTGGTCGGGATCACCTCGGGATCGCCGTCCCATTCGAGTATGCGTTTGTCGAAGTAGTGCACGTCCTGGACCATGGGCAGCTTCCAGTGAAGACCCGCCCTGGTGACCGGCTGGCCCACGGGCGACCCGAGCTGGACCACGATCGCCTGCTCGTATTCCGGCACCGTGAAGAGGAACGTCCTGCCCAGGATGATGAGGACGACGACGAGGACGCCTGCTGCGGCGAGCTTCTTCATTTGGCACCTCCCGCCTGGCCGGCGGTCCGATCGGTCCGGAAGTCCAGCAGCGGCATCATGTTCTTGAGCGACTCGTCCACCACATAGATCTGCCTCAGTCTTGGCAGGACCTGCCTCATGGTCTCCAGGAAGAGGCGCCTGCGGGTCACGTCGGGCGCCTTGCGGTACTCGCTGAGCAGTTTGGTGAATCGGGCCGCGTCGCCCTTTGCCCGGTTGACCCGCTCCACCCGGGTGCCCTCGGCTTCCTTGACGGTCTGCTCGGCCTCGCCCTTCACCCGGTAGATAACCTTGTTGTACTCCTGGTACGCCTGGTTGATGGCCTGGTCCATCTCCTGCCGCGCCCGGTTGACTTCGTCGAACGAGTCCTTGACCGGTGCGGGCGGATGGACGTCCTGGAGCTGGACCAGTTTGACGTCCACGCCGCAATTGTAGAGGTCCAGCATCTTCTGCATCCGGTCCTTGACGGCCAGTTCGATCGCCTGACGCTTCAGCCGGATGACCTCGTTGAAGGACTGGTCGCCGACCACGGCCCGCATGGTGGCCTCGGACACGTCGCGGATCGTCCCTGGCACGTCCCTGACCGAGAAGAGGTACTTCTTGGGGTCGCGGATGCGGTACTGAACGACCCACGTCACGGTGGCTATGTTCTGGTCGCCCGTCAGCATGTCCGATTCCTTCGTGTAGTCCTCGTCCGAGTAGCGCGACCGGACACTGGCCCGCTCGGTCCTGAACCCGAACTCCTCCTTGAACTGGTAGTCCGTCTTCACCAGGTACACCTTGTCCACCCCGAAGGCTATTTTGAGGTGGGGCCCGGGCTTCGCCGATTTGACGTACCGGCCGAACCGAAGGACCACACCCGTTTCGTTCGGCTCGACCTGGTAGTAGGACGTGGCCACCATGATGATGAGAACGATGAGGGCGAGCCCGCCGGCCGCCGCCCGGACGGTCTTCCCGGGCGACCACCCGGTCCTGAGATTTTTCACGGTATCCTTCAGTCTTTCGTCCATGGGTCTCCCTCCCCGATGTGTGCTCCCCCTGGGTCTTGCCGGCGGACCCTCCCCGGGGCCTCCCTCGCCGGCCGGATCGGACCTCGTGCCTGTCCGGATATGAGTCTTGAATCATGGTACCAGCACACCCTGGCCCGAACAAACCTCGAGGGTGCAGCCCCCTTCTCCGGACGGTCGTCCGTGAGCCCCGTCACCATTTCATCTCAGCTCGGACTGCCTTCTATTGCAAATGGCCGGGAATGGGTGTATCAGATTTGTATGGCCCTCGGTTCCAAGAGGTATGACGATCCGTGTTGGCCTGTTACCAGAGGGGCATGGCCGTTTCGCCGGCGGGCGGCCTGTCGTTCCCCACGCCGGCAGCAGGGCCGGCTAGTCCGGCCGGAAGGAAGCACGGATGAAGTTATACGTCGGGAACCTGTCGTACAGTACCAGTGAGGATGACCTGAAGGACCTGTTCGCCGCCTACGGTGAGCCCAGTTCGGTCAGGATTATCACGGACCGCGTCACCAGGCGCTCGAAGGGTTTCGGCTTCGTGGAATTCGACGACGACGATGAGGCCCGCGCCGCGATGAGCGCCCTCAACGGCAAGGAGAACCCCGGGAGGGCATTGACGGTCAATGAAGCCCGCCCGCAGGTGCAGGGTAGCGGCCCCGGCGGCCGCGGTCCCGGCCGCGGCGGTCGCGGTCCCGGCCGCGGTGGTTTCGGTGGCGGTAGAGGCCGCGGATTCGGCGGCGGAGGTGATCGTTACTGAGATTGCGACCGGCTCCGCCCGGCGGGGGCGGACACCCGGTTAATGCGAAAGGAGGGGCACCTCTGGGCCCCTCCTTTTTCATTTGCCCTTTCCGAGCGGGGCCTATTCCTCCGCGGACTTCGGCAGCCTCTCGGGCACCTCGGAGGGCTGCGGGTTCTTCGGCATGGCGTATAGGCCTTCGATGTCCCTCGTGTAGAGTTCGTCGATGACCCGCCTCTTGATCTTCATGGTGGGCGTCAGTTCGCCCGCCTCCTGCGTCAGCTCCCTGACCAGGATCCGGCAGCGTTTGACCTGCTCGTACCTGGACAGCCTGGCGTTCACCCTCTCAAGGACTTCCTCGAAGAGGTGTTTCACCACGGGATGGTCCCTCAGAACGGCGGGGTCCTTTTCGGTCATCCCATGCCCCTTCGTGTAGTCCAGGACGTTGGCCCAGTTGGGCACGATCAGCGCCGAAATATAGGGCCGTCTGTCTCCGATGAGCACCGCCTGAGTAACGTATTTGTTCAGTTTGAACGCGTTCTCGATGGGTTGGGGGGCCACGTTTTTCCCGCCCGCCGTCACGATGAGTTCTTTCTTTCTATCCGTGATGCTGACGAATCCCTGTTCGTCGACCTCGGCCACGTCGCCGGTCGCGAACCACCCGTCGTCGGACAGGACCTCCTTCGTTTCGGCTGGCATCTTGTAGTACCCCTTCATCACGTTGGGGCCCTTCACGAAGAGCTCGCCGTCTTCGCCCAACCTGATCTCCACGCCCGATATCACCTTGCCGACCGACCCGTACCGCATGGCGCCGGGCTTGTTGACCGTCACGACCGGAGTGGTTTCGGTCAGGCCGTACCCCTCGAGGATGTTGAGGCCTGCGCCGTAGAAAAACAGTCCCAGGTCTCGGGCCAGCGGCGCGCCGCCCGAGACCATCAGGCGCAATCGCCCCCCCGTCTTCTCGCGCAGTTTTTTGTAAACGAGCGCGTCTGCGAGACGGTGTTTCGCCGAGAGGCCCGCACCGGCACCGCCCCCTTCCAGGGTCGCCCTGGCCCAGTCCTGCGCGACCCCGACGCTCCAGTGGATCAGCTTCTTCTTGAGGCCCGGCGAGTGGGCGGCCTGTTCCATCAGCCGGGCGTAGAGCTACTCGTACAGGCGGGGGACGGACACCATCAGGGTTGGCTTGACCTCCTGGAGGTTTTCCCCGACCTTGTCCACGCTCTCCGCGTACGCGATGCTGCACCCCCGCCAGAAGAAGCAGTAGTCGGCCATCCGCTCCAGGCTGTGGCTGAGCGGGAGGAACACCAGAACCCTGTCCGAAGGCCCGGCGTCCACCTGCTCGAGCGTGGCTTTGCAGTTTTCTATGAAGTTGCTGTGGGTCAGCATGACCCCTTTCGGGACGCCCGTCGTGCCCGATGTGTAGATGATGGTGGCCAGGTCGTCCGGCTGTACCTTCGATGCCGTCTTCCTGTGCAGTCCCGGGTTCTGAGCGCCGTATGCCCGGCCCTTCTCCAGCATGCCTTCCCAGGTGGTCAGGTGCCCCTTGCCCTCCGGCGGGGGGTCCATGATGACGATCGTCTCGATGTTCGGCAGGCTCTCTCGCTGCGACAGCAGCTTGTTCGCCTGGTCCTGGTCCGACACGATGGCCACCGACGCATCGCTGTTGTGGGCGATGTAGGCGGTCTCTTCGGCGTTAAGGGTCGGGTAGACGGGGACCGTCACGGCCGCCGCCGTCAGGATGGCGAAATCGGCCATGGCCCACTCCGGCCGGTCTTCCGAGAGGAGCACCACCTTGTCGCCGGGCCGGACGCCGAGCGAAAGGAGGCCGCACGACATGGCCTCCACGTTCTCGGCCGCCGACTGGGTGGACCGCTCCCACCACTGCCCGCCCTGCTTCCACAGGAGCATGTCCGGCCGCTTCAGTCGGTCCACGTTATGAAAATAGAGATTGCAAAGAGTTCGAACCTCTCCCATCATCCCCTCCTCCGTTTGCACTGCCTGATTTCAATTATAAAGCGGAGCCGGGCAAGTGCAAAGGACGCCCCTCTCAGGGAGAACCCATCGATACATCGTCGCCGCGCTCCGGCTGCTCCGGGCGGGCCGGAACACCGGCGGGCGAAGACGCCTTAAAATCGTCACAAAGAGGGCGGGGATGTTCTCCCCGCCCTTCGTGTTGAAGCCGATTGTTCTGCGAAATGCGATGCTACTTCGCCGCCGCGGTCAGTTCGTCGGCGACGCGGGTGGCGCCATAGAGCTTGTTGAGGGCCTCCATGATCGCCGGCGTGTCGACGGCCACGCACCGGGCCACCTTTTCGGAGTAGACGAAGGTGTTCGGATTGCTCTGCGGGTTTCCGTCGAAGACCAGGCCCACCAGCCTGCCCTGCTTGTCCACGATGGGGCTGCCGGAGTTGCCGCCCGTGATGTCGGCTGTGCAGACGAAGTCCATGGGGGTCTTGAGATCGAGCTGGCCGAGCTTGGCTTCCTCCGTCTTGCTCAGTTGGAAGTCGCCATTGTTGTTGAAGGAGTAGGCCCTGTTGTAGAGTCCGTAGAACGTCGTCTTGTAGGGGACTTCGCTCGTGTCGAACGCGTAGCCCTTGACCGTTCCGAAGGCGAGCCTGAGGGTGCCCGTGGCATCCGGATACACGTCGTCTCCGTAGACTGCGAACTGGGCCTTCGCGATGTCGGTCAGCGCGGGCTGGACCACGGCGCCGACGTTGTCCTTCATGGCCTTGTCCACGCGCCTGAGGGTCGGGTCAAGCTCCCGCACGAAGGCCATGAGGGGGTCTTTGCACGTCTTGACGGCGCCGCCGTCCTTTTTCAGTAGCGAGACGCGGTAAGAGGCCTCGTTCAGGCGGGTGCCCTGGATGAGTTCCTGCGCCCGCTGGTCGGGCGTCTTGCCGTCCAAGAGGGTCTTGACGTAGGCGTTGTCCGCGCCCAGGTTGTCTTTGAGGGCCCGCAGATCGTACGCCAGCATGGCCTCGTCCATGTCCTTGAAATAGGGACGATGCGCCTTAAGCCTGCGCATGAGCCCGGGAATCTGGGCGTCGTGGTACCCGTTCAGCCGTTCCCCGTCGGGCTTGCCGGCTTCTTGCGAATACCGGAGGATGCGCAGGGCGGTCCCGGTGAGCCCGTAGGCGTCCGGCACCTGGCCTTCGTAGGTCATTTCCTTGAAGTGGCCGCGCTCCCAGGCCACGGCCTTATCCACCTGCTCCCAGGCGTCCTCGTAGTGGCGGAGTCTGGGATCGGCTTTGACCGCCGTCCGCAGGGCCTTCTCGCGGCGGGCCTTCTCGGCCATGAGCGCGGGGTTCTTCAATCCGTCGTACTCTCCGGTGAGAGCCTTGATGCTGTTGTGGATGAAGAAGATGTAGGACTGGGCTTCCTGCGCCTGCCTGGGCCCTTTCTTGGCGTAGGCCGTCAGGGCGGCGTCCATGTCCTTGAGCCGCTTGAGAATGGAAGGATAGCTCACCTCGCGGAAATACGTCAGCTGGGCCAGCGTGTCCAACCTGTCGGTGCGGCCGGGGTGTCCCGAGACGAAGATGGGCATGCCGTTCGTAACGCCGGCCGGATCGACCTTGAGGTAGTCAGGCGTGTGCGCGGGCTTTCCGTCTTCGTACACCCTCAGGAAGCTGAAGTCCAGATCGTACCTCGGATAGTAGAAGTTGTCCGCGTCACCGCCGAAGTAGGCCGCCTTCTCTTCCGGAGCCATGACGATGCGTACGTCCGTAAATTCCTTGTATCGGTAGAGCATGTAGCGGGCACCACCGTAGAGCTTCACGACGTCTCCGCGCAGGCCCGTATCCTTGCGGCAGACCTTTTCGATGGCGGCGATCTTTGCTTCGCGCGCCTGCTGCGCCTGGACCGGCGTTGCGCCCGGCTTCACGGCGCCGTCCACCTCGCCCGTGACGTCCTTCATGGAGCGCAGCACTTCGATCATGGCCCCCGGGACCTTCAGCTCGCCGGCCTCCGACTTGGCGTAGAAGCCCTCCTCCACGTAGTTGTGCTCGGGCGTCGAGAGCTGCTGCAGGTACATGCGCGCAACGTGGTGGTTGGTGAGAATCAGGCCGTTCGGGGAGACGAAGGAGCCGCTGCCCCCTCCGATCCTCACCGACGAAAGGCGCAGGTGGTCGAGCCAGGCCTGGGACGGAGCAAACCCGTACCTCTTCTGGATGAGCTTGACGGGGGGGTGGCTGTACGTCCACATGCCCTCGTCCGCCCTCGATGCCGTCGTCAGACCGATCGTGCATACTGCCGCCACGGCCAGTGCCGCAAGACTCCGTAGAACACTCTTCTGATGGTTCATGAGGCCTCCTATTGTATGACGGGCACAGAAAACGCGAAAGAGTGTATACGCGCCGGACGTTCGATTTGTTTCATGCGCCTTTCCGGGGCGGGGATGGAACACGGGGTCCGGATTCATCCTATGTCAGGGTTTCACGGGGGACTTCAGGATCGCCCATCCGCCGCGGTGAGGATCTGCGATGCATCCTCCGCGGCCAGGGCCGTTTTCACGAGTTCGGAGAGCGGGCCCGCGCCGATGACATGGCCCGACGCGCCCGGTGCCTGCAGTCCGCGGCCGGTGACCCACCAGCCCCTTATGCCCGCCTTGGATGCGTTCACCATGTCCCATTCCCAGTTGTCGCCGACCATGAGGCAAGACTCCGGAACGCCACCGATCCGATCCAGAATCTCCAGGTAGTACGCCGGGTTCTCCTTGGAGGCGTGCATGTTCTCGTAGGACGTAACGAGCCTGTAGGGATGATCTTCCACCCCCACGCCGGCCCACTCCAGCCGCTGCTCGATAGCCGTGAGCGGAAAAAGCGGGTTGGTGGCGACGACCACCTCGAGGCCGTTCTCAAAGGCCCATCGGACGAGCCTCGGCGCCTCGGCCACGGCCCGGGTGTAGCGGCGGAGCACGGGAAATTCCTCGGCGTAGAAGCGCATGAACAGGGGTTCGAGCTCGGCCCGCTCCAGACCCACCGCCGGGTAGAACGTCGCGGCGAAAACGTCCTCGTTCGTCCGTCCGTTCCCGTCGTTTGCGGCCATGACCTTCGTCGCTCTGAGCAGTTCGCGGACGAGCGTATCGGGCGCCAGCCGCCCGGAGAGAAAACGCCCCAGCGCTTCCAGGTAGGCCGGCACGAATATATCCATCTCGTTCTCGAGCAAGGTGCCGTCGAGGTCCAGGAGAAGGCATTCCAACATGGTTGGCGGACTCCATATTACGGCTGCGCGCGGGACACCGGCGCCACCGGGCCCTGCAGCGGGAGTTCGATTATATCCTATCGGAGCGGGGAGGCCGACACCGGCCGATGAAAGGCCGGAAATACTGCGGCGCGGAAAGGGCGGGCACGGGGCCCGCCCTTCGGTGTGAATGACGCGAACAGGATCAGCCGTTCTTCTTCACGAAGTCTTCCATGAAGCCGCAGAGGGTCTCGACCTGTTCGACGGTGACGGCGTTGTAGGTGGACACGCGGATGCCGCCCATGGTCCGGTAGCCCTTCAGGCCCACCATGCCCGCGGCCTTGGCCTCGGCCACGAACCTGGCATCCAACTCCTCGCTCGGGAGGTTGAAGTCGACGTTCATGTAGGACCGGTCTTCCCTCACCTTCACGTAGCCTTTGTAGAAGTCGGGGTATTTGTCGACCATGCCGTAGAGCAGTTCGCCCTTTTTGAGGTTGTTCTTATGGATGACCTCGAGACCTCCGATGGACTTGTTGTAGGCCAGCACGTTTCTGAGGATGTAGACCGAGAAGCACGGCGGCGTGTTGAAGAGGCTGTTCTTCGCGGCCTGCACCTTGTACTGCAGCATGTTGGGGAGATTCTCCGCGCACATCTCGAGGAAGTCGTCGCGGATGAGGGCGACCACGAGACCCGATGGCCCGAGGTTCTTCTGGGCCCCGGCGTAGATGAAGCCGAAGGGCTTCACGTCGAAGGGCCGCCACATCATGTCGGAGGACATGTCGGCCACCAGCGGGACGTCGCCCGTCTGCGGGAAGGTCTTCCACTGGGTCCCGTAGATCGTGTTGTTGGAGCAGAGGTGGACGTAGGCTGCGTCCGGGTTGACCTTGATCTCCTCCGGCCGCGGCAGACGGCTGAACTTCTCCTCTTCCGTAGAGGCGATGACCCTGGCCGCGTCCCCCGCCACGGTTTTCGCTTCCTTGAAAGCCTTCTTGGCCCAGTTGCCGGTGACGATGTAGTCCGCCTTGCGCCCGGAGTGCAGGATGTTCATGGGGAGCATGGCGAACTGGAGGTTCCCGCCGCCCTGCATCAGGAGCACCTTGTAGTTGTCGGGGACGTTCAGGAGTTCCTTGACCAGCGCGATGGCCTCGTTGTGCACCGCGTCGTATTCCTTGGAGCGGTGCGAGATCTCCATGACCGACATGCCGGTGCCCTCGAAGTCGAGCAGTTCGGCCTGGGCGCGCTCCAGCGCGGGGAGCGGGAGCCCGGCGGGACCGGCGTAAAAGTTGATGACGCGATTAGCCATGAGCCTCTCCTTCCTCTTTGCCTATTTTCCGAAACCGGAAATGATGTCCACGATGATGTCGCCGATCCTGAGCAGGTTCTCCTTGCTGGACGCGCCGATGTGGGGTGTCATGAGGACGTTCGGCGCGCTCAGCAGGGGGCTGGAGGGATCGGGCGGGTCCGAGTGCCACACGTCCGTGGCGTAGGCCCGGACCTTGCCGGAGGCCAGCGCCCCGGCGAGGTCTTCCTCGGCGACCACCTTGCCGCGGCCCGTGTTCACCAGGATCACGCCGTCCTTCATCTTGTCGATCATGGCCGCGTTCACCATGCCCTTCGTCTGGTCCGTCAGCGGCGTGTGCATGCTGATGTAGTCGGCCGAAGCCAGCACGTCGTCGAGGCTTTTCATCTCGGCCACGGGGTGGCTCTGGACGAAGGGGTCGTAGGCCACGACCTTCATGCCGAAGGCGGCGGCCCGCCTGGCCACCTCCGTGCCGATGAGCCCCACGCCCAGAAGGCCGAGGGTCTTCTGGAAGAGTTCGGTGCGCTTGAGCTCCTTCTTGATCCACTTGCCTTCCTTCATGCTGTTGTGCCCCTCCACGATGCGGTTGGGCACGGCCAGCATGAGGGCCATGGTCAGTTCCGCCACGGCCACGGAGGAGGCCTGGGGCGTGTTCCTCACTTCGATGCCCCTGGCCTTGCAGGTCTCGCGGTCCACGTTGTCGAGGCCCACCCCGCCCCTGATCACCAGCTTCAGGTTCGGCGCACCTTCGAGAAACTCCTTCGTGACCTTCGTCTTGGATCGGATGAGCAGGGCTTCGGCCTCGGAGAGCTTCCCCATGTCCTCGTAGACGTCGCCGAAGGCCTTGAGGCGGCCCGGCAGCGACGGGTCGAATGCGTCGGCTATCAGGATCTTCATCGTTACCTCCCGCTGAACACGGGACGCGGAACGCCGGGCGACCGCGATCCCCGGTGGTTCAGTCCTCGATCAGCCTCACCACGAGGCCGGAACGCAGCTTCGGTTCGAACCAGGTGGACTTGGGGGGCATGACCCGCCCCGAATCCGCCACCGACATGAGCTGTTCGAGCGAGGTCGGATAGAGCGAGAAGGCCACAGCCCAACCCTCGCCCACGCGCTTTTCCAGCTCCTTCGTGCCCCGGATCCCCCCCACGAAATCGATGCGCTCGTCGGTCCGCGGGTCCTCGATGCCCAGGATCGGCGTCAGAAGGTTCTCCTGGAGAATGGACACGTCCAGACACCTCACGGGGTCGTCCGCGGGATAGGTGCCGGCCTTGGCGCGCAGCCTGTACCAGCGCCCGCCGAGGTACATGCCGAACTGCTTCGGCGACTCGGGCTTCGGTGCGGGGGCGGGCGACAGATCGAAGCGCTCCCTGACCTTTTCTGCGAAGAGTTCGGGCGTGAGGCCGTTGAGGTCCTTCACCACGCGGTTGTAGTCCAGGATCTGGAGCTGGTCGTGGGGAAAGACCACGGCCATGAAGTACTCGAAGGGCTCCTCGCCGGTGCGGGTGGCGCTCTTTTCGCGCAGGGCCTGGCCCGTCCGGACCGCCGCGGCCGTCCGGTGGTGGCCGTCGGCGACGTAGAGGGCGGGCACCGCGGTGAAATGGCGCTGAAGCGCTTCGATGTCCTCCTCGTCCGCCACCACCCAGAGGGTGTGGCCGATGCCGTCCTCGGTCACAAGGTCGTAGACCGGGTCGCAACTGCGCGCCCTGTCTACGATCTCGTCGATGGCCGACCTCGAGCGGTAGGTCAGGAAGACCGGCTCGGCGTTGGCGTTCTGCTCGGTCACGTGGCGCGTCCGGTCGTCCTCTTTGGTCTTGCGTGTGAATTCGTGCTTCTTGATCAATCCCTCTTCGTATTCCTTGACCGAACAGAGACACACGAGGCCGGCCTGGACGTGGTCGCCCATCTTCTGCTGGTACACGTAGAGGCAGGACTCGGCTTCCTTGACCAGGATGCCCTCGGATATGAAGCGTCTGAGGTTTTCGACACCCTTGGCGTAGACCCTGTCGTCGTAGAGCGAGACGGAGGGATCGAGGTCGATCTCGGGTTTGCCCACGTGCAGGAACGAGTATGGATTGCCCGCGGCGATCTCTCTGGCCTCGTCCGAGTCGATGACGTCGTACGGGAAACTGGCGATTTTGTCCGCGAGTTCGGGCTTGGGCCGGTACCCGCGGAAAGGCTTGATGCGAGACATAGTAACCCCCTGGCGGGCTCTTCTCCTCTGGAATGTCTATTCTCCGAAACGCGCCCCGGCTGTGCCCGCGCCCTGTCGCCGGTTTGCGAGACGCCAGCATAGACCACGCCCGTCATACGTTCAAGATAGCTCCCCGGTGAGCCGGGGGGCAACGCGTGAAGTTTCCCAGGAGGGCCGGCGTCCCGCCGCCGGGTGGAGGACGATCAACCTTACCGGCTCGCCTTTTCCAGGAGATAGAGGAACGAGCCGAAGGTCTTGCCCGTGCAGGCTCGAAGCCCCATTTCGCAGGTCAGGTTGCTGGAGTAGAAGCCGCCCCCGCCCGCCTCCAGCACCTCCGCCGCCTCTTCCCTCATGGCCGAGTGCGTCAGCTCGGGGAACAGCAGGGCCCGGTCGCCGGCGGTGGCGCAGCATTCGAGGTGATCGGGAACGACGGCCTGCCTTGCACACCGCTCCGCCAGGGCCACCAGCTTCCCGTCCAGCCCCATCTTCCTGGCGGCGCAGTTCGGGTGCAGCACGACCGTCTCGTCACATTTCTGCAGACGCAGCCTGGGCAGCAGTTCGTCGTGGGCGAACTCGGCGGCGTCCAGCAGTCTCATGCGGCGCCATTTCTCCCGCGCCTCGCCGGCCAGCGTCCGTCCGGCGTCCAGGAGCGTCCACGCGCAGGAACTCGCGTCGATGACCACGGGCAGCCGCCCGGCGCCCGTCCAGGCCCACATGCGGTCCAGGGTGCGGCCCAGGACCTCCCGGCGGGCTTCCTCGTAGCCCTTCGAGCCGAAGGGCATGCCGCAGCACAGGCCCGCGCAGTCCGGGGGGATCCAGAGCCGGACGCCGGCCCGACGGGTGACCTCGAGGAGGGTCTCCATGAGCGACCCGCCGCCGATCCCGTCCACCGGGCCACCCAGGGTCCTGGACAGACAGCTCGGGAAGTACACGGCGTCGGCGTCCTCCCGCACCGTTGGGGGCAGCCGTCCCGACGAGGCCCTCGGCATGCCCGGTGCCCACTTGGGCAGCGGCGTGCCCGCCAGCTTTTCGGCCCGCTCGGTCATGCGCGTCATGGCCCCGCAGCCCAGCACCGCCTGCCCGAGGTGCCCCAGCCTGAGGGCCATCCGCACTCCGGCCTCCAGTACCGCCATGTGCCGTCCCGCGAAAGATGCGAGTTTCCTTGCCCACGCGGATGCCGCTTCCCCGCGCAGGTGCTTGACCAGCCGGCCCGTGTCTATCCCGACGGGGCATGCCTCGGGGCACAGGCCGTCGGCCGCGCAGGTGTCCAGTCCCGCATAGGCGTAGTCAGAGCGGAGCGACCGAAGGGTCTCGTCGTCGCGCCCCTCCGACCGGAGCCGCTCGATCTCCCTGTGCACCACGATCCGCTGCCGGGGCGTCAGGGTGAGGTTCCGGCTCGGGCAATGGGACTCGCAGAACCCGCATTCGGTGCAGCGGTCCACCGCCTCGTCCACGGTCGGGAAATCCTTGAGATCGCTCACGTGGGCCTTCGGGTCCGGGTTCAGGATGACGCCCGGGTTGAGGATGCCGTCCGGGTCCAGCAGCGCCTTGATTTTGCGCATTACGCCCAGCGCTTCGCTCCCCCATTCGGTCTCGACGAAGGGCGCCACGTTGCGCCCCGTGCCGTGCTCAGCCTTGAGCGCCCCGTCGTACCGGTCCACGACCAGGTCCACGAGATCGGCCATGAAGGCCTCGTAGCGCGCTACGGAGGCGTCGTCCCCGAAGGACTGGGTGAGCACGAAGTGGAGGTTTCCGTCGCCCGCGTGCCCGAAGATGATGGCCTCGCCGTAGCCGTGCCGAGAGAAGAGGGTCTGGAGGTCCTGCACGGCATCCGCCAGCTTCGGGAGCGGGAAGGCCACGTCCTCGATGATCGCGGTCGTGCCCGTCGCGCGCATGG